>VXMU01000118.1 GCA_009840945.1 Chloroflexota bacterium | reverse complement strand
CCGCGTTGTCCGGGTCGGCGTCGACGATCGCGTTGGCGATGTTGCGCACGTAGACCATCGCGTTCGGCACGGTGAGCCACATGTGCGGGTCGCCATCGGCGATGGCCAGCTGGTGCTCCGCGGCGAGATCGAGCTTCTTGTCGTCGTCGTGGCCCTCTTCGTCCTCGTCGTGGTCGTGGGCCTCTTCATCCTCGTGGCCCTCGTCCTCGTCGTGGCCTTCCTCGTCCTCGTCGTGGGCGTGGCCCTCTTCGTCTTCGTCGTGCTCGTGGTCGTCTTCGTCCTCGTGGCCCTCGTCCTCGTCGTGGCCTTCTTCGTCCTCGTCGTGCTCGTGGCCCTCTTCATCCTCGTCGTGCTCGTGGTCGTCTTCGTCCTCGTGGCCCTCGACCTCGTGGTCGTGGCCCTCTTCCTCGTCGTGGTGGTGGTGGCCGCCTTCGAGCGGCGTGATGCCGACCGTGGCGACCACGAGCCGGGCGTCGTCGCGGAGCTGCTCGAAGATGGTGTCGAGCGTGGACTCCTCGAGGTTGTACCCGTTGACAATCACGAGGTCGGCGGCGGAGACGGCGCGGATGGCGGCGGTGGTGGGGCTGAACGTGTGCGCGTCGGCGCCCGGCGGGATCACGGACACGACGTCGGCGTCGTCCCCCGCGATCTGCTCCGCGAAGTGGGCGATGATGCCGGTCGACGCGACGATCTGGAGCCGTTCGCCGGCGGGCTCCTCGTTGGCCTCGCTCGCCACGTCAGCGGCGACCTCGCCGGCGTCGTCGTCGTCCCCGCCCGTGCACGCTGCCGCGACGGCGATCGCGAGCGCGACGAGCAGCGCGGACCAGAGCGTCCGCAATTCCATGATGTTTCTCACGCAGGGGCTCCTTGTAGGGTGCGGTCATTGCTGAGACTGAGGCGTGATACGCCGTCTCATGTGACCGGAGACAGTACCGGGGATCGGTGAGCCACGCAAGAGACGGAGTCTCACTACACGCGGCGTTGCCCGTCAGTGCCGGGGGGCGATGGAGAGCCCTGCGACACACCGACGGCGGAGCCGGCGGTGCTGACAGTGAGCCCGAAGGGTGTTGCCCGGGGGTGTTGCGACGACCGGGTGCTACGAGGTCTCGGCCGACGCGTCCTCGCCGGGGGACGGGGGCTCGGGCCTCGCCATGCGGTAGCCGACGCGGGCCTCGGTGAAGATGTAGGTCGGGCTCGCGGCGTCGTCGCCGAGCTTGCGGCGGATGCTGTTGATCGCCGTGCGCATGGGCCGGACGTCGTCGCCCGCCTCGAGGCCCCACACGCGCCGCAGCAGCTGCTCGTGCGTCACCACGCGGCCCGCGTTCGCCGCGAGCTCGACGAGCGTGCGGTGCTCGATGGGGGTCAGGATGACCGGCTCACCGCCGAGGACCACCCGCCGCTCGGCGAAGTCCACGACGAGGTCGCCCAGCACGTACGGCTCCTCGGGCTCCGACACCGCGCGCCTGCGCAGCGACGCCTTGATCCGCGCGCCGAGCTCCGTGGCCGAGAAGGGCTTCACGACGTAGTCCTCGGCGCCCTCCTCGAAGGCCCGGGCGATGAGCTCGTCCTGCCCGTAGGCGGAGATGAAGATCACGGGCACGTCTGCCATCGCCGTGATCTCCCCCATCAGCTCGATGCCGTCGGTGCCCGGCAGCCGCAGGTCGAGCAGCGCGAGGTGCGGCCGCTCGTCGCGCATGAGCGTGAGCGCGTCCTGTGGGTCGGTCGTCACGATCGGCTCGTAGCCCGACGAGGTCAGCGCGGAGCGGATGTAGCGGAGCGCTTCCGGGTCGTCGTCCACGGCGAGCACGCGCAGGCGCTCCGGCTCATCGGGTCGCGCCGAGGGAGGGGAGGGCCGGGCGGCCGGGGCCGCCGAGGGGGCCTCGACGTTCCCGACGGTGGGGATGGTGAACGAGAAGCGCGCGCCGGTCCCCGGCCCCTCGCTCTCCGCCCAGATGCGGCCACCGTGGGCCTCGACGATGCCTTTGCAGATGGCGAGGCCCAGGCCCGTCCGCGCGAACTCGCGCTCACGGTCCTCGGCGGTGATGCCGGAGAACTTGCGGAACAGGCTCGACATGCGGTCGGCCGGCACGCCGCTGCCCTCGTCGGCCACGGTGACGGTGACCTGGATCTCGCCACGCTCGACGGACACCCGGATGGGCGAGGTCTCCTGCGAGTGCCGGGCCGAGTTGAACAGCAGGTTGTTCAGCACCTGCACCATGCGCAGCCGGTCGGCCATAACCAGCGGCAGCTCGGGCTCGAGGTCGATGAGGAGCGTGTGCTGACCGCCCCCGCTCTGGAAGGCCTCGCGGGCGTCGCCCACGAGGGTCGCGAGGTCCGTGGGCTCCGGGGCGACGCTGAGCGTGCCGGTGTCGATGCGCGCGACATCGAGCAGGTCGGCGATGAGCTCCCGCATCTGGTCCGTCTGCGAGTCGATGATGCGGTGGAACTGGAGCACCTCGCCCGGGTTCAGCGGGCTCGAGGGGTTCAGGAGCGTGGCGATCGAGCCCTTGACGGAGGTCAGCGGAGCGCGCAGCTCGTGGCTCACCATGGCGAGAAACTCGGCGCGCAGCCGCTCCAGCTCCTTGAGCGGCGTCATGTCCTGCACCGTGGCGACGAACCGCTCCAGCTCGCCGTTCTCGGTCACGATGGGAGTGGCGTTGAGCAGGACCGTCAGCGAGCGGTCCTCGCCCATCGAGAGGGTGATCTCCTCGCCTCGCACCGTCTCTCCGCCTCGGAGCGCCTCCGCCAGCGGGAAGTCGCGCAGCGAGACCTCGCGCCCATCCGCTCGGTGCAGGGTCAACGCTGCGAGGAGTTCCGCGGGCGGCTGACCGGGGCTGAGGACGTCTACGAGCCTCCTCGCCTCCTGGTTGACCGACACGAGATCCCCCGTCGTTGCGTCGACCACCACGACCCCGACCGGAGCCGTGTTCACCAGGGTCTCGAGGTCCGCGCGGGCCCGCTGCACATCGCGGTGCCGGCGGGCGTTGGCGATGACCAGCGCCGCCTGCGAGGCGAACATGACCATCGTCTCGATGTCCTCATCGCTGAACGCCTGGTCCGCCCGGTCGTGTCCCAGCCAGATGATTCCCACCAGCTCGTCCCGGTGTCTCACCGGCGCCGCCAGACCGGAGAACACGGTCATCGGCAGCTGGCCATCGATTCCAACCGACTCGGCGTATTCGCCGTAGTTCTCGACACGCAGAGCCGCCGAGAGCTGGCTGAAGTGATCGAAGATCCTCATCCCGCCGGGGTGCGTGACGAGCACATCGTGCTGCTCTTCGGTCGTGCCGGAGGTGAGGAGCGCGTCCAGGCCGCCGGCCTCGTCGGTCGTCGCGATCACACCGTATCGGGCATTGGTCAGGCGTCGCGCGTTGTCGATGGTCTCCTGGAGGACGACGTTGAAGTCGAGGCTCTCGTTGATGCGGGCGCTGGCCTCGCTCAGCCGGGAGAGGCGTTCGCGGAGAGCCTGGGCCTCGGGCGCCGGCGGGGTGTTTTCCTCGACCATCGTTCCCCTCCTGTCATTCGGTATTGGTGAACGCCGTCACGAAATACTAACAGATACTTTACGCCTCTGGGGCCGTATCTCATAGATCTCTGACAGTCTCGTGCGTCCCGTCGTCTATCGTTTGAGCCCGCATTGATGCTCCGCGTTGGACAACAGAACGCCCGGGCTCTGCTGGCTGATCGCGGCGAACCGACCGCCACGGGCGAACGTCAGTCCCGCCGGAGCATCTCCCGAGGGTGGTGCCCCGTGTACGACTGGATGAAGCGCCACCCGCCCTGGCACGACCTCCCGTCCCGCGCCCTCAGGCTCCCCCTGCGGCTCGCCGCACGGCTCATCGCGGGGGGTCCGCGCACGCGGGGCGCGCGAGGGTCCGGCCGCGGCTCCCGCGGTGGCCGAAGCGCGTTCCGCCTGCTCGCGCTGGCGTTCGTGCTCGTCGCGCTGCTGGCGGTGCTGCTCGCGCGCACCACCGGCGTCCGCGCCGACGCGACGTGCAGCGTGCCGCCGGTCAACCTGGCGAGCGCGCCCAGCGAGGACGGCGCGGCGGTCGTGCTGACCTGGGAGGCCTCGCCCGACTGCACGCCCGACGAGTACGCCGTCTACCGCCGCGAGATGGAGGTCGAGGGCGCGCGCATGGCTCTCCTCGCCACCGTCGACGGCTCGACGCTGACCTACACCGACGAGGACGTGAACCGCGGGGAGCACTACCGCTACCGGATCCGCTCGAACGACCTCGGCTCCCGCTCGGGCCGGACTGACATCACGCTGCCCGAGGCCACCACCCCCGAGCCGACGTCCGAGCCCACGCCCGAACCCACGCCCGAGGCGGGGTCGGAGCCGGCCGTGCAGGACGGCGGCGCGCAACTGCGCTCCGTCCCGCGGAACGAGGTCACGCTGGTCGCGAACTGGGGTCAGACGGATGCGAGCGAAACAAACACGGCCCAGGCGCAGCCGTTCACGACGGGCAGCAACACGCTGGGCTACGGCCTCAACAGCGTGGAGATAAGGCTCGTAGGTACAAGCTCGGCGACGACGGTCCGCGTCAGGATCTTCACGACGAACACCGACGGAACCCCGAACGCGGTGCACGCCACGCTGACGAACCCCGACGACGTCAGCACCGCTGGGGCGAAGACATTCACGGCGGCCGAGGGCACGACGCTTGACCCCGGCACCACGTACGCCGTGTTCGTCGACAACGGGAGCGGGGGCTCTCTCAATGGAAGCATCGACCGGGTTTCGACAACGGGTGATGACGGCGGCGGGGCAGCCGGATGGTCGATCGGCGACACGATCTTCTGGAGGGCCAGCGCATCGGACGCCTGGACCGAGGACAACCGGTTCTTCGTCAAGATGCGGATCAAGGGCACGATCCTCCCGACCGACAGCACCGCGCCGACGCTGGACACGGCGACCGTAAACGAGACCTCGCTGGTCCTGACCTACGATGAGACGCTCGACTCTGCCTCGACGCCCCTCGCCAGCGCCTACTCCGTGACGGTCGCGGGCACGTCGGCCGCGCCGTCGAGCGTCTCGATCAGCGGCATGGCGGTGACGCTGGCGCTGGCGTCGACGGTCATCGCCGGGGAGACGGTCACCGTGAGCTACACCGTCCCGACCGGGATGGGCGCCACGCCGGTCCAGGACGAGGCCGGCAACGCCGCCGCCGCCCTGTCCAACGAGTCGGTGACCAACAACACCGTGAACAACGAGCCCGCGTTCGACAGTGGCCTGTCAACCATGCCAACGCTGTCCGAGAACAGCGCCGCCGGCACGAACGTCGGGATGCCCTTCACAGCCAGCGACGACGACGGCGACACGCTCACCTACACGCTGAGCGGCGCGGACGCCTCGTCCTTCCAGATCGTCGCGAACAGCGGCCAGATCCAGGCCAAGAGCGGCATCGACTACGACTTCGAGAGCACCAAGAAGACCTACACGGTGACCGTCAACGTCCGCGACAACAAGGACGCCAACGGCAACGTCGATACGGCGGTCGACGACAGCATCAACGTCACCATCAGCCTCACAAACGTCGAAGAAGCCGGCTCCGTCACCATCGCGGGCGACCTCGCGGTCGGGGCGACACTGACGGCCACCGTCTCCGACCCGGACGGCAATATCGGCTCCATCACCTGGCAGTGGGCGCGGGGCGCCTCGGCGACTGGTTCGTTCGACGACATCACCAACGCCAACTCCGCGACCTACACCGTGGTCCCCGCCGACGTCGGCATGTACCTGCGGGCCTCGGTCGTCTACGGCGACACCCTCCAGGGCAACCGGATGGCGAACGCGGTCACCAACCAGATCCTCAACACCGCGCCGACGTTTGACGACGGGTCGAGCGTCACCTTCATGCTCGACGAGAACACGGGCGCCAGCGTGAACATCGGCGATCCCGTGCCGGCCACCGACGTCGATGGTGACACGCTGATCTACTCGGTAGCCGGGGCCGACAGTTCGTCCTTCACGTTTAGCGCCGCGACCCGGCAGTTCTCGACGAAGTCGGGCGTGACCTACGACTACGAGACCAAGTCCGGCTTCTCCATCACCTTGCGCGTGCACGACGGCAAGAACGGCCGCCAACCAGAACGACACGACGATCGACGACAGCATCACCGTGATCATCAACCTCAACAACCTCGACGAGCCCGGCACGGTGACGATCGCGGGCACCGAATCGGGAGGCGAGACGCTGACGGCGTCGGTGACTGATCTGGACGGGACTCCGACCAGCGTGAGCTGGCAGTGGGCGCTGGGGGCCTCGGCCTCAGGGCCCTTCGCCCCCATCAGCGGGGCGACATCCAATACCTATGAACCGGTGGCCGTGGACGTGAACAGGTTCCTGCGCGCCACGGCGTCCTACACGGACCCCCAGGGGTCGGGCAAGAGCGCCAACGCTGTGACGGGCCAGATCAGCGCCGGCAACAACGAACCGGAGTTCGACGAGACCTCGCCGGCAACGCGGGAGGTGGCGGAGAACAGCGGAGCGAATGTGAACGTCGGCTCGGCCGTGGCTGCCAGCGACGACGACAACGACACGCTCACCTACTCGTTCGGGACGGGCGGCAACGAGTCATCGTTCACCATCGATTCCGGCACCGGCCAGATCAAGACCAAGTCCGGCATCAACTACAACTATGAAGGCACCGTCAATTACAGCGTTACGGTGCGCGTGCGGGACAGCAAGGACGCCGCCGGCAACACCAACACCAACATCGACGACACCATCTCGGTGATCATCAGCCTCACGGACGTGAACGAGCAGCCCACCATCGAGACCACCCAGACCGCCATCTCCGTCGCCGAGAACCAGACCTCGGTCCTCGACTACGACGCAGACGACCCGGACAGCAACGGCGAGACCAACGACTCGGCCAACACGCTGACCTGGTCCGTGGAGAGCGCCGACGACGGGGGTTTCTTCGAGATCGGCTCGACCAGCGGCGTGCTCACCTTCAAGAACGCTCCGAACTTCGAGGACCGGCAGGACGCCGGCGGCGACGGGGTCTACAACGTCACGGTCACGGTCACGGACAACGGCATCGACGGCGCGCGGGGAGCGTCGAACCACCTCAGCGTCTCGAAGTCCCTCGCCGTGACCGTCACGGACGTCAACGAGACGCCGACGCTGACCACCGCCCCCGCGACCGTCTCCTTCGACGAGAACGCCACGGGGGTGGTCGCGACGTACATCGCGACGGACCCGGACATGACGACCGGGACGATGTCGTGGGACCTCTCGGGCAACGACGCGGGTGACTTCAACATCACCTCGAACGTGAACGGGACGGCCGAGCTCACGTTCAAGAGCCCGCCGGACTACGAGATGCCGGACGACACGGGCGGCAACAACACCTACGACCTGACGGTGCGGGTGAGGGACAACGCGAGCCCACGGCTGGAGGACACCCAGATCGTCGCGGTCATGGTCAACGACCTCAACGAGACGCCGGTGGTCAGCGGGGACATGGCGCCGAGCTTCCAGGAGATCGACTTCTCCCGGGTCCCGGGCGACATCCCGGCCTCGGACTACGAGGTGGCGACGTTCACCGCGTATGACGACGACAACGACACGGTGAGCTGGTCGGTGGCCGGCGACGACGCGGCGCACTTCAGCATCAACGCCTCGACAGGCGTGCTGTCGTTCGACATCGCGGCGGTCACCCACCCGGTCACGGACGAGATGACGGCGCGGCCGGACTTCGAGCGACCCGACGACATGGACGGGAACAACGAGTACGTCATCCAGGTGCGGGCGGACGACCAGCAGGGCGAGAGCAACAGCGTCGGCACCTTCGAGGTCACGGTCACGGTGACGGGCCTCAACGAGATCCCCGTCCTCATCCAGGGCGACCTCAATCCCACCTTCGCCGAGATCCCCTACGACGCCGCCTCGTGGGACTCCCTCATCGGCGAGTACCGGGGGCACGACGAGGAAGGCCAGGACATCTTCTACGAGACGCTGGCAGGCCTGGACACCAGCGACCTCGAGGCTTCGAGCGTCACCACCATTGGCGACCGCTTCGGTCGCCTCCGGTTCAAGAACCGCCCCAACTACGAGATGCCCGCAGACTCCCCCGAGTCGGGGCAAACGGAGGGCGACAACGTCTACAAGGTCACCATGCGCCTGCGGGACACCCCCGGGGTCACATCGAGGATCAGGCCATACCAGATCGCCGTCACCGTCACCAACATCGACGAGACGCCGGAGATCACAGACCTGCCCAACGCGCTCTACAACGAGATCGAGTACGACGCGGGCGTGGCCCTCGCCGACATCGACGACGTCGCCGTCTTCACCGCCCGCGACGAGGAGAACGAGGTGATCACGTGGGAGCTCGCCGGCGCCGACGCCAGCGACTTCACGATCACCAAGAACGCCGACGGCCAGGGCGTCCTGCGGTTCGCCGAGCTACCGGACTTCGAGCAGTCGACCGGCTCGGGCTCCACCAGCAACGTCTACGAGCTGATCATCCTGGCCAGGGACGCCAACACGCCGCCCGACAACACGGCTGAGAACGTCGGGCAGCTCGGGGAGATCGGCGACGAATTCCTGGTCCAGGTGGACGACGTGAACGAGCAGCCCGAGTTCACCGGGAGCCCCTCGGTCACCCTCTCCTTCGACGAGCACAACGCAACCCTGGACGCGAACTTCCAGGAGCCTCCCTACGCCTTCCCGGTCATCGTCTCGTACACCGCGCGCGACGAGGAGGGCTTCGTCGACTGGTCGCTCGAGGGTCCGGACCGCCTCGACTTCGAGATCGACCTCGGCGGCAACGTCGTCTTCAGGGAGACACCCAACTTCGAGGACCCGGACGACGCGAACGGCGACAACGTCTACCAGTACACGGTCGTAGCGACCGACCGCCAGAGCGGGCCCACCCGCCGCGCCGTCCGTCACGACGTCACGCTGACCGTGCAGGACGTGGAGGAGGACGGCGCGATCTCCGTCAGCAACCTCAACCCGGCCGTCGGGGAGAGCGTCACGTTCACGATCTCCGACCCGGACGGCGGCATCGTGCTCACCCAGGTTCCCGGCGAGGGCGGGTTCGCCTGGGTCATCCAGACGCGGACGTCGGGCGGCGCGTGGCAGCAGCTGATCCACTCGAACACCGGCCTCGGCTCCTACACCTACGTCGCGGACGAGGACGAGACGAGCCTCGAGATCCGCGCCATCGTGAACCCGTACACGGACCGCCGGGGCGGGGGGAAGTCGGCCGAGAGCGAAGCGACCGCCGCGATCACGCCCGACCCGATCCCCAACGCGCCGCCTCGCATCCGCACGGGCAGCGCACAGAACATCCCGGAGACGGACGCCGGCGTGGACGTCGGCGACCGCGTGACGGCGACCGACCGCGACAACGACCCGCTCACGTTCGCGATCGGCGAGGGGGGCGACGGCGCGCTCTTCGAGATCCACCCGACCACCGGCCAGCTGCGGACCGTGCAGGCGCTGGACTTCGAGACCACGACGGGGCTGCTGCTCGTGCCCGTCAACGTGAGCGACGGCAGGGACGACCAGGGCACCGTCGAGACCGAGCGCGTGGTCGACGCCTCGACGACCGTCGGGGTCCGCGTCCTCGACGTGGAGGAGGAAGGCGTGGTCACGCTCTCCGAGCCCGAGCCGGGGGTCGGCGTGACGGTGCAGGCCACCCTCGCCGACGGCGACGGCAGCATCAGCGGCCGCAGCTGGCGGTGGGCGCGCTCCCGCGACGGCCGCACGGGCTGGACCAACATCCCCAACACGACCTCCAGCGCGACCACGAGCAGCTACACCACGGTGCTGGCCGACGCGGGCTTCTTCCTCCGCGCGTCCGTCGGCTACACGGATAACCGCGGGAGCGGCAAGCGCGCCGAGGGGATCACCTCGCTGCGCGTCTTCGGCGAGAACCAGCAGCCGACCTTCCCCGCCGGCGAGGACGGCGCGCGAACCGTGCCGGAGAACAGCTCGGCCGGCACGAGCATCGGCGACCCCGTAGCCGCCGAGGACCCCGAGAACGACCGGCTCACCTACCTGCTGAGCGGGACGGACGCCGCGTCCTTCAGCATCGTCGCCGGCACCGGCCAGCTGCGCGTGCAGGAGCCGCTCGACTTCGAGACGAAGTCCAGCTACCAGGTCACGGTCGACGTGCATGACGGCAAGGACGGCCTCGGCAACACCTCGGCCGCCATCGACGACTCGATCGACGTGACGATCACCGTCGGGAACGAAGACGAGCCCGGCAGCGTCACGCTCACCACCCTCACCGCCACCATCCAGGCCCGCGTCGAGGTGACGGCCGTCCTCGAAGACGACGACGAGCCGGTCCCGGGCTCGATCAGCTGGGCCTGGCACCGCTCGCCCAACGGCCGCACGGACTGGGTCAACCTGGTGGGAGCGACGAGCGACAGGTACACCCCGACGCTGGTCGACGCCGGCAACTTCATCCGCGCCACGGCCTCCTACAACGACGGCCACGGCGACAACAAGACCGCCTCGGAGGTCTCGTCGCGCGTCGGCGACCCGCCGCCGGTCAACTCGGCGCCGGCGTTCCCGGCGACGGAGACCGGCACGCGCGACGTGCCCGAGGACGCGCAGGGCGGCGACGCGATCGGCGACCCGGTGGCCGCGACCGACCTGAACGCGGGCGACTCGGCTGTCAACGACCCCCTCGCCTACTCGCTCACCGGGACGGACGCCGCTTCGTTCACCATCGACGACGGCACCGGGCAGATCCGGCTCGCGCAGGACGTGACCCTGGACTTCGAGGGCAAGCGGACGTACCGCGTCACCGTGCAGGTCACCGACGGCCGCGACCAGAACGGCGACGACGACATGGACGCCGTCGACGCCACCCGGACCGTGACGATTTCGGTGACCAACGTGAACGAGGCGCCGGTGGTCAGCGGCGACACCTCGCCGTCCATCGCCGAGAACAGCAGCGCCGCGGTCGCCACCTACACGGCCGCCGACCCCGAGCGCGACACCCTCGAGTGGTCGGTCAGCAGCAACGACTTCTGGATCTCCGACCGCGGCCAGCTCTACTTCGCGACGCCACCGGACTACGAGGACGGCAACACGAGCTTCCCGGTCACCGTGACCGCGACCGACCCCGGCGGCCTCGAGGGACGCCTCGACGTGACCGTGGCGGTGACGGACGTGGAGGAGGCGGGCGTGGTCACCCTCTCGCCGCCGCGCGGGTGGAATGGGACGCAGTTCGAGGCCGAGCTCAGCGACGGCGACGACGGCGTGACCGGCGAGGCCTGGCAGTGGGCGCGGTCCAGCAACCGCTCGAGCTGGCACGACATCGCCGGCGCCACCTCGAGCTCGTACACCGCGGTCGCCGACGATGTCGGCAGCTACCTGCGGGTGAGCGTGGACTACTCCGACAACCGCGGCGGCAACAAGTCCGCGTCGGCGGAACTCGACTCGCGGATCGGGGAGAGCAGTAGCAGGCCCTCGTCGAACTCCGCCCCCGCCTTCGACGAGGCCGAGGTGCCACGCTCGGTCGGCCAGGGGACGCAGGCCGGACGGTCCGTCGGCCCACCGGTGAAGGCAGACGACCCCGACCCGGACGACGTCCTCACCTACTCGCTCAGCGGCCCCGACGCCAACAACTTCGAGATCGACCCGGAGACGGGTCAGATCCGGACGAAGGCCGTCCTGGACCCGGACGTGCAGGAGACCCACAACGTCACCGTCGATGTGCACGACGGGTTCAACTCCGGCTACAACCCGTCCGGCGTAACCGACGACTCCGTGACCGTCATCATCACCGTCGCCAGGGTCGCCAGGTCCTCCTTCGGCGGAGGCGGCGGCTTCTTCGTCGGGGCGCCGGGCGGGGGCCCCTCGGGCCCCACCCCGAGCGACGTCGACTTCGAGTGGAACGTCACGCGCGACATCGACCTCCTCGCGGCCGGCAACGGCGAACCGACCGGGCTGTGGGGCGACGGCGCGGTGCTCTGGGTCGCCCAGAACGGCAGCGGCGCGAACGACGGGGTCTACGCCTACGACCTCGCGACCGCCGAGCGCGTCGAGGAGCGTGAGTTCGCCCTCGACGAGACGAACCGCGCGCCCCGCGGCATCTGGTCGGACGGCGCGACGGCATGGGTCTCCGACAGCGGGCAGGAGCAGCTCTTCGCCTACGGCCTCGCGACCGGCGCGCGCGTCGAGGAGCGCGACATCGCGCTTACGAGGCGCAACCGCGACGCGCGCGGCATCTGGGCCGGCGACGGCGTGATGTGGGTCCTCGACGGCGGCAAGAACGGGCTCTTCGCCTACGACCTCGCGAGCGGCGAGTTCCTCGGCGAGTACGAACTGCACGACGCGAACGGGAGCCCGCACGGCATCTGGTCGGACGGCGTCACGGTCTGGGTCTCCAACCACGACCCCAAGCGCATCTACGCCTACCGCCTCCCCGCACTGCCCACCGACGGCCCGCCCGAGGAGCCGCCCGCCCTCGAACGCGTCGTCGACGAGGACTTCGTGGAGCTGGGCCGCATCGGCAACAACAGCCCGCGCGGGATCTGGTCGGAGGGCGAGGTGATGTACGTCGCCGACGAGAACGACGACCGGGTCTACAGCTACAACATGCCGGACGCCTTCGACGCCCGCCTCGCCTCGCTCACCCTCGAAGGCATCGACATCGGCACGTTCGACCCCGCACGCAGGGAGTACGAAGGCGTCGCGGATGCGGGCGTCACCTCGACGACGGTCGTCGCGGAGGCCGTGCGGGACGGCGCAACGGTGGCCGTCACGCCCGCCGACGCCGACGAGGCGGCCGAGGGCCACCAGGTCGCACTCGCCGGTCTCGATGAGATCGCGGTCACCGTGACCTCGGCGGACGGCAGCCGCGAGCGCGTCTACCGCGTGGCGCTGGGTGAGGTCGGGCCGCCTGCGGACTGCCTGCGCGGCGCGGTCAGCGTCGGCTTCAGCCTCGTGGCCTACGAGGGCGGGAGCGTCGACGACCTCGTAGCTTGCGCGGAGGGCCGCCACATCACGGCGCTCTACGTGCTGCACGAGGGCGCGTGGGTCTCGCACATCCTCGCCGCGCCCGACTTCGTAAACGCGTCCTTCCGAGCCCTCTTCGCCGACGGCGTCCCGGCGCTCACCCCGCTGGTCGTACGCAGCGACGGCCCGGCGACGCCAGCCCTGCCCGCGCCCGAGGTCACCGAGCCCTTCGCGACCTGCCTCCGTGGCGAAGTGGCCGAGGGCTTCAGCCTCGTGGTCTACGAGGGCGGCAGCGTCGGGGACCTCGATGCCTGCGCGGCAAGCCTCGGCGTCACGGCCATCTACGTCCTCCACGGCGGCGCGTGGGTGTCGAACATCCTCGCCGCGCCCGACTTCGTGAACCGGTCATTCCGCGAGCTCTTCGCCGCGGGCGTGCCCGCCGGCACGCCGCTCGTCGTCCGCAGCGACGAGCCAGCCGGGGTCGGTACAGACGGCAACTGATGGCCACCGACCGTGACGTGCAGAGGCGACGGGCGCACGAGCGACTACTCGCTCGCTCAGTGGCGGATAGCGCGGACGATGGAATGCCGAATAGCATCGGCCCGACGGCCCGAGGCGGGGCCGCTGCCACGAGGTTCGCGGACGACGTGCTGCCGCTGCTGCGGACCGGGCTCCGCCCTCTTCCAGTCGTGGCGGCGGGCGCCGTCGCGGCCGCTACAGCAGGTCCCGCTGCTCGAGGAACGCGAGCATCAGCGCGATGCATTCATCGGGCTGTTCCAGTTGCAGGAAGTGGGTGGTGTCGGGCAGGAAGTCGTAGTCGACCTCCACCATCTCGTGGAGGTCGAACGTGGGGAGATACGAGAACGGGAGCGTCGGGTCCGCGCCGATGACCTTGATCGGGCAGCGGTACGAAGACAGGTCCACCACCGAAACGAAAACGCGCCCGTACTCGATGATCTGCGCCTCGTACGACGAGGGACATCGCAGCACGTACCCCTCGCCCTCGGGGTCGTCGCGCAATGTAGTATCCGCGAGCAATTCAACCACCCCGGGGACGACGCGCGCGAAGGTCTGAGCGGAGTTCGCGCTCTCGATGAATTGCTCTCTTGTGGGGAACCACTCCCTACGCCGCCGGGCCGAGTCAGCGAGTTGCGCGCCTGCGTCGTCGTACGCGTCGCGGTCGACGTTGGGCTTCCTGATGGGCGGGTCGTAGAGGACCAGCGCCGAGAGCCCGGCACCGCTGCTGGGTGACAGGAGCATCGCGAGCGCTCCGACGGAGTGGCATACGCCCACCTTTGGTTTCGCACCGAAGTGACGATCGACCGCCTCGAGCACCAGGTCGTGATCCCGGGCAAGCGAGGGCAAGGTGTGCGCGGCAAGCGGCCCGAGCGGGTTCTGGCCGTGGTTCCGCATGTCGTAGACGAACAGGTCGAACTGCGCGGTGAGCTGCGACCAGAACGGATAGTAGAGGTCAACCGCCAGGCCCAGCCCGTGGCTCAGCACCAGGCGGGGCCCGTCGGGATTCCCGTGGCGACGCAGGACGATGGTGGTGTCCTCGTCCACGGCTACGTCCACCGTTGAGAGGGGTTCGGGCACTTGCCACATGACCCGTGCTCCTGAATCCTCGCTTCGCCCTGCGCGCAGCGTAGATCGGCCTGAGTCTGGACCGCCGCCCGGAGCTCGACGCGCCGCGCCATCCCGGGGCATGGCTTGAGCCGGGAGTATCGCACCCCACCACGACGACCGCTGTGGGAGTCGTGCTAACGTCTGGTCCACTCACGCAGCACCAGCAGTTGGGAGTGCGCATGTCCGACCCTGCTGTCCTCACGAGCGTGGACGATGGCGTCATGCTTGTGACCCTGAACCGCCCGGACGCCATGAACACCATGGACCTGGAGATGCTGCAGCTCCTGGTTGAGGCGCTTGCCGAGGCCAACGAGCGCGAAGACGTCAACGCCCTTGTGCTCACCGGGGCGGGGGACGCGTTCTGCGCGGGCGCCGAGATAGGCGAGAGCGGCCGACTCACCGTCGCCACGTTCGTGCGGACCCGTGAAGAGCGACTCGACCGCCGCGGTTGGTCGACACGGGTGGCCGTGGCCTTCTCGGAATCAGACGTGCCCGTCATCGGGGCCGTCAACGGCATGGCGGCCGGAGGTGGCTTCAGCCTCGCGCTCTGCTGCGACGTTCGGCTGATGGCAGAGACGGCCAGGATGGGATCGATCTTCATCAAACGCGGTCTCGCGTCTGACTTCGGCGCCGCCTACCGACTCCAGCAGATCGTCGGCCTGGGTCGCGCTCACGAACTGCTCTACGACGGCGACCCGGTGAGCGCCGAACGGTGCCTGGAGCTGGGCCTGGCCAACCGTGTCGTGCCCGACGACCAGCTCCTGGACGAGGCGCTGGCGTATGCGCGGAAGATAGCGAGCGGCCCACCGCTCGCCTACACGGCCATGCGCAGACTCTTACAGCGTTCGACGGAACTAACGATGATCCACTACCTGGAGTATGAGTGGACGGCGCAGCTTGGCCTCTTCGCCAGCCGCGACACCAGGGAGGGGTTCCGCGCGTTCGCGGAGCGCCGCGAGCCACGGTTCGAGGGCCTGTGATGCCGCCCACCTGCTCCCTGCTCCGATGCTGCCCGACGTACGGATCATAACGAGTTCATTCGTTGTTCCATTCGTGGCAATGCCGGTTGCTGGTGCCGTCACTTCGGACGTACCATCGTGCCATCCACGAGAATGGGCATGGGCACGGAACGGAGTACGCATATGGCAACGACGGCAGAGCGCATCGTCAAGATCATCGACGACAACATTGAGATCGAGGGGCGCAGCGCCGGTGGCGCGCTGGACCTCGACCGCAACATGGCAGACGCGGGCGTCGCCTCGGCCGACATCGTCGCCTTCTGGCGGCTCGTCAACGAGGAGTTCGGTGTCGAGATCTCGCGCGAGCAGTTCGCCGAGCTCCTGACCCCGCGAGACCTGGTCGAGCACCTGGACGGCCTGGCCGCCTAACCGCTTCCATCGTTCCTCCGAACGATCGGTCACGAAGCCCAGTCGCGAACGTGTCGTCAGGTGTCCCCGCTGCCTGGTGGGAGACGCTGAAGACATCGGGTAGCGTCACCGTATTCCACGTCGACCTCGCCGAGGATTCGGCGCGTGAGTCGGCCGCGCTCGCGTTGCTGGACGAGGCCGAGCATCGCCGCCGGCGCGGGTTTGCCTACGCAGGCCCGCGCCGGCAGTTCACGCTGTGCCGCGCCGCGCTGCGCGCCCTGCTCACCAGCCACCTCGGCTGCTGCAATGACCAGCTCTCGTTCGGAATCGCGCCACACGGGAAGCCCTTCGCCCGGTTGCGGGGCGAGCCGGTGCGCGTTGGCTTCAACGTCAGCCACGGCGGCCGGCACGGCCTGATAGCACTTGCGGCCGAGGGTCGCGTGGGCGTGGACGTGGAGGAGCGCGTCGAGCACCGCAACTTCGACCTGCTGGTCGACGCCACGTTCGGACCCGAGGAGCGCGCCGAGCTCGCCGCGCTCGACGGTGCCCCCCGACTCCACCTGTTCTTCAGGCTCTGGACCATGAAGGAGGCGCTGCTCAAGGCCCACGGCGCCGGCCTGGTGCTGGAACCGACCGCCTTTGAGATTCCCCGAGCGGTGCGGGAAGGTCGTACGGACGGCACTGTCGTGCTACCCGACTCGCCGGGAGTAAGCTGGCACGTGGAAGATCTTGGCGATGACGAGTACGCCGCGGCGGTCGCCTACGAGTTGCACCGGTAGGCAGCGGCGAAGTCCGGAGTTGCGTGATGGACTCGGCAATGACCGTGTGGGAGGTGCCCGAGCCCGACTCCGTGCTTGACCTCCAGGTCGGCGCGGACACCGCCATCAGGGTGCGCCGTCATGGGAATCCGGACGGACCGAGACTGGTGCTGAGCCATGGCAACGGCCTCGCGATTGACCTCTACTACCCGTTCTGGTCGCTCCTGACGGACGAGTTCGATGTCGTCGTCCACGACCTGCGGAACCACGGCCAGAACACGGTCGGCCCGCTCGAGGGCCACACCCTCCCCACGCTGGCGGCCGACCACGACCTTGTGATCGAAGCGATCGGCGCTGAGTGGGGACCGAAGCCAACGGTTGGCGTCTATCACTCCGTCTCGTCACTGGCCGCACTGCTGGCGCCGAGCAGCGGGGGCAACCTCGATGCGCTCGTGCTCTTCGATCCCCCCTTGCGCAGGCCGGGCGTACTCCACGAGGAGTTCGACGACGCGGCCATCGATCAGGCGCAACGGGCGCGGGGCCGGTCAAACCGCTGCCGCAGCAAGCAGAACTTCGCCGACCTGATCGGCTTCACACCCACCTTTCATGACGTCGTAGATGGCGTCGGGCTCCTCGCCGCGGAAACAACACTCCGCGAAGCCCCCGACGGACGCGGGTACGAGCTCAGATGTCCACCCGAATACGAAGCGCAGATCATCGAGTACGCGCGGATGTTCGCCGTCCTGGTGGACCTCGTGTCCGTCCAGTGCCCGGTCAAGGTCATCGGCGCAGACCCCACGCTCCCGTATTCGTACCTGCCTACCTTCGATCTGGGTGACATCGTGGGGGTCGACTATGACTTTCTCCCCGACGCCACTCACATGCTGCAACTGCAGCAGCCTTCGGAATGCGTGAACGTCATGCGCGAGTTCCTGGACTCGCTGGCGTTGCTCCGGAGCTGACGGGGGCGACGCCGCATGGCAGCACAGGGCGTGAACGAAAACGTGCGGTACACGCCGGATGAGGCGTGTTCGCCCCTCGTTGCGACCGCCGTCGGCTTGCAGGGGGTCGCGCTCGTACTGGCGCCGACGATCCTGATCGTGGCCATCTCCGTGCGGGCGGCCGATCAGGGTGACGAGTACCTGAACTGGGCTGTCCTCTGTGCACTGCTCATCAACGCCGTGATCACCGCTCTGCACGCCACCCGTGCGCCGCGGCTCGGGTCCGGGCACATCGTGATCACCGGTCCCACCGTCCAGTTCGTCGCGATCACGATCGTGGCCCTCTCCGAGGGAGGTCCCGACACGCTGGCGAGCCTCCTGGTGGTCTGTGCATTCGTGCAGTTCGCCGTCGCGCTCTGGCTCCCGGTGCTGCGTCGCATCATCACGCCCGTCGTGTCGGGCACCGTCCTGATGCTCGTCGCCGTGACGCTCGTGCGATTCGGAACCGACCGCCTCACGGAACTGCCCGAAGGCGCCCCCGCCTTCGCCGGTCCGGCCGTGGGTACCCTGACCCTCGTGGTCGCGGTGGCGTTCGTGCTGCGAGGCTCGGGCCCGTGGCGCCAGTGGTCGACGATGATCAGCATCGGCGCCGGCTGCGCGCTGACGGCGGCGCTCGGTCAGTACGAGATCCAGCGAGTGCTCGATGCGCCGTGGCTCGGCTTTCCGGAAGCGCAGTTCCCGGGTCTCGACCTCACCCCGGGTCCCGAGTTCTGGGCGCTGCTTCCAACCTTCGTGGTGCTAACGCTGGTCCTCTGCACGAAGGCCATCAGCGACAGCATGATCATTCAGCGAGCGTCCCAACGCGAGCCCCGGGCGGTCGATTTCCGGTATGTACAGGGCACTGTGAGCACCAACGGGTTGGGGATGCTCCTCGCGGGGGTCACTGGGACGCCCCCGGTGCAGCCGTACGCCTCGTTCAGCACCTCGCTGATTAGCTTCACGGGAGTCGCTTCCCGGCGTGTCGGCTACGCCATCGCCGTGATTTTCCTCGTCGCGGCCGTCTTTCCGAAGGTGGGCGCGGTCCTCCTGACGATCCCCAGTCCCGTCATGGGCGCCTACCTGATCCTGGCGCTGGGCATCATCTTCGTGGGCGGCGCTCAGACCGCCTTCCAGGGTGGCCTCGACCAGCAGAAGACGCTGACTATCGGGCTCTCGCTCGCGCTTGGCCTTGGACTCGACAATCACGATGTCATCCCGCATGTGCTCGGGGACGAGCTGGGGGCAGTCTTCGGCAGCGGCGTGTTGTACGGCGCGCTCTCCGCCATTCTGCTCAGCCTCATCCTCGAGTACACCGGGGGACGCCCCCGACGCCTGGAGGCCGCGATGGATGCGGCGGCTCTCCCGGCCATCGACGAGTTCATGCGCGACCTCGCGTCCGGCCTCGGGTGGAACGAACCATCGACTGAGCGCCTGCGCTCCGTCGGCGAGGAAACCGTGTCCAGCCTCGCGGGCTGGAATGGCGACAGCGCAGACGGCGCTGGAAGGTTGACCATCACCGCGCGCCCCCAGGCCGGAATGGTGGAGCTGGAGTTCGTGGGCTCCTCGGACCAAGAGAACCTGGAAGATCAACTCGCGTACCTCAGTGAAGATGCCGAGCTGCCGGATGTCGACGAGATGTCGCTCCGATTGCTCCGATCCCGTGCATCCTCGGTCCGCCATCAGCAGTACTACGGAATCGATATCGTTACAGTACTCGTAGAGGGATCGCGGTAAGAGTCGGAGAAGGGGCGGCATCGTGTTGGAACCTCACAGCGCCACGAACGAGCCCGCCGAGCCGATCGCCATCGTGGGGATGGCATGCCGCTTCCCAGGCGCACCCGACCTCGACGCGTTCTGGCGCCTGCTGGACGGCGGCGAGAACGCCATCACCGAGGGCGACCCGGGGTCCGGGGCCGGGCGCTTCGGCCAGATCTTCCCATACACGGACGTCGCGGGTGACGCCTCACGCTTCGCGGGACTCCTGGACGACATCGACCTCTTCGACCCGGCGTTCTTCCGCATCTCGCCTGTCGAGGCGGAGACGCTGGACCCCCAGCATCGGCTGATGCTGGAGACCAGCTGGCGCGCGCTGGAGGATGCGGGACTCGACCCGGATGGGTTGAAGGGCAGCCGTACCGGCGTCTTCACCGGCATCAGCAACATGGACTACCGCCACCTCGTGCTCGAGTGGCTCGACGAGGCCGCCGAGCAGCCCGACCCCGCGGTCGGGCTCTACGCCGGGATCGGCACGAACCTCAACGGCGTCAGCGGCCGCGTCGCGTTCGTGCTCGGCCTCGAGGGTCACACGACGGTGACCGACGCCGCTTGCGCGTCGTCCCTGGTCGCGGTGCACCAGGGCGTCACGGCGCTGCATCAACGTGAGCTGGACCTGGCGATCGCCGGGGGCGTGAACGTGATCCTCGACCCCCGGCTCTTCGAGGCCCGCACGATTGCCGGCATCCTCTCGCCCGACGGCCAGTGCAAGGCGTTCGACGCCTCCGCCAACGGGTTCGTGCGCGCCGAGGGCTGCGGCGTGGTCGTGCTCAAGCGGCTGGACGAGGCGCTCGCCGACGGCGACCGCATCTGGGGCGTGCTGCGCGGCACGGCCGTGAACCACGGCGGCGCCAGCAGCGGGTACACCGTCCCCAACGAGCCCGCGCAGGTCACGGTCCTGCGCGACGCCCTCGCGCGCGCGGACCTGGCCCCCTCGGACGTCCAGTACCTGGAGGCGCACGGGACCGGGACGGCGGTGGGCGACCCCATCGAGGTGGCCGCGCTCGCCAGGGTGTACGCTGAAGGCCGCGACCCGGAAAGCCCGCTGCTGATCGGCTCGGTGAAGACCAACGTCGGCCACATGGAGTCGGCCGCCGGGATGGCCGGCCTGATCAAGACCGTGCTCGCGATGCGCCGAGGGCTCATCCCGAAGCACCTGCACTTCGCCAACCCCAGCCCGGACATCGACTGGGACGAGTTGCCCGTGCGCGTGACCGGCGAGGCCACACCCTGGCCGGCCACGCCGGGACGGCCGCCTCGGGGCGCCGTCAGCTCCTACGGCATGTCCGGCACCAACGCCCACCTCGTGGTCGAGGGGTTCGAGCAGACCGAGATCGCCGGCAGTCCGACCGAGGACTGGATCGCCGGACCCGCCCAGACCGTGGACGCGCCCCTGGAGGAGCCCTTCGCCGACCTCGCCGTCCCCGATGAGGCCCTCGAGTCGCGACTGACACGCGTCCTGCCGCTGTCGGCGAAGAACGACCCGGCGCTCCGCGAGCTGGCGCAGCGCTACCTCGACCGGCTTGGCGACGGCGCATGGACGCAGGACGCGCTCGCCGACCTCGCGTGGACGACGAGTGTCGGCCGGAGCCGCTTCAACCACCGCGCGGGGCTGGTGTTCGACGACGCCGAGTCGCTCCGCGAGCGCCTTGCCGACCTCGCGGGCGCCGAGGCGGGACCGCCGCCGGGGTCGTCGCGCAAGGTGGCCTTCGCCTACTCCGGGCAGGGCGGCCAGTGGGTCGGCATGGGCCGGGAGCTGTACGACACCGAGCCCGTCGCCCGGGCCGTTCTCGACCGCTGCGAGGCGGTCCACGTGGAGGAGACCGGCGATTCGATCCTCGACGTGATGTTCGGCCGGAATGACGCCGACCTCGACCTGAGTGAGTGGACGCAGCCGGCGCTCTACGCGCTCGACTGCGCGCTGAACGCGCTGTGGGCCAGCGTCGGCGTCCGGCCGGACGTCGTCATCGGCCACAGCTTCGGCGAGCTTCCCGCGGCCCAGGCCGCGTGGGTCTTCAGCATCGAGGACGGGATGCGCATCGCGATCGCCCGCGGACGGCTCGTCGCCGACACCGAGGAAGGCGCGATGGCGGCCGTGTTCGCGCCGCGCGACCGCGTCGAGTCGATGATCGACGAGGTCAACGCCACCTCCGAACGCGCCGCACTGGGGATCGCCGTCGACAACGGGGTCAACCAAGTCGTGACCGGCCTCGTGCACGAAGTCGACGCCATCACGGAGCGCTTCGAGGCCGAGGAAGTGCGCGTGCGACGCCTGACCATGAGCCGCGTCTACCACAGCGCGCTGCTGGAGCCGGTGCTGCCGGCGCTTGAGGCGCGCGCGAACGAGGTAACCGTCGCGCCCCCGCGGGTGGACTTCATCAGCAACGTCAGCGGCCGGCTCCTCGAGCCGGGGCAGGCGCTCGACGGCGCGTACTGGAGCCACCACGCGCGCCAGCCGGTCGCCTTCGCGGACGGCGTCCAGACGGCGGCCGAGATGGGCGTCGATACGGTCATCGAGATCGGCCCGCACGCGGTCCTCGGGCCGATGGTGAGCATGATCTGGCCGAATCCTCCGGGCACGCCCGGGGCGGCTGTGGTCATTCCCAGCATGCTCAGACCCGTCGAGCGTGGCGGGACCGAGGCGGAGACGAGCTTCCCCGAGGCCGTGGCCCAGGCGTTCGAGGCCGGCCTCGACGTTGCCTTCGAGGGCCTCTACCAGGGGGAGCGGCGGAGCCGCGTGGGCGTGCCCGGGTATCCGTTCCAGCTGAGCAGGTACTGGATCGAGGGTCACAAGCGTCGCCGGGCGGACAGCGGCCACCCGCTGCTCGGTACGCGGCACGAATCCCCGGCGGGCGAGGTCTCGTTCGAGACCCAGCTCGACCCGTCCGAGCCGGCGTGGCTCTCCGACCACCGCGTCTTCGGACGGGTGGTCGCGCCCGGCGCGCTCTACGGGGCGATGGCTGCCTCGGCGGCACTCGCCGAGGGGTCGGACGCGGTCGTCGTCGACGACATGCAGCTGCACAGCCCCCTCATGTTCCCCGAGGAGTCGGACGATGGTGAGCTGAGCCGGCGGCTGCAGCTCGTCATCGCGCCCCGCAACGGCAGCGGCGCGAGACGCGTCGAGGCGTTCAGTCGCGGGCCGGACCCGGAGTGGACGCTGCACGTGGACGGTCGCGTCTCGGCCGGCTCCGCGACCGCCGCGGCCGCCGGGGCGATCGACGTAGCGAGCATCAAGTCCGCGATGGCGCGCGGCGATGCGTCCGCGCTCTACCGCGCCCGCGGCAACACTGGTGTCTTCCTCGGCCCCGCCTTCCGCGGACTGACGGACGTCTGGCAGTCGCCTGGCGAGGCGCTGGGCGAGATCTCCCTGCCGGGTCAGGTCGACCGTAGCGGCATCGATGTCCACCCCCTGCTCCTCGACGCCTGCTTCCAGGTGGTGGCGGGCGCTCGCGGCGCGAGCGAGGACGACACGGCGGCGTACATGCCGTTCGGGTGGGAGCGGCTCTGGCTCAACGGCCCCCTCCCCGAGCGGCTGGTGTGCCGCGCGCAGATGCGCGACGCAGGCGCGGCCGCTGCCCCGGCGGGCGCGCCCGAGGTGCTCAAGGCCGACATCTGGATCTACGACAGCGACGGCGCGCCGATCGGCGGGGTGAGCGGCTACACGGCGAAGCGGGCGACGCGCGCCGCGCTCCTCTCCTCCGTCGACGCCCTCGACGACCTGATGTACGAGGTGATCTGGCGCGACCGCCCGTACGCGGCGGACGGGGACGCTGCCGATACGCCCGGCGCGTGGATCCTCTCGCCGGACCGGGGCGGGGTCGCAGACCGCATCGCCGCCGATTTGGCGGCGCGCAACCAGACGGTCGTGATCGCGAGCGCCACGCCGACGGACGGGCCCGGACCAACCGGTGCCCTCGTCGACCCATACCAGCGCGAATCATGGCGTTCCATGGTCGAGGCGTTGCCCGACGACGTTCCGCTGCGGGGCGTGGTGCATCTGGCCGCCCTCGACGGCCACGGGGCAGGCGCCACGACCGATGAGATGAGACAGGACGTCACGCACGCCTCCGGCAGCGCGCTGGCGCTGGTGCAGGGGCTGGTCGACGCCGACGCGGAGCCCGAGCACGGCGTCTGGTTCGTCAGCCGGGGCGGGCAGGTACTCGATCACGAGCACACCGGCGCGCTCGCCGGCGCAATGCTGTGGGGCTTCGGCAAGGTCGTGACGCGCGAGCTGGCGCGGTTGCCCGCGAGGGTGATCGACCTCGACCCGGACGGGGACGCGCTCCCCGACGGCTTCATCGACGAACTGCTGGCCCCCGACGGCGAGACGCTGGTCGCGTACCGCGCCGGCGACCGCCGCGCGCCGAGGCTCGTGCGAGGCGCCAACGGCACGCCACAGCTCTCGCTGCCCGAGGACGCCGAGTGGCGCATCACCCGCGACCCGGATGGTGACCTGCGAGTGGAGCCCGCCGGGGAGCGCCCCCTCGCCGCCAGCGAGATCCGCGTGGCCGTCGAGGCCACGGGAGCCGACGAGGGCGTCCGCGTCCTGTGCGGCCGCGTGCTCGAGGCTGCTCCCGACGTGACAGGCTTCAGGGGCGATGACCGCGTCGTGGGACTCTCCTCCGAGGCGATCGGACCGACCGCCGTGGTGCCGTCGGCGCTGGCCGTGCCCGCGCCCGCGGGCGTGCGGGCGCCGGACCTCGCCGCCGCTCCCCTCACGCTCATCCTGGACGAGCTCGACGCGGAAGCGAGTTCCTCCCTCGCGGACTACATCGAGGACGACCCGGCGCGGGTGCGCGCCGCGCTCGGCAGCGTGGTCGCCCGCCTCGCCACCGGCGAGCTTCACGCGCCGCCCGTGCGCCAATGGCCGGTCGCCCAGGCAGCCGCCGCGGCGGACTTCGCCATGTCCGATCTCGGCGGCGAGGTCGCGGTCCTCACGGCCTCGCCGATCGCGACGGGCCGGCTGCGCGAGGACCGTACGTACCTCGTGACCGGCGGGCTCGGGGGCATCGGCGGCGCGGTCGCGGGCTGGCTGGCCGAACGCGGCGCGGGCGTCATCGTCCTCAACGGGCGACGACCGCCCGACGAGGCCGCCGAGGACGTGATCCGCTCGCTGCGCGAGCGGGGCGCGACCGTCCAGGTCGAAATCGCCGACGTCGCCGATGCCCGCGCGCTGCGGGACATGCTCGCGCGGATCGATGAGCAGCTGCCGCCGCTCGGCGGCGTGATCCACAGCGTCGGAGCGCTCTCCGATGCGGCGCTGATCAACCAGAGCTGGGAGCGCTTCGAGGAGATCGTGTGGCCGAAGGTGCTGGGCGCCTGGGAGCTGCACCGCGCCACCGAGCAGCTCGACCTCGACCTCTTCATCCTCTTCTCGAGCATGTCGGGCGTGCGGGGGAACCCCGGCCAGGCCAACTACTCGTCCGCGAACGCGTTCCTGGACCAACTCGCCCGTCACCGGCGTGCGCTGGGCCTGCCCGGACAGGCCGTCCAGTGGGGCGCGTGGCTGGGCGTCGGGGAGGCGGAGCAGCACCGCGAACGGATCGAGTCGACGCTGGCGGCGTCCGGCGCCGAGTGGATGACCCCCCAGCAGGGCGTGCGCGCCCTCGACCGGCTCGTACGGCAGGACCTGGCCGTCGGCGCGGTCACGTCGATGGACTGGTCGACGTTCGCCGCCGGTCTCCGCAGCGTCCCGCCGCTCATCGAGGAGCTGTTGACGGCCGCCTCGGACGACTTCGACGAGGCCGACGCGCTGGCCGGCGACCTGGTGGCGCGGGTGCGCGAGGCCCCCGAGGGCGAACGCTACGGCATCCTGGTGGCGTTCGTGCAGGACCTCCTGCAGACGCTGCTGCGGCTGCCGTCGAGGCCCGCGGCCAACGTCGCCTTCTTCGAGCTGGGCATCGACTCGCTGATGGCGCTGGAGCTGCGCGCGCGGCTCAACGACGCACTGGGCGGGGTGTACACCGCCTCGAACACGATCGCATTCGACTACCCCAACGCGGAGGACCTCGGCGCGCACCTCGTGGAGGCGCTGCAGGCCGCGGGCGACGAGACGCCGGCGCAGCCCGTTGCTGCGCCCGAGCCGCTCGCGCCGCCTCGGAGCGCCGTGGCGGAGGACGCGGTCGCGATCGTCGGGATGGCCTGCCGCTTCCCCGGCGCGGAGGACGTCGCGGCCTTCTGGCGACTGCTGGACGCGGCCGCCAGCGGCGTCAGCGAGCAGCGCAACGGCTCCGGCGCATGGTCGGGCCTGCAGGGCGACGCAGCCGCGGGCGAACCCCTCTACCGCCAGGGGGCGTTCGTAGATGGGATCGACCAGTTCGACGCGTCGTTCTTCCGCGTCTCGCCGGTCGAGGCCCGCAACATGGACCCGCAGCTCCGTCTGCTGCTGGAGACGAGCTGGCACGCGCTCGAGGACGCGGGCGTGGACCCGGGCCGGCTGCGCGGCAGCCGCGCCGGCCTCTACGCGGGCATCGGCGGCAGCGAGTACCAGGACATGATGGCCGCGCACGGGAGCCCCATCAGCTACCCCGGTGTCAACGGACCGCAGGGCATCGGGCGCGTGGCGTTTGCGCTCGGGATAGACGGACCGGCCCTGCCGTTCGACGTCGTCTGCGCGTCCGCGCTTGTGGCAGTGCACCACGCGGCGAGCGCGCTCCGCCGCGGCGAGGTGGACATCGCGCTCGCCGGTGGCGTCAACGCAGTCCTCTCGCCGCGCGCAACGCGAGGCATGGCGGACTTCGGGATGCTCTCCGCCGACGGGGAATGCCGGACGTTCGACGCCTCAGCGGATGGTCACGTCCGCGGCGAGGGGTGCGGCGTGGTGCTCCTCAAGCGCCTGGACGATGCAGTGGCGGACGGCGACCGCATCTGGGCGGTGGTCCGTGGATCAGCCGTTAACCAGAACAGCTCAGGCGCCTCGCCGACCGCGCCCAACGGGCTGGCGCAGCGCCGCGTCATCGAAGACGCCCTGTCGGACGCGAGGCTCGCTCCGACGGACGTCGACTACCTCGAGGCTCACGGCGTGGCCTCGGAGCTCGGCGACGCGATCGAGCTCGAGGCGGCCGCGGCCGTCTACGGCCGGGACCGGGAACCGGGTCAGCCGCTGCTGGTCGGATCGGTGAAGACCAACATCGGACACCTCGAGTCGGCCTCGGGCGCTGCGAGCCTGATCAAGGTGGTGCTGTCCATGCAACGCGGCGTGATCCCCGCCCACCTGCACTTCGAGAACCCCTCGACGCACCTCGACTGGGGCGGTCTGCCGCTTCGCGTCACGTCTTCGGCGACGCCATGGCCCGCGCACCCGGACCGCGCGCCGATCGCCGGGGTGAGCGCGTTCGGCCTGTTCGGCGCGAACGCGCACGTGGTGGTCGAGGGAGCCGTGTGGCCCGCGGAGGACGCCTCCGGCGACGACTCGTGGGCGACTGGGGCTCCCCACCCCATCGGGCCGTCGGCCGACGGATCGGCCGCGCCTGCGGAAGCGCGCACGGCGCGCCTGCTCCCCCTCTCGGGGAGGACGGATGCGGCTCTCCGTGACCTCGCGCGTTCGTACCTATCGTGGGTCGACCGGTACGCCGCCGACGGACCGGCGAGCCGAGCGAGCGAGGCCACGCTGGCGGATGCCGCGTGGACAGCCGGCTCGGGCCGGCGCCACTTCGCGCACCGAGCGGGCCTCGTCTTCCACGACGCCGAGTCGCTGACCGAGGGCCTCCGCGCGGTCGCGGTCACGGACCCGGACGACGGATCGCAGCCTTCACCGGCGGTCAGGGTGGCCTTCGCCTATGGCAGCGACGCCAACCCATCGCCCGACGTCACACGATCCCTGTACGAGGCCGAGCCGGCCGTACGGGCCGTCCTCGACCGCTGCGCCGAGGCGTTCGAGGCGGCGACGGGGCAATCCCTGCTCGCCGTGATCTTCGGCGACGACGACTCGGATGTCGCGCGTTCGGACCCGGCCGCCGGCTACGCAGTGCAGTGCGCACTGACCGCGCTCTGGGCGAGCGTCGGGCTCGAGCCGGCCGTCGTTGCGGGCGGAGGCGCGGCCGGCGAGTTGGCGGCAGCCCACACGGCGGGAGTCCTGGACCTCGAAACCGGCATGCGCGTCGCCGTCGCCCTGGGGCGTCTGTCGACCGGCGACGGCACAGCCCCCGCGGGTGCGCCATTGGCCGATGTCGAGGCGGCGCTCGGCGACACCACGCCGGCGCGGCCGTCCGTCACGCTGCTGAGCAGCGTCAGCGGGCGAGCCGTGGACCCGGACGAGACGTTCGACGCAGCGTACTGGCTCCGTCGCGCGCAGCCGTCCGCGCTCCGTGCGGATGCGCTCTCGGGGAGCGGCGCGGACCTGGTCGTCGAGATCGCCGGGGCGGGTGTCCCACCGGGCGAGGCGTTCACGGTGGTCCCCGGAGTGCTGCGAGCGGACATTGAGGACCCATACGAGGAGTTCGTGCGATCGGTTGCCCGGGTGTACGAGTCGGGCGTCGAGATCGCCTTCGATGGCCTGTTCGCGGGCGAGTCGCGTCGGCGCATCGCGCTGCCGGGCTACCCGTTCCAGCGTCGCCGATTCTGGATGGAGCCGAGGCGCTCACCCGCTGCGGGCGACGCCTAGCGACCCCACCGCCCTCGCCCCAGAGCGGCGGCAACGTACGCGCGCGACGTAGCAGGCAGGCGAGCGCGTGGAGCAGCAGTCTGAGGTCGTCGCGCGCCCTCGCCGGTCTCGTTCGTGCAGTCTCCTCCGCGCCTCTATCCCCCTCGATGGCCAGCACACGGGCGCCCCCTCGGCGCTCGAGTCGGCGGATCCGGCATCAGCGCGGTGACCGCGGCTGTAGCTGTCTGACGGTTACAGAACATCACGGCGACTCGCCTCGAACGGTCACGGGACGGTGATATCGCGGTGGCATGATCCGCTGGCTCTACTCGTGCGTTGCAGGTGTGAGGGTGTCCCACGTGAGGCGTGCCACGCCCGATGCGCCGCTGGCCCTCCGAGGCTTCTTCGTCAACTTCGACCCGCCGACGCACGTCAACACGCTGCACCGCGCGGCGGGCCGGCACGTGGCGAGGTGGGCGCACCGTGAGAAGGCCGTGGGCCGCTGGGAGCGCTACGACACGCTGGTTCGGGCCATGACGGCCGCCGGCGTCAACGTGCAGTACTGCGCCGATTGTCTCCCGCGACTCTGAAGGCCGAGGCTCGCCGCGTCCCTCGCAGCCGAACCGCCACCCTTACGACCTCGAGCGCCCTGCGCACGGGCAGCCGCACGGGCCGGGGCTCGGGGGAGCCCGGTGCAGCGGCGCCTTGCCCCGGCTAGCTGTACTGACTACACACCTGCGAGACACCTGATCGCAAAGGGACCTCCAACGAGACTCGGGGTTGAACAAGCTCCAAGCTCCGAAGGAGGTCCCGATGCATGATGCCACCAGTCGCCCCAAGCGGATGCGCTACTCCTACGAGACACGCTGCCGCGCCGTGGATGCCACGCTCGGCGGCATGAGCCCGGCCGAGGCCGCCAGCAGCGTGGGCGCCAGTCGCGCCACGGGCTACCGCTGGCTCAGGCGTTACCGCACAGGCGGCTGGGCAGGGCTGCGCGAACGCCCCTCGACGCCGAAGCGCCAGCCGCGCCGACTCACCCCCGCCGAGGAGGCCGAGATCGTGGTGGCGCGCGAGCGCAGTGGCGCAGGTCCGCTCACGCTCGGCGCCCTGCTCGGCCGTCCAGCCTCGACCATCGGGAAGGTGCTGCGGCGGCTGGGCCGCTCACGGCTGCCGCGCGAGCCCAGGCCGCCCGTGGTGCGCTACGAGCGTGAGCGCCCGGGTGAGCTGCTGCATATCGACACCAAGAAACTGGGGCGCTTCTTCAACGTCGGCAAGCGCATCCTCCGCGACGGAGTAACCCGCAGCCCCTACGCCGGCTGGCAGCACGTCCACGTCGCCGTCGACGACCACTCCCGGCTGGCCTACGCCGAGGTGCTGCCGACGGACCGCCGCGGCGACGCCCTGGCCTTCCTCGAGCGCGCGCTGCAGTGGTTCGGCGAGCAGGGCGTCAGCGTCGAGGCGGTGATGACGGACAACGGGCCCGCGTACGCTTCGCACGCCTGGCGTGAGGGCTGCGCCGAGCGGGGGCTGCGCCACCTCCGCACCCGGCCCTACACGCCGCGCACCAACGGCAAGGCGGAGCGCTTCATCCAGATGCTGCTGCGCAGCTGGGCATACGCCTTCGCCTACCCGACGAGCGCGCACCGCACGCGCGCCCTCGCCGGGTGGCTGAGGTGGTACAACAGACGCCGTCCCCACGGCTCGCTCGGCGGCCTCCCGCCCGTCAGCCGTGTCTCACACCTCTGTAGTCAGTACAGCTAGCCCGCCGGGACCGGGCTGCCCTGCTCGTCCCAGGGGCGATTCGCGAGGAAGTAGAGCCGCGTCACCAGCGAGTACGCGTACTCCCGGCCGGCGTGTTCGTCCGGGGTGATGGCGTCGCGTTCCCTGAGCCGCGCCTCGATCGCCTCGTAGATCTTCTGGGGCTCGATGACGATGGCGGGCTGTGCGGCTTGCAGCTCCAGCACCGCAATCAGCTCTTCCAGGAAGAAGTCGATCCCCTGACGTTCAAAGCTCGCTGCCATGACGCACCCCTGTCGTGGAGAACCGCCGCGTATGTGTCAAGGGTAGTAACCGCCCGGCGCGCCCGTCCATCCCCGCTGGACCCGAGGAGCCCGCGACCCGGGTAGCGCTCACGAGGACACGCTGCGTGCTGCATCACGAATGTAGCTTGCACTAATATCTCGACATAGGTTCTACTGGTCACAACGCCCAGGGTACACGCGCGGACACACACGGTAATGACGAATGAGCAGGGGTAGTAGTGACGTTGCACGCATTCCGGATGGGGCTACCACGGGGATTGGGGCTGCGCGAACGGGCGCGTACCACTCTCGCGCTGCTCGGCGCTGTCGTGGTCGGCGTGGCCGCGCTCGTTGCCGCGAGCTGCGGGAGTGACGAGGAGCAGAGCCTGACGATCTACTCCGGCCGCAGCGCGGAGCTGATCGGGCCGCTGCTGGAGCGCTTCACGGAAGAGACCGGCATCAGCGTCGGCGTCCGCTACGGCAGCACCGCGCAGCTCGCAGCCCTGCTCGTCGAGGAGGGCGACCAGAGCCCCGCCGACATCTTCATCTCGCAGGACGCGGGCGCCCTCGGCGCCGTGCAGGCGGCCGGGCTCTTCACCGACATCGACGACGACATCCTCGAACGCGTCGCGCCCGCCTACCGCTCGCGCGAAGGCCAGTGGGTCGGGCTGTCCGGGCGCGCACGCGTGGTCGTCTACAACACCGACGCACTCGACCCCTCCGAGCTGCCGCAATCGATCCTCGACTTCACCGAGCCGGAGTGGCGCGGCCGGGTGGCGTGGGCGCCGACGAACGGCTCGTTCCAGGCGTGGGTCACCGCCCTGCGCGTCGGCGAGGGCGAGGGCGGCGCACGCGCATGGCTCGAGGGCATGCGCGCCAACGACGCGCCCGAGTTCCCGGGCAACTCCTCGATCGTCGAGGCCGTGGGCCGCGGCGAGGTCGACGCGGGGCTGGTCAACCACTACTACCTGAGCCGCTTCCTCGCCGAGCACGGCGAGGACTTCCCCGCGCGCAACCACCACACGGGCCCCGGCGACATCGGCACCCTCGTCAACGTCGCCGGCGCGGGGATCCTGCGCACCTCCGAGCAGACCGACGCCGCCCGGCGCTTCCTCGACTTCATGCTGAGCGAGGAGGCGCAGCGCTACTACGCCGAGACAAACGCGGAGTACCCGCTCATCGCGGGCGTCGCGGGCGCACCCGGCCTGCCCTCGATCGCGGACCTCGAGCCACCGGCCATCGACCTGAGCGACCTGGCGGACCTGGAGGGCACGCTGCGGCTGCTCCGCGAGACCGGCGTCCTGCCGTAGCAGGCACCGGGTCGCCGGACCGCGGCGTCGGGAGTCGCACCAGCCGTTTCCCCCTCGGTCGCGGGCCGTGGGCGGTCGTGCGCGCCGCGGCGCTAGAATCCGGGCGAAGCCACCGTCCACTCCCGGGGGGCACCATGGAGATCAAGGCGGCCGTGCTGTACGAGGCGAACACGCCGCTCATCGTCGAGCCCGTGCGGCTCGATGACCCGAAGGACGGCGAGGTGCTGGTGCGCATCGCCGCGTCGGGCGTGTGTCACTCCGACTACCACGTGATGAAGGGCGAGTGGAGGCCGCCGCTGCCGATGGTGCTCGGCCACGAGGCCGCGGGCATCGTCGAGCGGGTGGGCGCGGGAGTCGCGCGGGTGCGGCCGGGTGACCACGTGATCCTGAACTTCCGCCCCAACTGCGGCTGGTGCGACCACTGCGCTCGAGGCGAGCCCGTGCTCTGCAACGGCGCGGACAGCGACCGCTGGCTGCTCTTCGACGGCACCACGCGGCTACACACCAGCGAGGGCCGGGACCTCCACCACTTCGCGCGGGTCGCCTCGTTCGCCGAGTACGCGGTCGTACCGGAGTCGGGGGCGGTGCCCGTGCGCGACGACGTACCGCTCGACCGGGCGGCGCTCATCGGCTGCGCGGTGATGACCGGCGTCGGAGCAGTCATCAACACCGCGCGCGTCGAGGCGGGCAGCTCGGTGCTCGTGATCGGCTGCGGCGGCGTCGGGCTGAACTGCATCCAGGGCGCCGTGCTCGCGGGCGCGGAGCGCATCATCGCCGTCGACGTGAAGGCCAACAAGCTCGAGTACGCGCGGCAGTTCGGCGCGACCGACCTCCTCGACGCGAGCGAGGGCGAGACGGCCGCGCGGGTGGTCGAGATGACCGGCGGCGGCGTGGACTACGCGTTCGAGGCGATCGGCTTCCCGCAGACGATCGTCGACTGCTACGAGTCGACGCGCCTCGGCGGCACGACGGTGGTCGTGGGCATGGCGGCCGAGGACGAGATGGTGGCCCTCCCCGCGCTCTCATTGCCGCGCACCGAGAAGGTGCTGCGTGGCTCGTGGTACGGCTCCGCGCGCCCGTGGGTCGACCTCCCGAAAATGGTCGACCTCTACATGGGCGGCCGCCTGCAGGTCGACCCGCTGCTCAGCCGCACCTACCCGCTCGACGAGATCAACGAGGCGTACGAGGCCCTCGAGCGCGGCGACGTCGCGCGCAGCGTGCTCGTGATGGACTGAGCCGCGCTCACGGCGCGACGCACAGGCCCGGCCCTGCCCCGCCCCGGCAGGCCGAGGCCACCTCGACGCTGCCCGCCGCCGCCTATGCCGCTGCGTCGTCGCCGACGAACTCGCGACGGCCGCGCATGATGCCCACGGCGATGACCACGATGCAGAGCGAGGCGAAGAGCAGCATGAGATTGCTGGCGACCGCCACCCCGTGCAGGTCCACGTCCGGCATGTGCTCGGCAACCATCAGCACGATGAAGATGGCGAGGCCGGTGAGCGCCAGCCCCCACGAGGCGAGCTGGAAGATGTCCATGCTCGCGCTCCGCCGCGCCAGGCCGTACGCGAAGACGGTCGACCCGATTGAGGAGACGTAAAGGAAGGCGATGTGCAGGCCGGCCGCCGCCGCGAAGAGCGTGACTGCCATCGCCTTTTCCTCGGAGGCGCTGCTCCCCACGCCGTGCGCGAGCACGTGCGTCAGGATGTGCCGGAAGCTCAACTCGACGATGAGGATCACGTAGCCGAGGAGGAAGATGTTCAACGCAAAGCGGGACACGGTGTCCATCACCGAGTCGCCGCTGAACGCGCGGCGCAGGCTGCTGAGCCCGAACCAGTAGAGGACGATACTCACCACGAGCGCGAACGTCGCGAACTGGGCCAGCTCCGAGTTGTTGCCGAGGACGCCCGCCGCCTCGCTGAAGGCGGCGGTATCAGTGGGCTCGACCAGCAACCCGCCCGGCGTGATCAACGATGCGACGAAGCCGATGACCACCGCCGCGATGAGTGCCCAACCGGCTGCAGAGTTTGACGTCATCTTGGGCCTCCCGCGCAGCACTTCCGTCCGGCGATGCTAGCACCAGGGCGGGGGCGATACGCGAGGCAATCGAGGGTGCGTCGACCGCTCGGGCACGTCGGTGGCACGCGTCGGGACACTGGTGTGCCACGACTTCGCGGACCCGTACGTCAGGGCTGCCAGACGAGCAGGATCAGGGGTACGGCGACGACCGTGATCACGGCCTCGAGGGGGAGGCCGAGGCGCCAGTAGTCCCCGAAGCGGTAACCCCCGGGGCCCATCACCAGCAGGTTCGACTGGTGGCCGATCGGCGTCAGGAACGCGGCCGACGCGCCCACTGCGACGGCCATCAGGAACGGGTCCGCCGAGGCGGAGAGCCCGCCGGCGACGCCGAGCGCGATTGGCGCCATCAGCACTGCCGCCGCCGTGTTGTTGACAATGTCCGAGAGGAACATCGAGATCACCAGCACCGCCGCGACGCTCGTCCACAGCGGCAGGTCTCCGCTCACGGCGACGAGCATCGAGGCCGCCTCGGCCGCCAGTCCGGTGTCCTCCAGCGCCCCGCCCACGGGGATCATCGCGCCGAGGAGCACGATCACCCGCCAGTCGATCGATTCGTAGACCTCGCGGGGCGAGACGAGCCCGACGAGCCCCATCACCGCCGCGGCGCCCGCCATCGCGACCTGGATCGGCAGCAGCCGCAGCGCCGCCGCCGTCACCAGCGCGCCGCCGAAGATCGTGACCGCAAGGAGCGCGCGGCGCTCCCGCCGCCCGATGCTGAGCCCGCGCTCGGCGAGCGGCAGGCACTGCAACGCCTCGAGCGTCGCAGTCAGCTCGTGGCGGTTCGCCTGGAAGAGCAGCACGTCGCCGACGCGCAGCGCCGTCTCCTGCATCCGCGCGCGCGAGAGGCGGCCGTTGCGTGAGACGGCGAGCACGTTGACGTGGTGGCGACGCCGCAGGTCGGCCTGCACCACCGTGCGCCCTCGCAGCGGCGAGCCGGGCGTGATCACCGCCTCGGCGAGGACGATGTCGCCGCCGCCGAGCCCGGCCATCGCGTGGTCGTTGCCGCCCGCCGCCTCCAGCCCGGCCTCGACGACCAGCGCATCGAGCGCCTCGCTGCTCGCCTCGACCACCAGCACGTCGCCCGTGCGCAGCAGCTCGAAGCTCGACGGCAGCTCGATCCGGTAGTCGCCGCGCACGACCGCGACCACGACGAAGTCGGTGTTCGACTCGGCACCGAGCTCGGCGATGCTCCGGCCGGCCGTCGGTGAGCCCTCGGGGACCAGGACCTCGAACAGGTAGTCGCTGATCTCGAAGAGCTGTTCGCTGGCCGCCTCCTCGCGCCGCGGGATGAGCCGCCAGCCGACCAGCGAGACGAACGCGAGCCCCATGACCGCGATGCCGAGTCCCACGGGCGCGAAGTCGAACATCGCGAACGCCTCGCCCGCGGCGTCCTGGCGGAAGGTGGCGATCACGATGTTCGGCGGCGTGCCCACGAGCGTGACCAGGCCCCCCAGCAGCGACGCGAAGGCCAGCGGCATCAGGACCGTCGAGGGCTGGATGCCGGCCTGCCGGGACAGCCGGAGCGTCGTCGGCATCAGGACCGCCAGCGCCCCCACGTTGTTGATGAAGGCGGAGAGCGCCGCGGCCAGCCCGGACGTCGCCGCGATCTGCCGGGTGGGCGACGTCCCGGCCATGGTGAGCCAACTGGCGAGCACATCGACGGCACCCGAGTTCTGGAGTCCCCGGCTGACGACGAGCACGGCGGCGACGGTGACGACCGCGGGGTGGCCGAACCCGGTGAACGCCCCGTCGCCCGGGATGACCCCGCCCAGCACGAGCGCGAGCAGCGCGAGGAGCGCCACAGCGTCGTAGCGCCATCGCCCCCACACGAAGAAGACGAAGGTGAGCGCGAGCACGGCGAGGACGAGGAGCTGGTCGGTTTCCACAGCCCGCACAGGATAGGCGACTGCCCGTGGGAAGCGCGCCCGCGGGGCGCCGCGGGCGGGCAAGTCCGCCGCAGCGAACGCGGCGACGTGTGGAACCGCTCGCCCGCAGCCGACGTATGTAGATCAAAGGACGCGAACGCCGCATCGAAGGAGTCCCCTGATGGCAAGGTGGACGGCGCTGGTCGTGGTCGTGCTGCTGGCGGCTGCCGCGGTACTCACGGCATGCAGCAACGGCGATGAAGGTGACGACGACGACGCGGCCGCCACGACGAGAAGCACGACCGCAGCGTCGACCACCTCGGTCAGCGGGGGCCGGGGCTCGACCGCTGCCGCAGCCGCTACGACCGCCCCGGCCCCGAGCGCCACACGAGCTCCTCGTCCGTCCGCAAGCGTCTCCGACGACGCCTCCGGCGACGGCAGCGGCGTGGCATTCGAGCAGATCGACACCGGGCGCGACATCATCTACGTCGGCACGTTGCTCGTTGAGGTGGACGACGTGGGGCGGGCGACGCAGCAGGCGCAGGTGGCGATCGCAGGGCTTGGCGGGCTGGTCTACTCGCAGGACACGACGACCGAGCCGAGACCGCGCACCGAGCTCACCTTCAAGGTGCTGCCGGAGGACTTCAACGAGGCGATGGCCCGGCTGGTCGCCCTCGGCGAGCTCAAGAGCCAGCAGATCTCTGCCGAGGACGTCACCGAGCGCGTCGTCGACCTCGAGAGCCGCATCATCACCTCCAGCGCCTCGGTCGAGCGGCTCCGGACCTTCCTCGAGAACGCGGTCGAACTCAAGGACGTCGCGGAGCTCGAATCGCAGCTGCTCACGCGCGAGACGGACCTCGAACGGCTACGCGGCCAGCTCCGCACGGTGCAGGGCCAGGTCGCGCTGGCGACGGTCTTCCTCACCCTGGTCGAGCCCGTGCCCGAGGCACCCGCGCCGCCCGAGGCGCGCGTCGAGTTCGAAGAGACCGGCTACGCGGCAGACGACGGCGGCAAGCGCTGCCCTGCCGACGACCTCGCCGTCCTCGAGGAGACGCCGGTCACGGTCTGTGTCTCGGTCGAGAACACCGGAGACGTTGCGATGGTCGAGATCGAGATCCAGGACATCGGGCTTGGCCTCGATGACGACGACTTCGTCGCCCTCGAGGGCTCGGTCGGCGAACCGCTGCAACCGGGCGAGCGGCTGCTCGGCTACTTCCTGACCGAGGCCGAGCTGGGGACCGCGCCGTCGTGGGGATTCTCCGCCGTGGCGGTGGACGCGGACGGCGAGCCGCTGCGCATCCCCGTGACGGTCGACTACGACGTCTTCGAGTACGAGGTCATCGAGGACGACTCGCTGCCGACGTTCGCAGACGGGCTGCGGGGGAGCTGGGGGGCCGTGGTCACCCTCGCCCGCCTCGGCGTGCTGGGGCTCGGCATCGCGATCCCGTTCCTCTGGGTCGTGCCGCTTGCCGTCGGGCTCTTCTGGCTCGGACGTCGCCTGTACCGGATGCGGAGTCGGTAAGCGCCGCCGCGTATCGGCCCTGCCGATCGCCACCGGCGGGCACGGCCCTCGCCGGCCCGCCGGGTCGGCGTGGGCCGTGCGTGGCGCCGGCGCCGTCGAGGGGCTGAGCTACGCGTGCCGCGCCTATATGCTGGTGCCCGCGCGGCCCGATGGCCACCGCGGGAGCCGGGGAAGACCGCATGACGCTCGACTTTGCGACCGCACGGTTGCTGAAGGAGATGGCCGAGGCCGGCGGCACGCCGCTGCACGAGAGCACCGTCGAGGAGGCGCGTGCGATGTTCGCCGGCATGGCCGAGATGATCGGCCCCGCGCCGTCGATGCATCGCGTCGAGAACCACACCCTCGTAATGCCGGACGGCGAGGTGCCGGTCCGCGTGCTGACGCCGCTGGAGCGGCCGGCCGGCGTGATCGTGTACTACCACGGCGGCGGCTGGGTCATCGGCTCCATCGACGAGTCGGACACCGTCGGGCGCAAGCTCGCCGAGCGCACGTCGTGCACGGTAGTGCTCGTCGACTACCGGCTCGCGCCCGAGCATCGCTACCCGGTCGCCGTCGACGACTCCTACGCGGCGCTGGAGTGGGCCGGCGAGCGCGTCGAGGAGCTGTCGAGGCCGGGCGCGCCACTGTTCGTCGCGGGCGACAGCGCGGGCGGCAACCTCGCGGCGGTGATGGCGCTGCGGGCGCGCGACCGCGGCGGTCCGCCGATCGCGGCGCAGATCCTGGTCTACCCCGTCACCGACGCCGACTTCGACCGGCCCTCGTACACCGATCCCGCGAACCGGCTGCTGCTGACGCGCGAGGGTATGGAGTGGTTCTGGGACCACTACGTCCCCGACGCCGCGCGGCGCGCCGAGCCCGACGCCTCGCCGCTGCGCGCCGCCGACCTCGCGGGCCTCCCCCCGGCGGTGGTGCTGACCGCGGAGCACGACGTGCTGCGCGACGAGGGCGAGGCCTACGCCGAACGCCTCGAGGCGGCCGGGGTGCCGGTCAACTTCCAGCGCCACGACGGCCAAACGCACGGCTTCTTCACGTTGCTGATGCTGCCGGGCAGCGAACGGGGCTTCCAGCAGGTGGTCAAGGCCGTGCGCGCGGCGATCGCCGAGGAGGCCCGGGAGGCGGCCGGGACGGGGTCGTAGCCCGCACGCCCGGCGCGAGGCGGTAGAGTGCGGCAGCGATGCCTCGCAGGAGCCGCCGGAGGAGAGGGGACAGCGATGACGACCGACACCAGCACCACGGAGCTCGACGCCGTCGTCGTGGGGGCCGGCTTCTCCGGGATGTACATGCTCTACCGGCTGCGCGAGACGCTCGGCCTCTCGGCGCGCGTCTTCGAGGCCGGCGACGACGTCGGCGGCACGTGGTACTGGAACCGCTACCCCGGGGCGCGCTGCGACTCCGAGTCGTACGTCTACTGCTTCTCGTTCGACGAGGAGCTCGCCCAGGAGTGGACGTGGAGCGGCAAGTACCCGGAGCAGCCCGAGATCCTGCGCTACCTCAACCACGTCGCGGACCGCTTCGAGCTGCGCTCCGACATCCAGTTCGAGACGCGCGTCACCGCCGCGCACTACCGCGAGGACCTCAACCGCTGGGAGGTCGAGACCGACCAGGGTGACCGCGTGCTCGCGCGCTACCTCATCACCGCCATCGGCTGCCTCTCCGCCGGCCAGATCCCCAACATCCCCGGACGCGAGAGCTTCGAGGGCGAGTCGTACCACACCGGCGCGTGGCCCCACGAGGGCGTCGACCTCGCCGGGAAGCGCGTCGGCGTGATCGGCACGGGGTCGAGCGGCGTGCAGGCGATCCCGGTGATCGCGCAGCAGGCCGGGCAGCTCACCGTCTTCCAGCGCACGCCGCAGTACATGATCCCGGCCCGCCACGGCTCGGTGACGCCCGAGTTCCTCGAGGACGTGAAGGGCCGCTACGACGAGATCTTCGAGGCGCGTCGCTGGTCGCAGGGCGGCTTCCCGTACGACCCGGCCGAGCGCTCCGCCCTCGAGGTCGACGACGAGGAGCGGCGCGCTGTCTACGAGTCGGCCTGGGAGCAGGGCGGCTTCCGCTTCCTGCAGGCGACGTTCCGGGACATCGCGCTCGACCGGCGGGCGAACGACACCGCCGCCGAGTTCATCCGCTCGAAGATCCGCGAGATCGTCGACGACCCGGAGACCGCCGAGAAGCTGGTCCCGCGCGACCACCCCTTCGCCTCGAAGCGCGCGCTGATCGACACGAACTACTACGAGACCTACAACCGCGAGAACGTCGAGCTGGTCGACATCCGCCACGCCCCGATCGAGGAGATCACGCCGCGCGGCATCCGCACGCGCGACGGCGAGTACGAGCTCGACATCATCGTCTTCGCGACCGGCTACGACGCGATGACCGGGCCGTTCAACCGCATCGACATCCGCGGCCGCGGCGGCGCGGCGCTGAAGGAGAAGTGGGCCGAGGGGCCGCAGGCGTACCTCGGGCTCTCCTCGGCCGGGTTCCCCAACATGTTCATGATCACCGGCCCGGGCAGCCCCTCGGTGCTGAGCAACATGCCGGTCTCGATCGAGCAGCACGTCGAGTGGATCTCCGACCTCGTCGAGCACATGCTCGAGGCGGGCGTCGAGGTCGCCGAGGCGGACGCGGACGCCGAGGTGGAGTGGGTGGATCACGTCAACGACGTGGCGAGCAAGACGCTCTACCTCCTCGCGGACTCGTGGTACGTGGGCGCGAACATCCCCGGCAAGCCGCGCGTCTTCATGCCCTACGCCGGCGGCGTCGGCAACTACCGTCAGAAGTGCGACGAGGTCGCCGAGGCCGGCTACGAAGGGTTCGTGCTCCACTCCGGCGAGCCGGTCGCCGCGGGGTAGCGCGACGCTCCCGGCGCGCGGGCGCACGCCGACCGCCGGTGCGATAATCCGGCTCGCGGCAGCGTGCGAGAGGACCGGTGCGTGGCGGACTACGTCGAGATCGGGATGCCGACGCCGCGCGTCGACGGCGTGGCGAAGGTCACCGGCGCCGCGCGCTACGTCGCCGACCAGCCGATCCCGGGAGCGCTCTCAGGCGCGCTCGTCCACAGCACCCGCTCGCACGCGCGCATCGTCGAGATCGACACCGCCGAGGCGCGCGCGCTGCCCGGCGTGCATGCGGTGATCACCGGCGAAGATGTCGGCCACTACCTGTACGGGCGCATGATCAAGGACATCCCCGTGCTCGCGCGCGGCGTCGTGCGCTACTCGGGCGAGCGTGTCGCCGCCGTCGCCGCTGAGACCGAGGAGATAGCCAGACACGCCGCCGACCTGATCGAAGTCACCTACGAGGAGCTCCCGGCCGTCCTCGACCTGGACGCGGCGCTGGCGCCGGACGCGCCGGTGCTGCACCCCGACCTCAACTCGTACCCCGGCATGCGGCCGCTCGACGAGCCCTCGAACGCCTATCGCTGGACGGTGGACAACCGAGGCGACCTCGATGCCGGCTTCGCGGAGGCCGACATCATCGTCGAGGGCGTGTACGAGACGCAGCGCCACCACCAGGCCTACCTGGAGCCGCACGCCTCGGTGGTGTCATTCGAGGACGGGCGCGCGCACGTCTGGACGAACACGAAGGCGCCGCAGAACATCCGCGACGACCTCGCCGCCACGGTCGGCATCTCGCGCGACGAGATCGTGCTGCACCACTCCCACATCGGCGGCGACTTCGGCGGCAAGGGCACGCCGATGGACCTGGCCGTCTGCTACTTCCTCGCGCAGGCCGCCGGCCGGCCCGTGCGGATGGTGGCGGACTACATCGAGGAGTTCATGGCGGGCATGCCGCGTCACTCGACGCGCACACGGCTGCGCACCGGCGTGATGCGCGACGGCACGATCCGCGCGCACCACGTGCAGTTCTTCGTGAACAGCGGCGCCTACGCCGGCTACAAGCCGGCCGGCGTGATCGGCGGCGCGCCGCGCGCGGCCGGCCCGTACCACATCCCCAACACGCGCATCGAGGCGGTCCACGTCTACACCAACATCGTGCCCGGCGGGCACATGCGCGCCCCCGGCTCCCCGCAGGCCGTCTTCGCGCTGGAGAGCCACCTCGACGAGGTCGCGGGCCGCCTCGGCATGGACCCGTTCGAGTTCCGCATGCGCAACCTCATCGACGACGGCGAGGAGACCGCATGGGGCCAGCACTTCGAGCACGTGCGCGTGAAGGAGACGCTCGAGGCCGCCGCGGACGCCGCCGGGTACGCGGAGCCCAGGGCGCCGCTCGTCGGCCGCGGGATCGCCATCGGCGACCACGGCTCAGGCGGGGGTATCGGGAACGCCGAGGTCGCACTGGAGCCGGGCGGCCGGGTGGTGCTGGGCACGGCGATCTTCGACCAGGGCAGCGGCACCCACACCACGCTCCAGCAGGTCGTCGCCGAGGAGCTGCGCGCTCCGCTGCACCGCATCGAGCTCCAGGTGTGGGACACCGACGGCACGGTCGACGACTCGGGCATCGGCGGCAGCCGCGCATCGCGCGTGAACACCAACGTCGCCTACCAGGCCGCGCAGGACGCGCGCCGCAAGCTGGTGCAGCTCGTGGCGGAGCGCCTCGGCGAGCCCGAGGCCGCAATCACCCTCGACGGCGACGAGATCCGCGTCGAGGGGCGCGAGGAGGTGCTGCGCTGGCCCGAGCTGCTCGTCGAGTGGGAGGAGCGCGTCGTCGGCCGCGCCTACATCGAGGATCGGGAACCAGTGCGCGTGACCGGGTTCGTCGCGCAGGTAGCGGAGGTCGAGGTCGACCCGGAGACCGGCGAACTGCGCGTGCTCGGCCTAACCACGGCCCACGACGTGGGGCGCGTCCTCAACCCCGTTGGACACCAGGGCCAGATCAACGGCGGGGTCGTGCAAGGCCTCGGCTACGCGCTCATGGAAGAGCTGGCCATCGAGGACGGCCGCGTGACGACGCTCTCGTTCGGCGACTACAAGATCCCGACGAGCTTCGACATCCCGGAGCTGCGGACGGTGCTGCTGGAGTCCGAGGACGGCGTCGGGCCCTACGCCATCAAGGGCATCGGCGAGACGCCGAACGTCCCGGTGGCAGCGGCGATCGCCAACGCGGTCGCGGACGCCGTCGGCGTGCGTATCGCCGACCTCCCGCTCACCTCGGAGAAGGTCTACCGCGCGCTGGCGGACGAGGCGTCCCGGAGCAGCCGCGCCGATGCGCCGGAATCGACGGAGTAGCCATGCGTCTGACCGTGAACGGACAGCCGGTGGAGACCAACGCGCCGCCCGGACAGCTGCTCATCGACCTGCTGCGCGCGGACCTCGGCCTGACGGGCACGAAGGAGGCCTGCTCGGTCGGCGTCTGCGGGGCGTGCACGGTGCTCCTCGACGGCCGCATGGTGGCGTCCTGCCTGGCGCTCGCCGCGCAGGCCGAGGGCGCCGACGTCGTCACCGTCGAGGGACTCGCGGACGACGAGCGGCTGGACCCGATCCAGGAGGCCTTCCTCGAGCGTGGCGGGCTGCAGTGCGGCATCTGCACGCCGGGCCAGCTCGTCGCGGCGCGCTCCTTGCTCAACGCGAACCCCGCACCCAGCGAGGACGATGCGAAGCGCTGGATGATGGGCAACCTCTGCCGCTGCACCGGCTACTACCAGATCCTCGAGGCGATCGCGGCGGCCTCGCAGGGCGAGGCGTAGCGTGCTCCACGACTTCACGTTCCACCGACCCGGGACGCTGCCAGAGGCGCTCGCGCTGCTCGACGAGCACGGCTACGACGCGCGCCCGTTCGCCGGCGGCACCGCGCTGGTCGTGCTGATGAAGCAGTCGCTGGCGCTGCCCGAGCACCTCGTGAGCCTCGACGGCATCGAGGGGATGTCGGAGATCCGCCTCGACGGCGAGGCGCTCCACATCGGCGCGCTCGTGCGTCACCGCGACGTGGAGACCTCGCCGCTGGTGCGCGAGGCCGCGCCGCTGCTGGCCGAGACGTACGGGCGCGTCGCGACCGTGCGGATCCGCAACATGGCCACCGTGGGTGGGGGCCTCGCTCACGCCGACCCCGCGCAGGACCCACCCGCCGCGCTGATCGCGCTCGGGGCGAGCGTGCGCGCCGTCTCCAGCCGCGGCGCCCGCACCATCGCGGTGGAGGACCTGTTCTTCGACTACTACGAGAGCGCCCTCGAGCCCGACGAGATCATCGAGTCGGTCGCGGTGCCGCGTCCCGCGCCGGACGCGCGCTCGGTGTACCTCAAGTTCCTGCCGCGCACCGAGGACGACTACGCCACGGTCGCCGTCGCGGCGGTGGGCGAGGTCGACGACGGGGTCTGCACGGATGTGCGGGTCGCGCTGATCGCGGCCGCCCCCACCCCCGTCCGCGCCACGGAGGTCGAGCGCACGCTCACCGGGCAGCCCGTGACCGCCGAGGCGATCCGGGAGGCAGCCGAGGCCGTGCGAGACCACGTCGACCCGCTCGACGACTTCCGCGGCTCGGCGGACTACAAGCGCGAGATGGCCGTCGTCTTCACCCGGCGCGCCCTCGAACGGACGCTGCTGGCGGAGGACGCATGATCTTCGAGCACACCATCGCCGTGGACGCACCGTCCGAGGCCGTCGCGCACTTCCTGGCCGACATCCCGAAGGTGGCCGCCTGCGTCCCGGGCGTCGAGGACGTGACCGCGCTCGGCGGCGACGAGTACGAGGGCCGCCTGCGGGTGCGCCTCGGTCCCGTCAGCTTCTCGCTGACCGGGCAGGCGGAGGTGCAGAGCGACGCCGACGGGACGCTGCGCGCGCGCGGCGGCGGGCGCGACCGGCGCATCGGCGCGGGCGTGGACGCCACCATCGAGGCGCGCGTCGAGCCGCTCGGCCCCGGCGACTCCGAGGTGCGCGTCACCGCCGACGTCCAGTTCTCGGGTCGCCTCGCGGAGCTGGGTCAGCCCCTGATCCGCCGCAAGGCCGACGCGATGGTGCGGGACTTCGCCCGGAACATGCGCGCCGCCTTCTCCGACTCGTAGCCCGCGGTCGCCGGGCGCCCCGGCCGGGATCGGCACGTTGCTTCTCACGACGTGATCAATAGCGTTTTGCGACCCATACCGGTTACTCGTCTATAATTCGTGGCATCTAATGCAGCGTACAAAGACGAGCGCGAAGCATCGCCTTCACCTTGTGATAGTGCTCTCAATCGTCATCCCCGCATGACGCAAGATAATCATCGCATGAGATTTGGTAGTTTTGTCACCCGGTAACTCTTGATCAAGAGGCCGGGCATTAACATCATCGTCGCATGTCGCACTTGCGCCTTCGCCCCGGGCGTATCACCTGGAAGCAGCCGCGTCCTTCGCGGCTCGCGCCGCTCGTGGCTTCCGGGCTGTCCGGCGAAGCACCTCCCCGCTCGCGGAGCGGTCCGAGGTGAGCCGCGGCACTCGAAGCAGGCGCCGCACCCCCCTGACAGCGTCGCTCGTCGGCCTGGCGGTGGTCCTCGCCCTGCTCGCCTCCCCGCGGGCCTCCCACGCCGAGCTCGGGCCGGCCGAGCTGTCGCTGGAGGCGAGCGGCCGCGAGCTGCTGCCGGCGAGCATGCGGGTCGGGATCAACCGTGGCCTCGGCGGCTACAGCACGCTCCCGGAGCGCGACTTCGGCCGCCTCACCGGCAACACGTTCGCGTGGCGTGGCGGTACCTACACCGTCACGAACATCATCCAGAACCGCTCCCGCGACGCGGCCGGGACCTGGCGCGTGCTCGTCGAGTTCTCGCCGGCGCTCGACGACGGCGTCGAGGGCCTCACGCTGGGCCTCGGGGATGTGTGGCTCAACCTCGCCGACGCCCGGGGCGGCGGCCGCCTGTTCGCCTGGACCGAGGCCGACCTCGAGTGGCGCGCCGGCCTCACGGTGCCCGTGGTGCTCTGCGCCTTCCCGAAGGCGTTCGAGGCGCGATCCGTCGACGGCTGGGGCAACAACCGCGACCGCCCGGAGCTGGGCGTGCCCGGCGCGACGCTGCTCCGAAAGGCGGACGTCGCCGCGCTGTACGGCCTGACCGGATCTCCGCCCCCCGACCTGCCGGGCCCGCGCGAGGTCAGCAATCTCGTCTCGGCCCAGGACGGGTCGATGCCGAACGCCTACGGGGTGACGGACATGGTGTGGCAGTGGGGCCAGTTCCTGGACCACGACCTCAGCCTGACCCCGGCGGCGGAGCAGGAATCGCTCCCGATCCCCATCCCGCAGCGCGACCCCGCGTTTAACCGATTCATCAGCGGCATCACGATGCCGTTCAGTCGCTCCGCGTTCGACCCGTCCACCGGCGTCACACCGGACAGTCCCCGGACGCCGATCAACACGATCACCGCGTTCATCGACGCCTCCAACGTCTACGGCTCGGACCCCGGCCGCACGCGCGCCCTCCGCACCAACGACGGCACGGGCAGGCTGAGGACATCCCACGACGGGCGGCTGCTCCGCTACAACGACGACTTCCTGCCGAACGACGACGGCAACCGGGGCCGGACCACGGCGCTCTTCCTCGCGGGGGACATCCGGGCCAACGAGCACGTCGGGCTCACCTCGATGCACGCCCTCTTCGTCCGGGAGCACAACCGCCTGGCCGCGATCATCGCCGCGGAGAACCCGTCGCTCATGGGCCAGGAGATCTTCGAGCTGGCCCGCAAGATCGTCGGCGCGCTCATGCAGGCGATCACCTACAACGAGTTCCTGCCCCTGCTGCTCGGCCCGGGCGCCCTCGGGCCGTACGAGGGCTACGACCCGCGCGTCGATCCCTCCATCTCGAACGAGTTCTCGACGGCGGCGTACCGCTTCGGACACACGATGCTCTCGCCCAGCCTGATGCACATCGACGCGTCCGGGCGCACGCAGGCGTTCTCGCTGGCGGCGTCCTTCTTCAACCCCGAGCTGGTCGAAGCCGAGGGCATCGAGGGGTTCCTCCGCGGCCTCGCCATCCAGCAGGCGCAGGAGATCGACCCACTGCTCATCGACGAGGTCCGCAACATGCTCTTCGGCGCGCCGGGCGGTCCGGTGCGTGACCTGGCCGCGCTGAACATCCAGCGCACGAGGGACCATGGGCTGGCCGACTACAACACCACGCGCATGGCCTACGGACTGCCGCCGGTCCAGGACTTCGGGGACGTGTCCTCGGACCCCGAGATGGAGGCCGCGCTGCGGTCGGCCTACGGCGAGATCGGGTACCTCGACCTCTGGGTGGGTGGACTCGCCGAGGACCACCTGCCGGGGGCGCTGGTGGGCGAGACGTTCCACGCGATCCTCGTCGAGCAGTTCCGGCGACTCCGTGACGGCGACCGCTACTGGTACGAGCGCGACCCGTACTTCGTCGCGAACCTCGGACTGCTCTTCGAGCTCCGCTCGACGACCCTCGCGGACGTGATCCGCCGCAACACCCCGATCGGGGACGAGCTGCCCGACCGGGTCTTCGGCGGCCCGCCGCCCGCCGCGAAGCCGGACGGCGCCTGCATCCTCGGCGACATCTCCCCCGGCTTCAGCCTCGTTGCGTACGAGGGCGGGACGGTCGCCGACCTCAAGGCCTGCGCTCGAGGCCTCGGCATCACGGCGCTCTACGCCCGGCTGGACGGCCGGTACGTCCCGTATCTCCTCGACGCCCCCGCGATCGTGAACCGGGCGTTCGGGACGTTGTTCGCCGAGGGCGTCGCGCCACTGACGCAGCTGCTGGTCAGGAGCCCCGATCCCCCCGCGTCCGCGGGGGGCGCCGACGAGTAGGCCGAGGAGCGTGGCCGTCGCCCCTCAGCCCCGGTGCGTGGCGAGGCGCACTCCGGCGGTCAGCGCGAGGGCGAGCAGCATCGCCAGCAACACGTGGAGGCTCGGCGTGCCCGGCGGGGAGCCGAGCGCAGCTCCGCCAGAGCCGGCCTCGGGTGCGTCGGGCTGTGCGCTGGCGGGCTCGGTCGCGTCGAGGAACACGATCCTCGGCGCGCCGTCCGGCGCGTAGCGGGCGTCGGTCGCGGAAATGGTGCCGAGGCTCGACAGGTAGTCGCGGAGCGCCTGCTCGTAGCTGATCGGCAAGTGAAGTCGGCTCTCGTACTCATCGAGCATCGCGTAGCCGTCCCCGCCGCTCGCGGTGAAGCTGTTGGTCACGACGGTGACGGAGGGCGCGCCGAGCGCGACCACGCCGTCGGAGACGATCGCCGTTCCGTCGTCGAGCGTGACGGCGAGGACCCGCGAGCCGACCTCGAGCGCGGGGGCGTAGACGACCGTCATGCCGGCGACGTGAAGGAAGCCACCGCTGGCGGCGGGGTAGCGCGAGATGGAGTGCTCGAAGGCCGCCTTGAGGTCGGCGGGGGTCACGCCCGGGATGACCGTGACGCCGTTGCCGAACGGCAACACGTCGAGGGTGTTCACGAGGAAGATGTCGCCCGGGACCGAGCCGCTCGTCGGTAGTACGTCGCCCGCGTTCTGGCGGATGCCGCCGCCGTTCTGCAGGGCGACCACCGGGCGGTCCGGACCGCGGGCCGGCAGCCCGAAGTCCGCGGCGAACCGGTCGTAGCTGTACAGGAAGGCGTCGGTGACGAGGTTCCCACCGTTGCCCCCTCGCGTCCGCACGGTCGTGCGCGAGACATCGATGAGCACCTCGGTGGTCGCGACGCGCGTCGTTGCGAGGCCGGCGAGGCACTCGGCCACCGGTCGCTCCACCGCGTCGAGGAGCGCCGCGTTCGGCTCGACGCTGGCCGCGAACCCCGCTGCGGTCGCGGCGTCGCCGCCGGGCACGACGGGGCGCGCGTAGCTCGCCTCGGCGACCACCCCGACGACCTCGCCCGCCGCGTCGAAGTGGACATCGAGGCGTCCCGCGTACTGGTAGTTCCCGGGCGCTGTGACCAGGTAGACGGTCCGGCCGTCGGCGTCGGTCGCCTCGATGGGGTAGGCGCCGCGCACCTCCGACCGCTCGCCGGGGAGGAGCTGCAACGAGGCATCGGCGGCCGGGCTGTGCAGCAGGTCGTCGCCACCACCGGCGACGGCCACGTCGACGCCGCGCAGCAGGCCGATGAGCTCGGTGTCGACGCCGATGTGCTGGAGGTGGCTGACCAGGATCACCCGGTTCACGCCGCGCGCGAGGAGCCGGTCGACCTCGGCCTGGACTGCGGTGGCCATCGTCGTGACGTCGGGCGTGACGGTCACCCCTCGGGGGACGGAGATGAGCGGCAGCCCCGGCGTGGTCGCCCCCACGAGCCCGAAGCGGGCACCCGTGACCTCGTCCGTGACGATCATCGAGCGGCCGACCACGCGGCCGTCCTCGACCGGGCCGTCGATCAGGCCGTCGGCGTCGAGGAGGTCGTCGAAGCCGGGCTCGCCCGAGAAGTCGAGGTTCGCGCTGAGGAACGGCTGGCCGTCGAAGGCGCGGATGAAGCGTTCGAGGGCGTCCGGGCTCTTATCGAACTCGTGGTTGCCGATGATGTGGGCGTCGTAGGGGATCGCGGCCTGCGCGACCGCGTCGAAGAACGGGTTCCCCTCGACCTGGCCGCACACGAATGTCGCGCTGGAGAGGTACGCGTCGCCCGCGTAGACGTTGAGGACGGCGTGCCCGCGCGCCCGCGCCTCCGCGGCCTCGCGGCCGACCACGGCCTGGTACGCGGCGACGCCGCCCACGGGCACCGCCGTGCGGGCGCCCTCGACCTCGACAGTGTTCGTCAGTGGGAGGAGCGTGGACTCGCCATCGCTGTTGTGGAGGAGCGTGAGCGTGACGGCGCCCGCCTCCTGCGCGGCGGCGGGCTGGGCCGCCGCGCCCCTCCCCGTGGCCACGAGTACGACCACGACGGCCACAAGCATGGCCGCGCCGGCGACGGCCGGCCCGAGGGACGCCGCCAGGCGTCGAGTCACGTCGTCGCCTGCGGGGGTGGGGTCCTGGCGGGGTCGAGCCGGGCGAGGAGCGCGGTGAGCATCTCCATGCGCGGGGTCGGCACGCCGAGGTCGCGCGCGCGGCGCGCCGGCTCCGCGAAGATGGCGTCGACCTCGATCGCACGGCCCTCGAGGTAGTCGATGAGGGTGCTGGGGCGGTACGGGCCCATCACGTCGGTGAGCTCGAACATGCGCGAGATGACGGCCTCGCCGTCGATGCGCTCAGCGGCGCCCGCGGCGCCCGCGGCGGCGAGGTCGGCGTTCCCCGCGGCCACCACCTCCTCCATGAGCGCGCGCGCCTCCGCGCGCAGTGCGGGGTCGGTCACGATCACCTCGGTGTCGACGCCCCCGGCAGCGACGGTCAGGCCGTTGAACGGCACGTTCCAGCAGAGCTTCTCCCAGCGCGCACGCAGCAGCGACGGCTGGCGCGTGATCTCGACGGTCGCGTCCTGCCAGAGCGCGAGGGCGCGGTCGAGCTCGGCGGGGTCGTCGCCGAGGTGCGCGATGCCGACCTGCCCGTACTCGATGTGGTGGATGACGCCGGGCTCGCCCCGGTTGATGCATGTGAAGGCGAGCCCGCCGAAGACGCGCCCCGTGCCGAGCGAGCCGGCGAGGCTCTCCTCGACGCCGAGGCCGTTCATGATGGCGAGCACGCGCGTCTCGGGCGTGAGGCACGGCCGGATGAGCGCGGCCGCGTCGTCGAGGGCGGTGGTCTTGAGGCCACACAACACCCAGTCGACGGGGCCGATGGCGGCAGCGTCGCGGGCGATGGCGGGGCGTTCGAGCGTGAAGTCGCCGTGGTGCGACTCGATGCGCAGGCCGCGCGCGGCGACGGCGTCGTAGTCGCGTCGGAGCAGGAAGCGCACGTCGTGCCCGGCCTGCGCGAGGCGCGCACCGTAGTAGGAGCCGACCGCCCCGGCGCCGATGACGGCTACAGTCGCCACGGGCGAGGATGCTACCACGCGGCGGAATCACTACGGATCTCGGCGAGACGTCTTCGCCCATTGTCCCGATGGGGCGAACACCGTGTGGACAGCCAGGTAGTTGAGTCAGCCCCCGTTACGCATGGGCGGTTGCAGTTAGGTGGAGCGGGAGCTCGCGCTCGTCGGGAACTGGAAGATCGCGCGTAACCTCGACTTCCCTTGTCGAGTGCCAGAACCTCACGATGCAGATGTCCATGGGGCCGTCTTGCGCAGGAGACGCACCGCCACTCGAGGAAGCTCGGGGACCACTGGCATGCACTAGCCATCTACGTCGTGTGCTATAGTTTCGTGTACCCGCGTATGCGGCTGAACGGAAAGGCTCAGCCGCAGCGCTTGCGGGTGAGTGGATACTAGATCTGGAGGCCCGATGCCGTACGTCTGGGTACTGGCCAACGAACAAGATAAGCAGTATCTGGCGAGTGCAAGCCCCATCGGGTGGTCGAACGATACGGACGGTGCGCTGTGGTGGGGGACGGCAGACGAAGGAGCGGCGGTTCGGGAAGAGGCTGGTCTTCCTGGGCTAACGCTTCTGCGAGTTCATAGGCGCAGCACCGCGATGTAGTTGGCACGAACCTCAGTTCCTGTTGGATTACTGTTGGACAGCGATTATGCGAGACCCGTCGTCCGACCGGCCCCGCTGAGCGGGGCAGATGTGGCCGTCAGATTCCTGCGCAATCGGCTCGTCGAGCCAGCAGGCTAGTGACAACCTTCTCCTCAAACAGAGCACGTGCCGTCGGCCGGCGCGCGTGGCGGGTGGGGCGGGCGTCGGCTAAGGTCACGGCATGGACTGGAGCGACAACCCGGAGCAGGCCGCCTTCCGCGCCGAGGTGCGCGAGCTGCTCGACACGCAGCTTCCCGAGCGCTACCGCACCCCCGGCGGCAACTGGGCCGCCGACCGGCGCTCCGACGACCCCGAGGAGCGCCAGGCCGCCGAGGACTGGACCAACGCGCTCGCCGAGCGCAGGTGGTTCGCCCCCCACTGGCCCGAGGAGTACGGCGGCGCCGGCCTCACCATCTGGGCGCAGACGATCCTGCGCGAGGAGATGGCGACCGCCCACGCGCCGGCCGTCGGCGGGCCGGGCGTGATCCAGTACGGCCCGACGATCATCCTCGTCGGCGACGAGGAGCAGAAGCGCGACTTCCTGCCGCGGATGGTGAGCGGCGAGCTGCTCATGCACTCCGGGCTCTCCGAGCCCGGCGCGGGCTCGGATCTCGCCTCGCTGCAGACGCGCGCGGTGCGCGACGGCGACGAGTACGTAGTCAACGGCCAGAAGATCTGGACCTCGAACGGCCATCTCGCCGACTACCTGTGGGTGCCCGTGCGGACCGACCCCGACGCGCCGAAGCACCGCGGCATCAGCGCGCTGCTGATCCCGACCGACCTGCCGGGCGTGGAGTTCCGCCCGCTCATCAACATGGGCGGCGAGCACGGCTTCAACGAGAGCTTCTTCGAGGACGTCCACGTACCGGTCAAGAACCGCATCGGCGAGGAGAACCGCGGCTGGTACGTCGGCGCGACCGCGCTCGACTTCGAGCGCTCCGGCATCGCCGGCTCGGCGACAGTCCGCCGCGACGTGCGCGAGCTGGCCGACTACCTCGCCAGCGACGAGGGGCGCGGGCGGTCGCGCGTGGCAAGCTCGCCGGCGCTGCGCCGCGAGGTCGCGGAGATCGCCATCGCCGCCGACGTGCACTACAACCTCTGCCTGCGGATCGCCTCGATGCAGGACGCCGGGCGCGTCCCGAACTACGAGGCGTCGATGGGCAAGGTGTTCGGCACGGAGCTGACGCAGCGCATCGCCCGCACCGCCGCGAACGCGTTCGGCCTCTACTCGAACCTCTGGGACGAGGACGACCCGCGTGCGCCGATGGCGGCGCGAGGCGCGCGCTCGTACGTGTTCTCGGTGCCGATGACGATCGCCGGGGGCACCTCGGAGATCCAGCGCAACATCATCGCGACGCGCGGGCTGGGGCTGCCGAGGACGTAGCGGCGCACCCGCCCCGCGACCAGCCCTTGCCCCGCTCCTCGCGACTCCGGGCGCTCCGTGATCACACCATCTCAGTCGCGTCCGCAGTCTCGGCGTCGGACGCGCCGGCGACGTGGCGCAGCGCGAACCGCCACGCGAACGCGGCGAGGAACAGCACGACGACGCCCTCGAGGATGGCGACGGCGCGGAGGCCGACGATGTCGGCGAGGGCGCCGGCGAAGATGGCGCCCGCCGGGAAGAGCCCGAAGATCGTGAAGGTGAGGCCCATGATGCGGCCTCGCATCTCGTCCGGGACGCGGAGCAGCAGGAAGGTCTCGTAGGAGACGAACATCGCGCTCTGCGCCGCGCCCCCCACCATGAGGGCGAGCGCCGTGAGCGGGAGCCAGTGCGAGAAGCCGTAGACCAGCGCCGCAGCGCCGATGCCCACGATGCCGAGGAACATGAGGTAGCCGATCTGCCTCGGCCGCCCCACGGCGGCGATGGCCATCGCCCCGACCACGCCGCCGGCGCCGAGCGACGCGCTCAGGAAGCCGAACATCGCCGCGCCGCCGCCCAGCTCCTCCTCGACGAACAGCGCGAGCAGCAGCACGTACGACGAGCCGAGGACGAACGGCATCACGACCACCGTCGTCAGCCGCAGCAGGTGCGCGTCGGCGCGCAGGTACGCGATCGCCTGTCGCAGGTCGGCGGTCATCGAGCGCGAGTCGTCGCGCTCGATCGAGCCGAACGAGGCCGCGACGCCGAACAGCAGCATCACGGCGGCGGCCAGGTGCGCGCCCGACGTCGCGAAGTAGGCAACGCCGACGCCCACCCCGCCGACGAGCAGCCCCCCGAGCGCGGGGCCGACCACGCTCGGCACGCTGTGGCTCGCCGTGTTCAGCGAGGTAGCGTTCATGAAGTGGTCCTGCGGCACGAGCCTGCCCGTCATCGCCTGGCTCGCCGGGAAGCGCACCGCGCCCAGCAGCCCGGCGACGAGCGACGCGACGAACACGTGCCAGACCGCGACGAGGTCGGTCACGACCAGCACGCCGAGCACGAGGGCCATGAGCACTGCCGCCACGTTGTCAATCAGCAGCAGCGTGCGCCGGTTGAAGCGGTCCGCGATGAGGCCCATCGGGATCGATCCCAGCGAGAAGGTGACAGCCCACGACGCCTCGACCGCTCCGAGGACCAGGGCCGAGTCGGTGAGCTGCACCACCAGCCAGGCGCGGGCGGTGAACTGCACCATCAGGCCCATCGCCACGATGAAGTTGCTCGCCCAGAAGAAGCGGAACGGCCGGATACCCAGCGAGCGCAGGGCGCGTCGGACGACGCCCCCTGCTCGACGATCGTCGACTCGCCTGCGCCGTTCACAGTCGCCCGCCGCCAGCGGCCGGCCGGGGAGCCGCGACGCGCGCTAGCGTGGCAGGCCGAGGCCGCGGTTGGCGATGATGCGCCGCTGGATGTCGTTGGTGCCGCCGCCGAACCGGCCCGGCGGCGCGCTGCGCCACGCAGCCTCGAGCTCCCCATCCAGCGGGGCGCCCTCCGCTTCGACCTGCATCCCGCCGCTGCGGCCGAGCAGGTCCATGAAGGCGTCGTTGATGCGCTCGCGGGAGTCCGAGGTCCAGACCTTGCCCATCGACGCTTCCATCGTGGGGATGAGGCCGCTGTGCACCATCGCCGCGTTGTTCGTGGCGAGCGCGCGGGCCACCTCGACGCGCATCAGCGCGTCCGCCACGGCGTTGCGGGCGAACGCGTCACCCTGCAGCTCGGGCCGTTCGGCCCTGATGTGCGCGAGGAGGTCCTCGACGGTCTTCTCCAGCGGGCGGTAGGTGCCGATCGCCACGCGCTCGAGGTCCAGCGCGCCGCTGACGATGTACCAGCCGCGGTTCTCCTCGCCGATCAGCGAGTCGGCGGGGATGCGGACATCCTCGTAGAACGTCTCGTTGGTGCGCCCCTCGCCCATCACCCAGAGCGGGCGCACGGTGATGCCTGGCGTGTTGAGCGGCAGCACGTAGGTCGAGATGCCGCGGTGCTTCGGCGCGTCGGGGTCGCTGCGCGCCGCCAGCCAGACGTGCGTCGCGAGGTGGGCCGAAGAGGTGTAGATCTTCTGGCCGTTGATCACCCACTCGTCGCCGTCGCGCGTGGCGCGCGTCTGGAGCGAGGCGAGGTCCGTCCCGGCGTTGGGCTCCGTGTAGCCGATGGCGAAGTTCATCTCGCCGCGCAGCACCTTCGGCAGGATGTCCTGCTTCTGCTCCTCGGTGCCGTTGCGCATGATCATCGGGCCGACGGAGATGAAGGTCAGGGTGTCGAAGGGCACGCCCTCGCGGGAGCACTCCTCGGCGAGCGCCCAGAGGAAGAGCGCGCCCTTGCCCTGGCCCCCGTACTCCTCGGGCCACGCGACGGCGGCGAGGCCCTCGCGCGCCATCGCCTGCATGAAGGCCTGCGCGGCGGGGCCGTAGCCGTGAATGTGGTGTTCGGCGATCTCGGCGTCGAGTTCGGGCGTGCGGTGCGTGGCGATGAAGTCCTGCACCTGCGCGCGGAAATCGAGCACCTCGGCGGGCATCTCGAAGTCCATGTCCTCACCCTCCTCATGGTGTCCACCGTGAGCCTAGGGAGACGCACCCGGCGGGTCAACGCGCGGCGCGGGCCGCGCGGCAGGGTCAGGCGAGGGTGAGGACGGCCGCCGGGTTGCCGACCGTGATCGCCTCGATCTGCGCCTCGGAGAAGCCCTTGCGCGCCATGACCGGGACGATGTTCTGGAGGATGTGGCCATAGCCGTGCCCGCCGTACGTCACCAGGCGGTGCCTGGTGAAGATGTCGTGCGCGAGCACGACGCGGTCGCCGTAGCCCTCGTCGACGATGCGCTTGATGAGGTCGAGCCGCTGTGCGTCGCTGGGCATGTCGATCTCCGCCTGCGGGTAGTACGACCCCTCGTTCCCGAACAGGTCCCATTCGAGATAGCAGCCGGACTCGGCGATGCCTCGCAGCATGTCGAAGTCGAACACCGTGCGGTCGAGGTGCCCCATGATCACCCGCGAGAGGTCGGCCCCGCCGTCCGCCAGCACATCGAGGATCTCGGCGGGCGCGCCCTCGTTGCGGCCGGGGTGGATGAGGACCGCCGCGCCGCTCGCCCGCTGCGCGACGGCCGAGGCGGTCAGTGACTTCCGCTCGTTCGCCGTCACCGGCCACCCGCAGCCCACCTCGCCGATGACGCCCGCGCGGACGCCGGTGTCGCCGACGCCCTCGGTAATGTCCGCGACGATCTCTGCCGCGAGGTCCTCGACGCTCCGCTCGTCCATGTCGTCGGGGTGCTTCGCGTCCACGTAGAAGCCGGCGCCCATGACGATGTGCACGCCCGACGCGCGCGCGATGCGGACCAGCACCTCGGGGTCGCGCCCGATGCCACTCGTGGTCGCGTCGACGATCGTGCGGCCGCCGACCTCGCGGTACATCCGCGCCTCGCGGATGGCGATGTCCACGTCCGAGAGCCGGAGGTTCGAGTGGTTGCTGTAGTAGTGCCGCCGGATCCACCCGAGGTTCTCGAGGGTGATCGAGGCCTCCTCGAGCTCCCGTGACGGCGCGTGGCGTGCCGGGCGGAACAGGAACGAGAGGTCACTGTGGAGGTGCTCGTGCGTCGTCGTGGGGCCGAGCGCCGAGGGCTCGACCGGACCGAGCACGGTCTGGACGAGCCCCCGGTTATGTCCTCCAGCCATCGGCCGATCCTCGCCCCACCCCGCGCTCAGCGCAGGTCGAAGCGGTCGAGGTTCATCACCTTGTCCCACGCCGCCACGAAGTCGCGCACGAACGCGTCGTGGCCGTCGTCCGAGCCGTAGACCTCGGCGAGGGCGCGCAGCTCGGAGTTCGAGCCGAACACGAGGTCCACGCGCGTCCCCGTCCACTTGAGGTCGCCGCTCTCGCGGTCGCGGCCTTCGAAGACGTCGCCGGACGGCTGCCACTCGGTGCCCACGTCCAGCAGGTGCACGAAGAAGTCGTTGGTGAGCGTGCCCGGCCGGTCGGTCAGTACGCCGTGCGAGGACTCACCGGTGTTGGCGCCGAGGACGCGCAGCCCGCCGACGAGCGCCGTCATCTCCGGCGCGGTGAGCGTGAGCATGTACGCGCGCTCGACCAGCAGATCCTCGGCGGGCCCGTCCTGGCCGTCGGCGAGGTAGTTGCGGAACCCGTCGGCCGACGGTTCGAGGACGGCGAACGACTCCTCGTCGGTCCACTCCTGCGTGGCGTCGGTGCGGCCGGGGGCGAACGGCACCTGTACCTGGTGGCCCGCGTCGCGCGCCGCCTGCTCCACCGCCGCGCAACCGGCGAGGACGATCACGTCCGCGAGCGAGACGCGCGTCGCGCCCGTCTGCGAGCCGTTGAAGTCCGCCTGGATGCCCTCGAGCGCCTCGATCACCGAGGCGAGCCGCGCCGGGTCGTTGGCATCCCAGTCCCGCTGCGGCGCGAGGCGCACGCGCGCCCCGTTCGCGCCGCCGCGCTTGTCGGTGCCGCGGAACGACGACGCCGAGGCCCACGCGGTCGCGACGAGCTGCGAGACGGAGAGCCCGGAGGCGAGCACGCGCGCCTTGAGGTCGGCGATCGCCGCCTCGTCGACTAGCTCATGGTCGACCTCGGGCACGGGGTCCTGCCAGAGCAGCGCCTCGTCGGGCACGAGTGGGCCCTGGTAGCGGCTGCGCGGCCCCATGTCGCGGTGGATGAGCTTGAACCACGCCCGCGCGAACGCGTCCTCGAGGTCCTCGGGGTGCTCGAGGAAGCGCGTCGAGATGGCGGCGTAGTCGGCGTCCATCCGCAGCGAGAGGTCGGTCGTGAGCATCATCGGAGCGTGCTTCACGGACGGGTCGTGCGCGTCGACGACCGTTGCCGCGGCGGCGGCGTTCTCCGGCTGGTACTGCGACTTCCCGGCCGGGCTGGTCGTCAGCTCCCACTCGTGCTCGTAGAGGTTCTCGAGGAAGTTGTTGTCCCACTCGACCGGGTTGTTGGTCCAGGCGCCCTCGATGCCGCTGGTGATGGCGTCGTTGGCCGCGCCGCTGCCGAAGCCGCTGGTCCAGCCGAGGCCCTGCTCCTCGATGCCGGCTCCCTCGGGCTCCGGCCCGACGTGCGACTCGAGGGATGCGCCGTGGGCCTTGCCGAAGGTGTGGCCGCCCGCGATCAGCGCGACGGTCTCCTCGTCGTTCATGGCCATGCGCTTGAAGGTCTGGCGGATGTACCGCGCGGCGGCCAGGGGGTCCGGGTTGGCGTTCGGCCCCTCGGGGTTCACGTAGATCAGGCCCATGTGGTCGGCGCCGAAGGGGCCCTGCAGCTCGCCGCCGGCGTCGTGGCGCTCGTCGCCGAGCCACTCGCCCTCCTCGCCCCAGTCGGTGTCGTCGGCCTCCCAGACGTCGGGGCGGCCGAAGGCGAAGCCGAAGGTCTTGAAGCCCATCGACTCGAGGGCGCAGTTGCCGGCGTAGACGAACAGGTCGGCCCAGGAGAGGCTGCGGCCATACTTCTGCTTGACCGGCCAGAGCAGCCGGCGGGCCTTGTCGAGGTTGGCGTTGTCGGGCCAGCTGTTGAGGGGCGCGAAGCGCTGGTGGCCGGAGCCCGCGCCGCCGCGGCCGTCGCTGATCCGGTAGGTGCCGGCGGCGTGCCACGCCATGCGGATGAAGAGCGGGCCATAGTGGCCGTAGTCCGCGGGCCACCACTCCTGCGAGGTGGTCATGACCTCCTCGACGTCCTGCCGCAGCGCGTCGACGTCGAGCGACTGGACAGCCTCGGCGTAGTCGAAGTCGTCGCCCATCGGGTCGGAGAGGGAGGAATGCTGACGAAGCGCGTGCAGGCTCAGCTGCTCCGGCCACCAGTACTGATTGTTGGTCATGCTGCCCTTCTGTTCGGTCCGTGCTCAGATTCGCCGGCCCCACCGTGGAGGGCCGTGGCGACGACCTCGACCGGCGCGGCCGGGTCTCGCGTTGTCGGGATGTCGTACGCGATGATCGTATCAGGCGTCCCGCTTGCGGAAGCACCTCGCGCGCGTCGAATCGGCCCATCATCGAGGCGGCCCGCAGCGGCGACGCGCGACTTCGCGGAGAATGGGCGGGCGACGCACGCCGGGGGCTCCGTACCGGCGGCGACAGGAGGAGCAGCACCGTGATCGACCTGCGGTCCGACACCGTCTCCCAGCCCACCGACGCGATGCGCCAGGCGATGGCGCGCGCCGAAGTCGGCGACGACGTGCTGGGCGACGACCCCACGGTGCGGCGCCTCGAGGAGGCCTCGGCCGAGCGCATCGGCAAGGAGGCCGCGCTCTACGTGCCGAGCGGCACGATGGCGAACCTGCTCGCGCTGCTCGTCACCTGCGGACGGGGCGACGAGGCCGTCGTCGGCTCCGAGTCGCACATCCTCCACCACGAGGCGGTCGGCGCGTCCGCGCTGGGCGGGATCAGCCTGCGCAGCGTCGCCAACGACGACCGCGGCCGCATCGACCCCGACGAGGTGGCGTCCGTCGTCCGTGCGCCGGCCGCCGCGCCGCGGACCGTGCTGGTCTGCCTGGAGAACACGCAGAACCGCTGTGGCGGCGCGGCGATCCCCCTGGACAGCATGCGCGGTGCGGCCGAGGTCGCGCGCGGCGCGGGGGCCGCCGTGCACCTGGACGGTGCGCGCATCTTCAACGCCGCGCTGGCGCTGGAGACCGACGCCGCGACCATCGCGGGCCTCGCCGACACCGTCTCGTTCTGCTTCTCGAAGGGCCTCGGCGCGCCGGTCGGCTCCGTGCTCACCGGGCCGCGCGAGGTGATCGACCGCGCACGCGTGCTGCGTCGTCAGCTCGGCGGCGGGATGCGGCAGGCCGGCGTGATTGCGGCCGCCGCGCTGCACGCGCTCGAACATCACGTCGAACGCCTCTCCGAGGACCACGAGCGGGCCGCGCGGCTCGCCGACGGCCTGGCGTCGCTGCCGGGAGGCGCGATCGACATCGACGCGCCCGACACGAACATTGTCTTCTTCGAGATCGACGACGCGCTGGACGGGGTCGAGTTCCGCGAGCGGCTGGCGGCAGAGGGCGTGCTGTGCAGCGGGACCGGGCCGCAGCGGGTGCGCATGGTCACCCACCTCGGCGTCGACGACGCGGGGGTCGAGGGCGCCGTGGCGGCCGCACGGCGCGTCGTCGAGTCAATGCGCGCGGCCTGACGCTGGCCGGCGGCGGACGAGACGGGCAGGCTGGGGCCATGGCGAGCGAGACGACACGTACCGCGCCGAGGCGGATCGCGATCATCGGCGGCGGCATCTCGGGCCTCGGCGCCGCTTGGGCGCTGCACCACCACCCGGACCGCTTCGACTTCCGGCTCTACGAGGCCCGCGAGCAGCTCGGCGGGAACGCCGTCACCGCCGACATGCCGCAGGGCGACGGCAGCTCGATCCCCTTCGACATCTCGGTGACGGCGCTCATCCCGTCCGTGTACGACCACATCCTGCTGCTGCTGGAGCAGTTCGGCATCGATGTGTTCGACGTGCAGTTCAACTACAGCGTGCGCTACCGCGGCGGCGTCTACGCGCACGACTTCGACTCCGACATCCGGGAGGAGCTCCAGCCCGAGATCGAGAAGTTCCAGAAACTGCTGCGGTGGCTGCACCGCTTCGGCTGGCTGAGCCGGTCGCACTCGACGTTCCTGAACGCGCTCAACCCGTTCAACTACGTGAGCATGGGCACGCTGCTGAACGTCGGCGGCTTCTCCGCCGACTTCCGCTACAAGATCCTGAAGCCGATGTTCGTCAACTTCCTGATGGCGACGAACGTCTTCGACATGCCCGCGGCGCTCTTCGCGCGCTACCTCGAGTTTTTCGACATCGAGCACGCCACCCCGATGCAGACGTGGGACCGGGGCACACGACGCATCTACGAGCACCTCTCGGCGGGCTTCACCGACAAGATCTCGCTGAACCGGCCGGTGCGGAAAGTGTACCGAGGGCCTTCGTCCGTCGTGGTCGAGGACGAGGAGGGTGTGCGCGAGACGTTCGACGAGGTGATCTTCGCGTGCAACGCGAACCAGACGCTGATGATGCTCGACCGCCCGACGTTCCTCGAGCGCCACATCCTGTCGTCGGTCCGCTACGAGAGCGAGCTCCACAACCACGCGGTGGTGCACTCGGACGCCTCGGTGCTGCCGGACAACGAGGTGCGTCCGCTGACGACGCGCAGCAACCACATCGAGCAGTACGGGGCGCGGCCGGACAACTACGAGATCACGTACATCATGCACAACCAGCAGCCGTGGGCTCACGACTCGGACCGGCCGTGCCTCGTGACCTACAACCCGATCAGCGCCATCGACGACAGCAAGGTCGTGAAGCGGCACTGGTTCCAGCACATCGTGCATGACGTGCGGCACGTCACCGTGCTCGTGAGCCTGTTCCGCTTCATCCAGGGCAGGCGCCGGACGTGGCACTGCGGCGCCCACACGCTCGTCAACAGCCAGGAGACCTGCTTCGTCACCGGCCTCGCGGCGGCGAGGCAGCTCGGGGCCGACTACCCCTTCACCGACCCCGAGGCGCGGCGGTCGTTCAATCACTACGGCAGCATCATGTACGGGTCCGGGTTCAGGACCGCGTAGGCCCGGTCGACGCACGCGCGGGAGGGTCCGCGGGCCGTCGCGCGGACCCTCCGCGCACGCGGGGCTACACATGGGGCAAGGCGCTCTGCGCGAGCCGTACGTAAGATGACGCGTGTCATGACCCAGGTACTGACTCGGGTGAGCTGGCTGGTCACGGTACGGCCGTGGCTGACCATCGCTGCCCTCGTCGTCACCACGGTCGTGCTCGGCGCGGGCGCGTCGCTGCGCGCCCCGCTCCCCACCACCGAGGAGACGCTGCCGCGCGGGAGCGCCGTAGCCGAGACGCTGCAGGAGATCGATGCGCTCTTTGGCGATGCTGGGGAGACCAGCGTCGTCACGCTGCTCTTCCGCGGCGAGGCACTCACGCCCGACGGGCTCGCGCAGATGGACGCGCTGGTCGACCAGATCGTCACGGACGCCGCGATCGGCGCCCTCCTGCCGCCGGTCGACCCCGTCATCACACCGGCGGCGCTGGTGCAGGCGGCGCTCCAGCTGGACCGCATCGACGCGGTGACGCAGGCCCAGATCGACGCGGCCCGCGGCGCTCCGGTGATCGGCGACGCGCTCGCCGCGATGACGGGCACCGACACGGACGGGACGCCCGTCGCGATCGCCACGATCCGCCTGCTCGACACCGACGACGAGCGCGTCCAGGACGCCGAGCGGCGGATCGACGCGCTCGCGGACGCCGACGAGGGGCCGCTGCGGGTGAGCAGCATCTCCCCCACGGTGGTCGAGGACGAGTACCGGCGAGCGACGGAAGAGGGCATGGGGCCGCTGATCGGGCTGGCGCTGCTGCTGATCGCGGCGTTGCTCCTGCTCTTCATGCGTACCATCTCGGACCTGCTGCTCACGCTCGCGGGACTCTTCATGGCGCTGGTCTGGATCATCGGCGCGGAGGGCTGGCTCGGCCCGAACGCGGTGGCGCTGACCGGCCCGCCGAACTCGCTGACCTCGATGGTGCCAATCATCGTGATCAGCCTGACGGTCGACTACGCCATCCAGGCCGTCTCGCACTACCGCGAGCAGCGGCTCGCCGGCGAGCCCGTGCTGACGGCTGTCCGGGTGGGCATGCGGAACGTCACCGTCCCGCTCGTCCTCGCAGCCGCGACCACCATGGTCAGCTTCTTCGCGAGCCTGTTCTCCCCGATCGACATCGTCGGCGACTTCGGCGTCATCGCCGGGCTCGGCGTGGGGCTCAGCCTGATCGTGATGCTGACGCTCGTCCCGGCCGGGCGGACGATCATCGACCGCCGCCGCGAGGCGCGAGGGACCCTGCGGCCGCCGCGCCCGATCTCGGGCGCGCTGCCCGGCATCGGCCGCGCGGCGGAGCTGTTGGGGCGGAGCGTCGCGCGCCGGCCCGCGCCGTACATCGTGGTGGTGCTGGCGGTGACGGCCTTCCTCGGATTCTCGGCCCGGGGGCTGGAGGCGGAGTTCAGCATCCGCGACATCCTGCCCCGGGGCGGGAGCCTCCTCCAGGACATGGACACCCTCGACGCGGCCGTGGGCGGCTCCACGGAGATGACGAGCGCGCTCGTGCGCGCCGAGGCGACCGAGACACGTACGCTCCTCAACCTGCGCGACCTCGCCGCGGCCTTCGAGGACGAGGAGCGACGCCCGCGAGGCGCCGCGGGCCCCCTCTCAGTGTCCTACGAGTCGCTGCTGCGGGACTGGACCACCGACAGCGGGGAGCCCGGCGACCGGTACGACCCGGAGCTCGCCGCGCTGTTCGACGAGGCCTCGGCGGGGATCGAGCTCGATCCGGTGCTGATGCAGCAGTTCATCGACCGGCTGGAGGCGCTCGACCCCGCCTTCGGGCACCTGCTCGTCGACGACCCCGACGGCGTCGACGCGATCCTCCTCCAGTTCCCGAGCTACGTCGGCGACCCCCCGGCGATCAAGGCGATCCAGGGGGACCTCGAAGACCTGTGGCTCGGACAGGACGACGCCATCACGGCGACCTCGCTGAGCATCATCTCGGTGACCGTCACGGACTCGATCACGGCCCGGCAGACGGAGGCGATCACCACGACCATCGCCGTGGCGCTCGGGATCCTCGCGATCTTCTTCTGGGTCACGCTGCGACAGCCGCTGCTCGCGATCGTCGCCGTGGGACCGATCGTGCTGGTGCTGGTATCCGTGCTGGGCACCATGTCGCTGCTGGGCATCCCATACACGCTGATCACGTCGATGATCACCGCGCTCTCGATCGGCATCGGGGTGGACTACACGATCCACGTCATCCACCGCTACCGGGAGGAGTTCGCACAGGTGCGCAACCCGGAACAGGCGGCGATCCGCACGCTCGCGACCACCGGCTCCGCGCTGCTCGGTTCGGCGCTCACGACGGCGCTCGGGCTCGGCGTGCTCGTCGCCTCGCCGCTGGCCGCGTCGCAGCAGTTCGGCATCACGGCGGCGATCACGATCGCCTACTCGCTGATCGTCTCGATCCTCGTCGTGCCGCCCGCGATGACGGTGTGGGGGGCGTACCAGAACATGCGGCTGCGCTCGGCGGTCCAGCGCATGTCGGACGAGCTGGACCTGGCGATCGAGGCGGTGCACCGGCGGCACGAGGAGACCTCGGCGTAGGGCGGGGTCGGCCTGGTGCCGCGACAAGACGGGCAGTCCGATACGTCCGCTGGCCAAGAGTGAGAAGTCTTCGAGGCTTCCCGGTGGGGTGGTCGCACCCCGCGCCCCCTCACCCTCACCCTCTCCCCCCGGCCGGGGGGAGAGAGGATCAGACGGCTCCCCGCACCGGGTGTTCAGAGCGCCAACGCCCCGCCGGGGCGAGAGGGATCAGACGGCTCCCCGCGTCGGGGGATCGGAGGGCCACTCATGGGCCGGGGTGAGGGGATCGGACGGCTCCTCGCGCCGGGTGATCAGAAGGCACTCATGCGTCGGGGGCGAGGGCGTCAGACGGCTCTCCGCCTGAAGCGCGGGCTGTCGGGCCGTCGGCGGGTGGCTCGACGGGAGGTCAGGCGGGGAGGTCGCGGCGCTTTTCGGCGATGCGGAACTTGAGCTTCCTCGGCGAGAGCGACGGGAACGGGTCGATCTTGAGCTTGTAGTTCTTCGGCGAGATCTCGACCGTGAAGTAGTGCGCGATCATCAGCAGGTTCACCGCGAGCTGCAGCTCCATCCACCGGTTGCCGAGGCACGTGTGCGTGCCGAGGCCGAACGGGGCGTACCCCGGGCTGAGGTGCTCGTTGCGGTCCGGCAGGTAGCGGTCGATGTCGAACTTCGTCGGCTCCGGGAACACGTCCGCCATGTAGTGCGCGGCCGACTGGGCGATGAAGAGCTCGGCGCCCTCGGGGAGCTCGTAGTCCTCCACGACGCACGCGTTCATGACCTTCCGCACCGACATCGGGACGATGGGGTAGACGCGCATGCTCTCCATGATGAAGCGGTGCGTCACGTCGATGGCCTCGCGGGTGATGTCCTCCGGCGCGGGGTCGCCGTCCGCGAACAGTGCATCAGCCTCGGCGGCGATCCGCTCGTAGAGGTCGGGCTGGGAGGCCATGGCGTACACCGCGAAGCTGAGTGCATCGCCGAGGTAGACGCTGGCGATCAGCGGCGCGGTGAGCGCGAAGCGCAGGTTCGACTCCGGCAGGAACTGCGGATCGCTCTCGTGCAGGCTGAGCAGGTCGTCGGCGAGGTCGCGCGGCTGCCCGGCTCGCTGCGCCGCGGTGTGGACGCCCTGAACCCGCTCCAGCAGCTTCGCGATGCCCTTCCTCCGGCGCCGCATGCCCGGCGTGTGCAGCATGAACTTGGGGAGCACCTTCAGTACGTGGGTGGTCAGCGCGCGCGTCTTGTACTCGGTCAGGTCGTCGATGAGGTCCTGCGAGTCCACGCTGATCATGAGCGGTGAGACCTCTGCATTGATGAGACGACGACACATCTTCGTTCCGTTGTAGGTGTCGCCGACGCTCCACTCGGACAGGCCCTCCCGAGTGTTGCTGTAGAGGTCGTCCAGCTGGCCTTCGAGCCTCGCGCGCGAGTAGCCGGACGCCATCGCCTTGCGGAACCGGAAGTGGTCCGCGCCGTCCAGCGCGGGCAGGATGCCGGACGCGCCGTAGACCTTCTCGAAGTCCTGCAGGTAGTCACGTGCCCGCAGGTACATCCGCCCCTGCCGATGCGCCCAGTGGTTCGTCTCCGGCCCGGCCACGACGTGCATGGGAGGCCTGAACGGCGGGCGGATCTGATAGACCGGGCCGTAGGTCGCGGCGAGGTCGGCGAACAGCGCGGGCAGGTTGCCGTCCCGGAGGTGGCGGTGGAACAGGAGCTTGCGCAGCGGGACCTTCGGGATGGATTTGGTGAGCCCGGAGCGCCTCAGCAGCGGACCCGCCAGGTTGTGCGAGACGGCCTCGGCGATGGAGCGGCCGATCAGGTCCATCCTGCAGATGAGCTCGATGCGCTCCTCGGACTCCTCGTCCAGCGGGAACATGAACCGGAAGACGTCACAGGTGTTGATGAGGCAGACGATGATGATGTCGCGCGGGTCCGGGATCTCGTTGTTGAAGATCACCTTGCTGATGCGCGTCCGGACGAACTCGGCCGCCGTGCTCTCGTCGGCGCCGCCGAACATCTCGGAGCGCCAGACGGTGGGGGCGAGCGACCAGAAGTCGCCCTCGTGGTGATCGAGGATCTTCAGGTCGACCAGCCGGTCCAGCGACACGTCGATGATCGTCTCCGCCTGCGGAGCCAGCCGCTCGATCCAGTACTGGGCGTTGCGCTGCATCCGCTCGGACGCGATCGCCTCGAGGATCGGGTCGAGGGCGGGGTCGCCCGTCTCCGTGTCGTCCAGCAGCACGAGCGACTCGAGGTCGGTGTCGATGCGCGAGAGGAGCGAGAGTTCCGCGAGCGCGGCGCCGGCGACGGCGCAGTTCAGGGCCCAGCCGGGTACCTGGTGGAAGTAGCCGCTCTCCTCGTTGAGGAGCATGAGGACGAGTTCCTCGGGGAGCGTGAGCTGCCCCGTGGTGGCGGGTGCTGTGGACAGAGTCATAGTTCGTATCCCGTAACGATCATACCGCAGACCGTCCCGTTACGTCGCCGACGACGCCTGCATTCGGTCGCCTCGCGCCCGCATCCGGCGGGGCATCCCCGATGCGACGCGTCGGCTCGTTTCGTATCCTGTCTGTGGGCGAGGAGTGTCGAACGATGCCGACGCGACATGGTGAGCCCGCAATTGGCGCGCTGTCCCCGTTCCCCGAGGGCTGGTACTTCCTCGCAACGCGCGAGGACGTGCGGAAGGCCGGGCTGATCCAGAAGACCTGGATGGGCGAGCGGATCGTCATCTGGAGCGACGACGACGGACGCATCTGCGTGGCTCAGGCCGTCTGCCCCCACCTCGGGTCCGACCTCGGGCCCGACGCCGGGGGGCGCGTCTGCGACGGCCGGCTCGTCTGCCCGTTCCACGGCTTCGAGTTCGACGCGACCGGCCAGTGCGTCGACACGCCGTACGCCGCGCCGCCCCGGTCCGCGCGGCTGCGCGTCTACGAGACGCGCGAGGTCGCGGGGCTGATCTTCGCGTGGTGGGGAATCGGCGGTCGCGAGCCGCACTGGCTGCTGCCCGCGGAGGACCCGGACCAGGCCGGGTGGAGCAACATCATCGTCAGCACCGTCACCTTCCCCGGCCACCCGCAGGAGACCAGCGAGAACGTCGTCGACATCGCGCACCTCCGCTACGTCCACGGGTACGGCAGCGTGGAGCGGACCGAGCCCGTCACGGTCGACGGCTCGCTGCTCCTGAGTCGCTGGAACTTCAAGAGCGTCCGCCGCATCGCGAAGCTCGGCAGGCTCACGTTCGACCTGTCCGCCAGCGCCAGCATCCACGGCCTGGGCTACTCGTTCGTGGAGATCGAGGAGCACTCGATCGGTATGGCGCTGCGCCTGTGGGTCCTCGCGACGCCGGTCGACGGCACGCTGATCGATATGTCGCTGGCCACGCAGGTCCGCGAGATCCGCGCGCCGAAGCGCCGGATCGCGGGGCTGGGATTCCTGCCGACGAGGTTCCGCGCGCCGCTCATGAACCGGTTCATCGCGCGGCAGCAGGTGCAGGACGTCGAGCAGGACGTGGTGATCTGGAGCCGCAAGCGCTACATCTCGCCGCCGCGCCTGAACCGCTCCGACGGCGAGGTCACGATGTTCCGGGCCTACTGCGCCCAGTTCTACCCCGACCCGGCCTCCGACAACGGCGCCTCCGAGGCGTCACCGGCCGTCGCGCCCGCCCGGGCCGCCATCAACTGACCGGGGTCCGCCGGCCCGTGCCCGCGCCCGCCCGCGGTCAGCCCGCGCCGGCGGGATTCGCGGGGAGCGCCTCGGAGGAGAGGTCCTCGGCCTCGTCGGCGTCCTCCACCGTCATCAGCAGCGCGGAGAGGATGCCGAGCAGGGCGAGCACGCCCGCGATGGTGAAGATGTTCTGGAACACGGTCACGCCCGCGGCGATCAGGGGCGCCTCGGTCTCCTCGTACGTGGTGCCGACGGTCACGTGGGCGGTGAGGCTGTAGAAGCGCTCGATGCCCCACGCGGAGAGCGCCGCCAGCCCGAGCGCCATCCCGACCATGCGCGACGCCGTAACGAGCGACGCCGCGGCCCCCCAGTAGTGGCTCGGCGCGGCGCTCAGCGCGCTCACCCCGATGGGCGGGATGACCAGCCCGAACCCCAGCCCCGCGGCGACCAGCGGCACGGAGAGCCGCGGCTCGGCGACCTCGGTGTCCCACGTGCTCATCGTGAGCAGGCCCGCGCCGATCAGCACGAGGCCCGCGATGCAGACCGTGCGCACCCCCGTGACGCGCAGGATGTAGCCGCCGACCACCGCCCCGATGGGGATCATCGCCGTGAGGCGGATCAGCCGGAGCGCGCTCTCCCACGCCCCCTTCTCCATCACGGTGCCCGACATGAGCGGTACCGCGACCAACGAGATGATCAGCGCGATCCCCACCAGGAACTGCGTGATGTTGGACGAGAGGAACGCCTTCGAGGAGTACAGGAACGACGCGAGCAGCGGCTGAGCGACGCGCCGCTCCACCGCGATCAGCACCGCGACGAGGGCGATCCCGAGCGCGAGGAGCAGGTACGGGACGTAGGACTCCTGCGAGAAGATGCTCCGCTGCGACAGCGCGATGGTGACGATGGTGAGCGCGCCACCGAGCGCGACCGCGCCGAGGTAGTCCATCTTCGCCTCGGCGTTGCGGCGGTTGGGCAGGATCGCCATCAGTGCGATCAGCGCGAAGCTCTGGGGGACGTCGAGCCAGAAGATCCACCGCCACCCGACCAGCTCGATGATGGCTCCGCCGTAGAGCGGACCCAGCACCGACCCCGCCTCGGCCGAGGCGGCCACGAGGCCGATCGCGACGCCTCGGCGCTCCGGCGAGACGGCCGCCACCGCCATCGCCAGGCCGATCGGGACGGTGGCGCCGCCGCCCGCCGCCTGCATCACGCGCGCCGAGACGATCCACTCGAAGTTCGGGGCGACCGCCACCAGCGCCGAGCCGAGGGCGAAGAGGAGCAGGGCGGCCTGGAACATCCGCACCCGGCCGTAGACGTCGGAGAGCCGCCCGGCCAGCGGCATCGCCACCGTGTAGCTGATCAGGTAGCCGGTGACGATCCACGACGCCTTGTCGAGGTCCGTCAGGGGGATCTCGAGGTCGATCATCACGCTGGGCAGCGCGGCGACCACGACGGTCTGGTCCAGCGCGGTCGAGAAGACGCCGATGCACAGGATCGCGAGAACGGCCGACTCGGAGGTAGCCAGCGACTGGAGGCGGGACCGTGTGGCGTTCACTGCCCGGAGGCCACATCCGGAAGCTGGATGTCAACGGGCACGTCGAGCGCGATGCTCAGCAGGCGGCTCGTGCCTTCCCCGTCGTCGTCCCACAGCCGGCCGTCGAGTCGCATCTGCCGGAGCGCATGGCCCGCTTCGTCCACCCACACGCTGAGTGTCATCGGATAGCCCGGATCCGCGTCCGGGATAAGCACCGACATGTCGTCCGACAGGATCTCGCCGTCGATGCGGATCGTCTCGACCCCGCCCACCTCCTCGCGGCCCACGATGACGCCGGCCTCGACGCCGGAGAGGATGTCGCTGAGGGTCGTGCCTACGGCGCGGAAGTTGAAGGGCATCTGATCGGCCGGCAGGGGCGTCCACGGGGCGTCCTCGGAGAACTTCATGTACGCCTCGTCGCCGACGGCGAGGATCTCGATCTTCGCGAAGCCGAGGCCGGGCGCGACGACACTCACGAGCATCCGGACGCTGTCGGGCGTCTCGATCTCGGCCTCCATGTTCTTGAAGGTGGTGCCGAAGAACTTCGCCCCGGTCTCCTCCTCGTCGATCATCCCGAGCGTCGCCGTGGACATGGCCGCGAGCACTTCGGCCGCGCTCGCGAGTATGTCGTCCGCCGTCGGCTCGGGCGTGGGGGTGGGCGTGGGCGTCGGGGTAGCGGTCGGCGCGGCGGCCTGCGGGGGTGTCGGCGTGGCCGTGGG
>VXMU01000086.1:4839-8606 GCA_009840945.1 Chloroflexota bacterium | reverse complement strand
GTTCTCGCGCTTCACCCGCAAGCGCGAGCACGCCGTCGCCTTCAAGTCGATGCTTCGCCGCCGCGGCGTCCGCGTCGTCTCCATCACCGAGCATGCCGACGATTCCCCCACTGGCAAGCTCATGGAAGCGATCATCGAGAGCGTCGACGAGTTCTACAGTGAGAACCTGGCCCAGGAGGTCATGCGCGGGATGCGTGAGGCCGCGTCCCGTGGCTTCTGGGTCGCTCCGTATGCCCCCTACGGGTACGCGAGGGTTCAGGTGCCGGATGGCGGCAGAACGCGGCCCAAGCTCGAACCGAGTCCGCCCGCAGACGCCATCGTCAGGCGCACCTTCGACATGGCCCTTCAGGGCAAGAGTTCCCTGGACATCGCCAAGACCCTCAACGACGAGGGCGTCGCCGGCCCGAGGGGCAAGCGATGGCTCAAGACCACCATCCACCGCATGCTCGCCAACGAGGCGTACGCCGGGACGCTGATCTGGGGTGTCAACGCGAAGGACGGCTTGCCTCCGGTGCGCGTCGAGGACGCGCACGCGGCGATCGTGTCCCGGGCGGAGTTCGCGCAGGTGGCGAGGGTTCTGAGTTCGAAGACCCCAACGCACTCTCATCCGCGTCGAGTTGCGAGCCCGTACCTCCTTAGTGGGCTCGTCAAGTGCAGGGCATGCCGCCGGGCGCTATCGGCGCATGAGGCCAAGGGCGGCAAGTACACGTACTACGTGTGCCACTCCCTGCTCAAGGAGGGCAGGGGCGCCTGTACCACGCCCCGCTTGAACGCGAAGCGCTTCGAGCGGCTCATCATCGACCAGATTCGTGAGCACATCCTCACCGAGTCCAACATTCGTGACCTCGTGCGGCTCGTCGACGAGGAGATGGATGGAGTCGCACGCGAGGAGCGGGCGAAACTCGAGAGCGTCGAGGGGGAATTGGCCGAGGTTCGCCGACGGATGGACCGGTTGTGGCAGGCCGTCGAAACCTCCGACATGGAAGTGAACGACATCCTCCCACGTCTCCGGCAGCACCAGGAGCGTCAGGAACGCTTGGAGCGGGCAGCCTCCGAGGCACGCGCGGCTCTGGCCGAGCGACGGGGCCTGTTGGACAGCGTGGAGACCATCACGGCGTTCGCGCGCGAGATGAGCGAGTTTCTGCGCACGAGTGAACTCACCGAGTCCAAGGCGTTCATCCGCTCGTTCGTGAAGGAGATCGCCGTCAGCCCAGGCCGGGCCGTGATCCACTACACGATCCCAACTCCGCCGGACGGGCCGGCTGGCGGGGCGGACGTGGCGGAGATCGGTCTACCGAGGCCAGTTATTAGTACGGTACACGTTGGCTCCCCGACGTGGACTCGAACCACGAACCTAGCGGTTAACAGCCGCTCGCTCTACCGATTGAGCTATCGGGGATCGCCTGCATCCAAGTGTGGCCGACGTGCCCGACGCGGGCAAGACGCGCCGGGGCCCTCGTCGCGCCGCTCAGGCTACTCGGCGGGCCGGAAGTACGGCAGCGTGACCTCGTCCGAGACGGCGTGGAACGCCACCTCCACGCGCATCCCGATGCGCACGTCCTCCGGCTCCAGGCCGACGAGGTTCGTGAGCATGTGCCACCCCTCGTCGAGCTCGACGATCGCGCAGACGTAGGGCGTCTCGAAGGCCGGCTGCTGCGGGCGATGGACCGTCGTGTGGCTGTAGACCACGCCCTTCCCGCTGCTCGGCACCCACTCGAGGCGCTCGCTCAGGCAGGACGTGCATGCGTACTGGGGGATGAAGACGTGGTGGCCGCAGTCCTCGCAGCGCTGCACCAGCAGCTTGCCGCGCCTGCAGCCTTCCCAGTGCGGCTCGGTCAGCGACCACGGTTGGGGCAGCGGGATGCCGGATGGCTGCACGTCGAGCGTCACGAGGCGGCCTCCATGCGTCGCGCGGTGGTCGCGCGGATGCTACCGCCGGTGAGCCTCACGGCGCAGCCGCCAGTGCACGCGTGAGCAGGCCCGGCGAGCGGAGGTGCTCGGCCAGCGCCTCGAACTCCGGCGTCGGGCCCGTCCACCGTAGCTCCTCGACCGACTCGAAGACGGGCGCCGAGGTGCGGAGCGTGGCGAGGTCGCGGAACAGCATCGCCTCGTCGTAGCCGTCGGCGAGCGCCGTCGCGAGGCGGGCGGCGCCGCGCACCGTGACATCCCACTCCGACGGGTCGAGGGGGATCGCCTCGATGTGCCCGTAGCGCGCGAGCACGGTCGAGCTGGACTTCGCGCCCCAGCCCTTGAGGCCGGGGAAGCCGTCGGCGCTGTCGCCGGTGAGCGCGAGGTAGTCGGGGATCGAGACGGGCGGCACGCCGAAGCGCTCCTCGACGGCCGCGGCGTCGCGCATCTCGCGTCGCTGGCGGTCGAACTGCACCACCTTGCCGCCGACGCACTGCCCGAGGTCCTTGTCCGGCGTGGCGATCACGACGCGCGTGACCTCGGGGTCCTCGGCGGCCTGGATCGCGGCGGAGGCAAGCGCGTCGTCGGCCTCGAGGTCGTCCATCGGCCAGACGCGCACACCCAGCGCGGTCAGGGAGTCCTCGAGCGGGAGGAACTGCGAGAGGATGCCTTCTTCCATCCCGGCGCTGCTCTTGTAGCCGGGCCAGAGGTCGTTGCGGAACGACTCGACCACGTGGTCCGTGGCGACGCCGATGTGCGTCGCGCCTTCCTCGAACAGCCGCACCACCGAGCCGAGCACGCCCACCACCGCCGCGCGGTCGTTGCCGTCGGCGTCGCGGTGCGGGGGCGCGCCGAAGTAGTGGCGAAACAGCTCGTAGGTGCCGTCGAGCAGGAAGACTTCCATGCGCGCAGCCTACGCCATCGGCGGCCCGGTAGACTGTGCGGCGAACAGGAGCATCGAGGAGGGCGTCATGCGGCTGCTGCTGTCGGGCTTCGAGCCGTTCGGGGGAGAGGCCGTCAACCCCTCGTGGGAGGTCGCGAGCGCGATCGGCGCCGCGCCGATCGACGGCGTCGACCTCGAACTGATCCGGCTCCCCGTGCGCGGGCGCATCTCGTTCGACCGGCTCATCCCGGCGTTCGAGGCAGGCGGCTTCGACGCGTGGATCGGCCTCGGCGAGGCGGGCGGGCGCTCGCACCTCTCGGTCGAGCGCACGGGCGTCAACGTGCTCATCGACCGCGACGAGGACCTCAAGGCGATGCCGGAGCAGGCGCTCGTTGTCGGTGGCCCGGCGGGGTACTTCGCCCGCCTCCCGGTCGGCGACGTTGCCGCGGCGATGCGCGCCGCCGGTGCGCCCTCGCAGGTGTCGGAGACCGCCGGCACCTACATCTGCAACGAGACGCTCTACGCGATGGGGAACCACCTCGAGACGACCGACGCGCGCGCGATCGGCGGCTTCATCCACCTGCCGTACCTGCCCGAGCAAACGGTCGAGAAGCGAGCCGGCACACCCTCGATGACCCTCGAGACGCAGGTGCTCGGCGTGCGCGCCGCGATCGAGTTCGTGCGTGACCTGGTAGCGCAGCCCGCGGGCGTCACGGCTGGCGCCCGCTGAGTCTCTAGCCCCTCACCCGCCTGATTCTGGCTCCCTCTCCCCCGCGGGGAAGAGGGGATCAGATTCCGGCTCCCTCTCCCAGAGGGAGAGGGTTGGGGTGAGGGTCTGGCCAGCGCCTCGATGGCCGGACGCACCCCGCGGACCCCCCTCGCCCTGTCTGTTTTTCCCATGTGGCGCTGCCGACGGTCTTACGCGTGGTGATCTCGGTGGGCGGCGGGTGATTATAAAAAAAGGGGGGGGGGGGGG
>VXMU01000086.1:0-4829 GCA_009840945.1 Chloroflexota bacterium | reverse complement strand
GTCTCGCTTGCCGGTAGCACCCCGCGGCCCCCCGTCTCGGTGATCCCCCTGCGGGGGGAGAGGGGATCAAATCGGTGGGGGTGAAGGGTCGAGGTGCGCTACGGCACCAGCATCGCGCGGGAGATCTGGGTCTGGGTCTCGTTCCACTCCGCCCTGGCGAACGCCTCGTTGACCTCGTCGAGGGGGTAGAAGTCGGAGACGATCTTCTCGTACGGGATCTCGGCCTGCTTCTTGACCAGCGTCTCCATCATCACCGGCAGCAGCTCCGGCCGGTACATCGAGGAGCCGATGATCCGCTTGCCCCGCAGGATCGTCGACGGGTCGAGCTCGACCGTGCGGCCCGGCACGATGTCGCCGATCTCCATGAACGTCCCGCCGTTCGTGAGGTAGTCGAGCCCCTCGACGAGCAACTCGGCGCGGCCGACGAGCTCCATCACGATGTTCGCGCCGCGGCCCTCGGTGAGGTCCATGATGTGCTCGCGGCGCATCCTGTGCGTGTTGAACTCCTCGATGTTGATGGTGTGGTCGGCGCCGAACTCCTCGGCCAGCTCCAGCCGGTTGGTGAGGCGGTCGAGCACGATCACCTTGTTCGCGCCCATGTCCTTCGCCAGCGCGGTGGCATTGAGCCCGAGGCCGCCCGCACCCTGGATCACGACGTAATCACCCGCGGTGCATCCCGCGCGCAGCAGGCCCTCGGTCACGGTGCCCATCGCGCAGTTGACCCAGCCGAGGACGGAGTCGGGCAGCTCGTCCGGCACCTTGTAGACGGGGTGGCCGGCGGGGATCCAGAAGTAGTCGGCGTAGGTGCCGGTGAAGTACGGGAACTCCCCGGCGATGCGCGCGCCGACGCCGGTCTGGCGGTTGGAGCACCAGTTCTTCTCGCCGCGCCCGCAGTGGTAGCAGGAGCCGCACGGCATGATCGCGGCGTACATCACGCGGTCGCCCTCCTGCAGGGGACTGCCGAGCGAGTCAGTCGTGCGGCCCGCGCCGAGGGCGTGGACGACCCCTGCGCCCTCGTGGCCCATGTTGCGGCCAGAGGGCGGGATCTGGACGGCGCGCTGGTCGCCGCGCCAGGTGTGGAGGTCGGAGCCGCAGATGCCGGCCTGCGTGATGCGGAGCAGCATCCCGCCCGGCTCGGGGTCGGGGACGGGGTACTCCTCGATCTCAAACGGCAGACCGTGGTCCTTGAAGACGACAACGCGTCCGGTGCTCATGGGTGTCCCTCCATGTCATCGCGTTTCGTGGCCTGGTCGGCATGATAGCCACGCCCGCGGCGCGGCGTGGACGGTCGAGGGGCGGGCTCGCGTCGCTCAGCCGACGTCCGAGGCCAGCTCGAGGAGCTTCGAGACGGTCTTCCAGTTCCGCATCGTGCTGACCGTCGAGAGCTGGGAGTCGAACCAGGCGTTGGTGAGCTTGCTGCGCGCCATCCCGTCCGGGCAGTGGAGGTAGACCTCGCGGCCCCGCACGACGAATTCATCGGGCGGGGAGCGATCGGGGTCGAGCCCTTCGACCTGCCCCTCGTCGGGCGCGTCCGCGAGGAAGACGACGTGTAGCCTGTCCATCTCGGCCCCGGCCTCGACGTAGGGATTCGCCCGCACGACCGCCTCGATATCCGGCGCGCTTCGCGTGACGACAGCGATCTCGTACCCGAACTGACGCTGGATCGACGCGCCGATGAGAGTCGGGATCTCGTCCGCGAGCGCCGGATCGGCTCGGAAGACCACGTTGCCGCTCTGGATGTAGGTGCGGACGCCATCGCAGCCCGCGTCGACGAACATCGCCGCGAGGTCCTTCATCGGCAGCCGGTTCTTGCCGCCGACGTTGATGCCGCGCAGGAGCGCGATCCAGACGTCCTCGGCGTTCGGGTTCGGGGTCATGCAGGCGAGGCCCTTCAGCGCCTTGGGCGCATCACGAGTATAGGGTCGGGCGGGTTCTTCGATGGCTGGTCGCAGCCTGCCAGACCCCCCTCACCCTCACCCCCCCGTTGGGGAGCGAGGGGATCAGAGAGTCCGGCTCCCTCTCCCGCACCATGGCAGGGTCGGAGCACCGAGGCTCGGCCTCGGCGCTCCTCGACGCGGGGATACCCCGCGGGGCGGGAGAGGTTGGGTTGAGGGTCCGGCGGGCGTCCTCGATGCCGATCAGGCTGACGGCTGCTGGCCCGAACGTCGCGCGCCTCGTAGCGTGGCGGCGATGCAACTCGCGCTGATCGCGGTGGCCGGGGCGGCCGGGGCGCTGCTGCGCTACGGCGTTGGCCGCGTCGTGCAGCCCGAGACGTTCCCGGCGGCCACGCTCACCGTGAACGTCACCGGCTCGTTCGCCATCGGCTTCCTCGCCACGTTCCTCGCCGAACGCACCGGCATGCCCGCCGAGCTGCGCACGGCACTGCTCGTCGGCCTGCTGGGGTCGTACACCACGTTCTCGACGTTCAGCATCGAGACGCTGCGGCTCGCGCAGGACGGCGAGTGGACCTATGCGGCGCTCAACGTCGTGCTGAGCGTGACCGGAGCCCTCGCGGCGGTGTGGGTGGGGCAGACGCTCGCGCGCCAGTAGGTGGTCGGTGGGCGCCGAGGGGCGTCAGTCGGCGTCGGAGCCGTCGCCGATCTCGTTGACCATGACGATGTCGCCCTGCTGGCGGTAGCCGAGCGAGTGGAGCAGGGCCATCCCGCCCTCGTTCTCCTCGTTCACCATCACGTAGACGATGCGGTTGCCCTCGCGGGCGAGGTGCGCCTGGGCCTCGTCGAAGAGCGCCTTCGCGACGCCGCGGCGGCGGCGGCCGGGCACGACGGCGACGTGGTAGACGTACGCCCGCCACCCGTCGAACGTCCCGACGATCGCGCCGACGAGCGCGCCCTCTTCCTCGGCCACCAGCACGATCGCGCCGGGGCTGGTGATGAGCGTGTCCCACTCGTGCTCGTCGACGGTGTCGAGGCGGGACTCGTCCCACAGCGCCTGGATGCGCTCGTGGTCGTGGAGCGTCGCGCGGCGGAACTCGAGCCGCGTCGCCATCCGCGCTTCGACGTGGACGACGGGCAGGCCGAAGCGCTCGGCAGCCTCGCCGTGGACGTTCATGCGCAGCCAGCGCGAGATGCCTTCGGGCAACGTGCACAGGATGATCGTGTCGTAGGCGTCGGGGCGCTCCGAGAGCTCGTCCTCGATCGCGAGGAGCGGCGCGGCGTCGCCGACGGCGGTGCGCGCGACCTCGATGCCCGCTGCGCCGAGCAGCCGCTTCGCCTGCTCGGCGCGACCGCGCGTGACCGCGTCGAACGGGCCGCCGCGGATGTGCGAGGGGAGCAGGGCGGGCAGCAGCAGCGAGAACGTGGAGTCGGGCTCAGCGCGCGCGAGCTGCGAGGCGCGTGCGACGAGGTCCGGGCTCGTCACGGTCTGGTCGGCGACGATCAGGTAGCGGGGCATGCGCCCACCTTCCACGTTATGCAGAGAGCGTACCGCATGGCCGCCGCGACCGCGCGCGGCACGTGTAGACCGGGTGGAGGCGCCTACGCGCTCGCCTCGACGCGCTCGATGCCCATCGAGACGCGGATCTTGGCGTTGATCGCGCCGTCCGTCGCGTCGCGCAGCTCCACGTCGGCGACGGCGACGCGGCGGCCGCGGCGCAGCAGGCGCGCCTCGGCGGTGGTGTGCTGGCCGCGCGCCGAGGTGAGGTACGAGACGCTCACCTCGTGCGTCGCGCCGAGGCGCTCCTCGGGCGTGAGTTGCGTGCTGAGGCACAGCCGGGCCGCCGCCTCGCCGAGCGAGCCGACGACGCCACCATTGATTGAGTCACGTACGCCGCGCAGCGGCATGTCGTCGCGGTCGACGCCGATGCGGGCGTAGCCCTCGTCGAGCGCCTCGACGGCGACCTTGAACAGCGCGAAGAACGGCTCCTGCTGCCAGTGTTCGGCGACCGCCTCGATCGGGTCGGCGGGCCAGCGCGGCTCGGGCGCGGCGGTCACGAGGACCCCTCGCCGCCGGGCGGGAGCGGACGCAGCGAGTAGGTCGTGAGTCCGACAGCCGCAAGCTCGCCGTCCGGCGTGCGCGCCTGGAGCTCGAGGTGCGCCGTGTAGTCCGTCCAGTGGATCACGCGCGCGTCGACCGTGCTGACGTCGGGCGGGTCGCCGATGAACGAGAGGTGCAGCTCGGCGGTGCCATTCGGCATCTGCACGCCCTCCTCGATGCGCGCCTGCACGGCGGAGATGGCGGCGATGTCGGCGGCGATGTTGATGGCGCTGCGTAGCAGCATGTCGTCGGCCCCCTCCGGGCGCTCGACGATGAAGCTCGAATAGCCCGACTCGATGGTCTCGCCGCGCAGCCCGAGCGCGCGGTGCGGGGGTGTCTCCCAGCGGCCGCGCCACTCGTCGAGGTCAGGTACCGGCACCGCTCGCTCCTCGCTTCGCCGTCCGAGCGCGGATCGTACCAGCCGCTCCGCGCAGTCGCGCGCGTACACAGGCGGCGTCGCGGTGTAGATTCGGCCCATGCGTGACGCCGACACCGCAGCCAACGAGGGCTTCTCGTGAGCCTCGCCGACGGCATCCGCGCGCGCCGCTCGATCCGGGGACTCGAGGGCCCCGCGTTGTCGGCCGCGGAGGTCGAGGCGCTCGTCGAGCTCGCGCTGCTCGCGCCGGCGCCGCACCACACGACGCCGTGGCGCTTCGCGGAGGTGTCGGCGTCGCGCCGCGCCGCGCTCGCCGACGCGATGGGCGAGGTCTGGCGCGCCGACATGACCGCCGACGGCGTCCCGGAAGCGCAGCAGGCGCGCGCCCTCGATCGCTCGCGGCGCCGCGTCGAGGGCGCGCCGACACTGCTGCTCGGCTGCATCGTCGGCGAAGGGCTCG
>VXMU01000080.1 GCA_009840945.1 Chloroflexota bacterium | reverse complement strand
CGTCCACCTCGAGGTCGAGCGTGCGGCCGTCGATGTCGAAGGCGACGATGTCGCCCTCGTGCACGGCGGCGATGGGGCCGCTCGCGGCTGCCTCCGGCGCGACGTGGCCCGCCATCAGGCCGCGCGTAGCGCCACTGAAGCGCCCGTCGGTGAGCAGCGCGACCGTCTCGCCGAGGCCGGCGCCGACGAGCGCGGCCGTCACGCCGAGCATCTCGCGCATCCCCGGCCCGCCGACCGGGCCCTCGTTGCGAATGACCACCACGTCGCCCTCGTTGATCGAGCCGGCGAGGACTGCTTCGAGTGCGTCCTCCTCCTGCTCGAAGACGCGCGCGGGGCCACGGTGCTGCGTCCGCTCGTAGCCCGCGACCTTCACCACCGCCCCGTCGGGGGCGAGGCTGCCGTGCAGGATCACGAGGCCGCCCGTCTCCTTGAGCGGGTCGTTGAGCTCGCGCACCACGTCCTGGCCAGGCGCCTCCGAGGCCTCGGCGGCCTCCTCAGCGAGCGTGCGGCCGGTGACGGTGATCACGTCGCCGTGCACCTTGCCGCCCTCGACCAGCCGCTTCGCGACGAGCTGGATGCCGCCCGCGCGGTCGAGGTCGAGCGCGACGTATTGGCCGCCGGGCCTGAGGTCGCCGATGAGCGGGGTCTGCTCGCTGATGTCGTCGAAGTCGTCGATGTCGAGCGGGATGCCCGACTCGCGCGCGAGGGCGAGCAGGTGCAGCACGACGTTCGTGGAGCCGCCGGTGGCGGCGGCGCACGCGATGCCGTTCTCGATTGCCTCGCGCGTGAAGATGTCGCTCGGCCGCTGGCCGCGCTGCAGCACGTCCATGACGAGCTGGCCCGCCTCGAACCCGACACGGTCCTTGCGCGGGTCGGTCGCGCCGACGGAGCCCGAGCCCATCGGCGCGATGCCGAGGAACTCGAGCACCATCGCCATGGTGTTGGCGGTGTACTGCGCGCCGCACGCGCCCGCGCCTGGGCACGCGGCGTCCTCGATCGCCGTGAGCTGCTCCTCGGTGATCGTGCCGGCGGCGTGCTGGCCGACGCCCTCGAAGACGTCCTGGATCGTGAGGTCGCGGCCGTCGAGGTGCCCCGGGTCGATCGAGCCGCTGTAGAGGATCAGGCTCGGGATGTCGAGGCGCGCCAGCGCGAGCGTCGCCGCAGGGATCGTCTTGTCGCAGCCGACGAGCACCACCGCCGCGTCGAAGCCGTAGCCGACGCCGCAGAGCTCGATGGAGTCGGCGATGAGCTCGCGGCTGATCAGCGAGGCCTTCATGCCTTGCGTGCCCATCGAGATGCCGTCGCTGATGGAGACCGTGTTGACCTCCATCGGCGTCCCGCCCGCGGCGCGGACTCCAGCCATGACGTGCTGCGCCAGCTCGCGCTGGCTGTAGTTGCACGGCATGGTCCCGATCCAGCTGTGCGCCACCATCACCAACGGACGCTGGAGGTCCTCGCCGCTCAGCCCCACCGACTTCAGGTACGAGCGCGCGGGCGCGCGGTCCGGCCCGTCGACGAGCGTGCGGCTGCGGTGCCGGGTGTCGAACGTCATGTCTCTGCCTCCGTCGGTACGAGGTGCGATGCGGTCTGCCAGCGTCCGGTGATCCTACCGCCGCGCGGCGCGAGGCGCGCGCCGGCCCATCAGGCCTGGTCGGGCTCGTCGGTGGGGATCTCAAGCACCTCGCTGTGGCCGTTCGAGCCGGGGCAGAAGTGCTGCCCGTCACCCTCGATGGGCTGGCCGCAGAGCGGGCAGCGCGGCCGCCCCGCCGAGACGACCTCGGTGATCTGCGTGACGAGGGCGCGCGCATGGCTGCGGCCCACCTCCATGCGGAAGGCCGGGGTGTTGCCGCGCGTCATCGCCTCCTCGTCGTCGGCGAGGATCAGCACGCGCTCGCCGTCGTTCTCGAAGTCGAGCCCGAGCCGCACGACCTGGAGGTCCACGTCGGGATGCTCGCCGAAGGCGCTGAGGTCACCGCTCGACGGCGACGGCTCCTCGCGGCGCGGCGAGCGCTCGGCGAGCAGACGCGAGATGGCGCGGCCGAGGGCGGAGAGCTGCTCCTTCTCCATCCACAGCGCGGCGTGGTTCCCGCCGGCGATGGCGCGGAGCCGGAAGGTGCGCTGTCCAGGCGAGCCGATGGCCTCGGCGTCGACGGCGTCCACGAGCCCGAAGTCGATCATCTCGTGCGAGGCCTCGCTGGTGCGTTGGGGTGGTGTGGGTGGCGACTGGGAGCGTAGGCAGCGCGCGATCGGCGGTCAACCGGCGCAAGCGTGGAGCGCCCGGCCGGGAACCGGTCCGACTCGCCTCCTCGCGAGATCCGCGTGCCTGCCTCGAGGAACGAGCCGGGCCCCGGCCATACCCCCGCTGATATGCAGTATCGTGTGGTGCCGCCAGCCGCGCATCGAGGAGCCCGCACGATGGCCGAGCCGTTGAGAGGACCGCGCCGACCGTGACCGACCTCTTCAGGGGCGACGGCCCGGCCGGGGGCCTTCGGGCTGGCCTGCTCGCGCTCGTGGTCCTCGGCGTCGTCGGGACCGCACTCGCCCTCGCATTCGACCGGCACTGGCACACCCCCCTGCAGCTGGCGCCCTGGGTCACCCTCGGCGTCATCTGCGTTGCCGCCGCGGCGCTCGTCCTGCGCCAGACGGCGGCGACCATCTGGCTGGCGCGAGGGGTGGCCGTGCTGGCGATCCTCATCGCGGCCCTCGGCACGTGGCAGCACATCGACGCGAATCGCTCCGGGGGACATACCCACGACGGCGAGACCACGCACGCTGAAGAGGCCGCGGAAACCGAGACCGACTCCGGCCACCATCACGACGACGAGGAGACCGACTCGGGTCACCATCACGACGACGACACCGATGCAACCGCATCCGGGGACGACGGAACCGAGGACGACGCGGCGTCAGCCGAGCACAGCCTCATGGACGCGATGACCGGCTCGGCCGGCTCGGCCCCGGTGCCCGCCGCCCTGGCGGTCGTCCCGGTTGGGCTGGCGCTGGCGTTCGCCACGATCGGCCTCCGCGGTGGGCGGAGGCCGTCGCCGCAGTAGCCCCCGGTCGTCCGTCGGAGGCGCCGGACCGACCGCCGCGCCGCAGCCGCCACACAGCCCGCAACCGGCGCCTCGCCTACCATACGTACCATGACCGCACCCCCTCCCGACGGCATCGAGGTCCACGAGGATGTGCCGCTCGCGCGGCACACCTACCTGCGCATCGGAGGGCCCGCGCGCTACCTCGCCATCCCCGACAGCATCGAGGAGCTCCAGCAGCTGTTCGGCTGGGCTCGCGACGAGTCGCTCTCAGTGCGCGTGCTCGGCGGGGGCTCGAACCTGCTCGTCGCCGACGAGGGCATCGACGCGCTCGTCGTCTCGCTGCGGCGGGCGGCGGGGTCGTTCACGTTCATCGGCGAGCGCGTCGTGGCCGGGGCGGCGGTGATGCTGCCCGCGCTCAGCCGCGCCGCCGCCGAGCGCGGCCTCGGCGGGCTCGAGTTCGCGATCGGCATCCCCGGCGCCGTCGGCGGGGCGCTCAACAGCAACGCCGGCATCGGCGACGGCCGTTCGATCGGCCAGCTCGTCGAGGAGGTCGAGGTGCTCGGGGGGCGCGGGCGCGCGACGATCCCGCGCCGCGAGCTCTCGTTCGGCTACCGGCGCTCCTCGCTGCGCGGGGCGGGCGTGATGGTGCTGGGCGCCACGCTGCGCCTGCACGAGCGACCGCGCGAGGAGGTCGAGGCCGAGCTGCGCACCCTCCTCGAACACCGCCAGGCCACGCAGCCGACCGCGGGGCCGAACGCCGGCTCGATCTTCCGCAACCCGGAGGGCGACTACGCCGGGCGGCTCATCGAGGCGGCGGGGTGCAAGGGCATGAGCGTCGGCAAGGCGCGGGTGAGCGAGCTCCACGCCAACTTCTTCGTCCACGACGGCGATGCGACGGCTGCGGACCTGGTCGAGCTCATGGCGCAGGTGCAGCGCCGCGTCCTCGACGACGCGGGCGTGCGCCTCCAGCCGGAGATCGAGTGGTGGGGCGACGGCCCGCCTCCCGAGGTCTTCACCGAGCCCATGGCCGCAGAGGACCTCGACAGCCGGACGGTGCTGTAGCGCCCCCTGCTACGGGGACCGGGCTACCAGGACCAGGCGTCGTTGTCCTGGGCAAGCGCGCGGAGATGGTTGATCTCGCCCGTGTGGTAGACCTCGTGCCGGGTGAGCTGGTCCAGCATCCACTCGGCGTTCCCGGTCCGGCCGAACGGCATCCCGATGTCGGCGTCGAAGGCGGCATCGTCGAGCCCGGCGACACCCGCGCGCATCGCGGCGTGCGCCGCGCGCAGCCACGCGACCCCCAGACCGACCGTGTCGAGCGACCCCTCACCCCGGACGATCGGGTCATCGAAGCCGAGGGCGCCGTCCCCGAAGGCAGCGTCGGCGTACATCAGCTTCGAGCCGCCGATGTGCTGCACGAGGTCCCGGATCGAGCGAGCGCCGCCCGGCGGCACCCACGTCCAGTCCTCCTCGCGGACCGTCGCGAGGTTCGCAATCGTGGAAGCAGCGTCACCCTCGAACGCCGCGTCCAGGCGTGTGACCCACTGGTCTGCTCGCTGTCCCATTCCCTAGTCTCCGCTTCCGGCGAGCTGGAACGCCCGCGTCATGTTGCGCGCCACGTCGGCGATGGCCGTCTCGGCGTCGTCGATGATCCCGAGGTTCATGACGTAGTCGTGGATGTGCCCCTCGGCCATCACCATCGTCACGTCGACGCCCGCCGCCTCCAGCGCCTCGGCGTAGGCGACCGCCTCGTCGGCGAGCGGGGCGTACTCGGCGGCGATGACGTGGGCGGACGGCAGGCCGCCGAGGTCGGCGGCGCGCAGCGGCGCGACGCGCGGGTCGGTGCGGTCGCCGTCGGGGCCCATGTACTGCGCCCAGAACCACTCCATCATCTCCGTGCTGAGCAGGTAGCCCTCGTTGTTGGCGATGTAGGACTTGCGCGAGAAGTCGGAGTCCGTCACCGGGCACACGAGGAGCTGGAACACGAAGTCCGGCCCCCCGTCGCGCGCGAGCTGCGCCACGACGGCCGCGAGGTTCCCGCCCGCGCTGTCGCCGCCGACGGCGATGCGCGACGCGTCCGCGCCCAGCTCGGCGGCGTGCTCCGCCACCCAGCGCGTCGCCGCCAGGCAGTCGTCGACGGCGGCCGGGAAGCGGTGCTCGGGCGCGAGCCGGTAGTCCACCGAGACGATCACGCAGTTGGCGACGTTGGCGAGCAGCCGGAGGGCGTGGATGCCGCCGTCGAGCCCGCCCAGCACCCAGCCGCCGCCGTGGAACCACACGAGGACGGGATAGCCATAGCCGGGGCCGGGCGTGAGCACGCGCACGGGGATCTCGCCACCCGGGCCGGGGATCGTGCGGTCCGTCTCTTTCTGGACCGGCGGGCTGTACGGGAGATGGCTCGCGGTCTCGGCGAGCTGCCTCCCCTGGTCGCGCCACCATGCGGGGTCGCGTTCGGCGAGCGGTGGCAGTTGTGCGTCGGCCGCCTCGAACACCTCGAGGAATGCCTGTGCCTGTGGGTGGAGCGGCATCGCGTCGTCCTTTCGGAGCGCCCGCCGCGCGGCGGGCCGCGCGCAGTCTACATCGCAGCCGCCCAACGACCTCGCGGGCGGCCCGCTACGTCGAGGCGGCCTCGCTCGGCTCGGCGTCGCGGACGTCGTCGTACAGCTCGTAGCGGCGGAACGAGAACCAGCCGACGAGCAGCAGCACGCCGCCGACCGGGCCGACGAGGCGGATGCCGAGCGGGTCGTCGGCGCTGTCACCGGCGAGCAGCACGAGGGCGAAGATCAGCGGAGCGAACGCCGAGGCGCTCTTCTCCAGCAGGTTCTGCGTGCCGTAGAACATCCCCTCGCGGCGCGTCGAGGTGCGCTCCGCGTCGTGGTCCACGATGTCGGCGATGAGGATGTTGGGGAGCATGAACACGCCGGCCATCGGGAACGCCGCGAACAGCACGACCGCCGCCGTCTGCGCCAGCTTCGGCACGCCGGGCACGAAGCCGACGAAGAACAGCAGGAACAACGTCCCCGCGCCCCACAGCATCGAGACGCGGAACGCGCGCGCCTTCCCGGCGCGGCGCGCGAGCGGCGCGAAGATCACGATGCCGGCCATGATCCCGACGATGATCAGCGCGGTCATCGCCGACGTGAACACGCCTTCGTCCTCCGCGCCGTCGAACCCGAACGCCTCGACGTCCCCGAGCACGGCCGCGACGTAGAACGGGATCCAGGCAGTGATCATGATCTGCGCGATGCGGAAGAAGATGAAGCCGGGCAGGAACGCGATGAAGTGCGGGTTGGACAGCGTCTCCCGCACCGACCGCACCAGCCCCGGCGTCGAGGGCTCGTCGTCGGTCCGCGCGTAGTCCCAGCACCCGGCCAGCGAGGCGTAGCGCCCCGCGAACCCGACCACGGCGAGGATGCCGGCCATCCCGGCGAACCCCACCCAGTCGATCAGCAGCCCGCTGATCGCGAGGCCGAGGAACGCGCCGAGGATGCCGAAGACGAGCTGCATCGCCGCGACGGACACGCGGTCCTCGTGGCTCTTCGCGATGTGCGGCATGAGCGCCTCGAGCGGCGCGCCCGAGAGGTTGCTCGCGAGCCAGTAGCCCTCGAGCACCACGACCAGCCAGAGCAGGTTGGCCATGGCGCCGTCGCCGAACGGCGGGACGAAGAGCAGGAAGAACAGGAACGCCCACCACGGCGTCGCGAGCACCACGTAGGGGATGCGCCGCCCCCACCGCGACTTCGTACGGTCCGTCAGGTAGCCGATGATCGGGTCGTCGAACGCCTCGATGATGCCGGCGAAGGTGAGCGTCAGGCCGAGCAGCACCCGCGGGGGGAGCTCGTCCGGGAACGCGAAGAGCCCGAGGTCGAGGTCGGGCAGGCCGAGGGTCGGGAGGAACGTCGGGGCGTCCTCGCTGTCCGGCGGGGCGTAGAAGAAGATGAGCCACAGGGCGAACGCCTGCGAGATCACCTGCCCCGGCAGGTTCCCCGCCGAGTAGGCGAACCTGACCCGGAACGGCCGCCACGTGCTGGCTGCGTCGCTCGCCATCGGGCCCTCCGACGCATCACCCGGGCCCCGATGCTACGGCAGATCGCTCACTCGCTGCCGTACGCCCCGTGCAGCTCGCGCGGCAGCAACGCCGCGACCGCCCGCATCACCGTCTCGGCGCCCTCGTCGTCGTCCATGCGGTCGAGGGTGAACGGCTCGCCGAAGCGCGCGACGAGCCGGGCCTCGTCGTCGTCGAAGAACGCGACCGGGACGATCGGCACCGAGCCACCCGACAGCCACGCGATGGCCGCGCCCGAGCCCGGCCAGGCGGGGGCGAGTTCCGGCCCGTAGCCGCTGGCCGCCTCCGGCGTCACCCCCACCACGCCGCCGTCGCGGAGCGATCGGCGCGCCTCGCGCAGCACGAGGGCGCGCGGGGCGGCGTCGCCCTCGGGCTTGGGGACGGGGAGGTGCCCGTACGCCCACGCGACGCGCCCGAGCAGCCAGGCCATGAAGGCGTCCGGCCAGCGGAGGCCCGCGATGCGAAAGCCCTCGAAGCGGTCGGTCATGAGCCAGCGCATCGGGGGGTCGCCGCGGCGCTGCCAGACCGCAGCCGTGACCAGCGCGACGCCCCACCACACGCGCAGGCCCGGCCGCTCGTAGTGGTTCATCACCACCACGCACGGCCCCGACGCGGGCAGCCGCTCGATGCCCTCGACGCGCGGGCGGGGCTTCCCGGCGAGCATCTCGAGCGCGTTGCGACCGGCGTGCAGGCGGCGACGCAGCACGAGCACGGTGAAGAGCCAGCGCACGAAGAAGCCCGGCGAGAACTGGTAGGTCGGCAGCAGCACGGCGGGCGGCGTCATGCGCGCATCTTGCCGCACGGCCACGGGCGGGGCGACCGCGCGCGCCCGCCGCCGACGTCTGCCCGCCGCCAGGGGATGCTGCTACGGTGAGCCGGGAGGCCGCGCCGCATGAAGATCTACACGCGCACCGGCGACGAGGGCGAGACCGGGCTCTTCGGCGGCCCGCGTGTGCGCAAGGACGCGGAGCGCGTCGAGGCCTACGGCGCCGTCGACGAACTCAACGCGGTGCTCGGCACCGCCGTCGCGGGGATCGAGGACTCCGGGCTGCGCGCGATGCTGCTCGACGTGCAGTCGACCCTCTTCGACCTCGGCGGCGAGCTCGCGACGCCGACGGTGCGCGAGCGGGCCGAGGCCGGCCAGCTTGCGCCGCAGGTGCCGGTCGAAGCGATCGAGCAGCTGGAGCAGTGGATCGACACGCTCGAGGAGGAGCTGGAGCCGCTGACGCAGTTCATCCTCCCCGGCGGCGCGCCCGCGGCGGCGTCGCTCCACCACGCGCGCACGGTGTGCCGACGCGCCGAGCGGCGCGCGGTCACCCTCGCGGCGTCCGAGGAGGTCTCAGGCGAGGCGATGCGCTACCTCAACCGGCTGTCGGACTTCCTGTTCGTGGCGGGGGGGGGGGGGGGGCCCCCCCCCCCGGGGGGGGGGCGGGGGACGGGGGGGGAGGGGGGGGCACCCACCCACCCAAACACACAAAGGGAAGAGGGGGGGTCGGGGGGTAAAAAAAA
>VXMU01000121.1:8469-8828 GCA_009840945.1 Chloroflexota bacterium | reverse complement strand
ACCACCGCCACCCTCTCACCCATCTCGTCTTCTTGCCCCGTGGGCGCGCCTTCCTGCTAACGCCAGTCGCTTGGGTGTCGGTGCTGGTGTCGGGGCGGGGGGCGACAAGCCTGCCGGACCCTCACCCCAGCCCTCTCCCGCAGTGCGGGAGAGGGAGCCGGACTCTGATCCGTACGTGGTCTGGTCCCCTCGCCCCCGTCTGCGGGGGAGAGGGTTAGGGTGAGGGGGTCTGCGTACACCGGGAGCGCCGGACCCTCACCCCCCCCCCCCCCCCCCGGAAGGCCGGGGGGGCAAGTGGGGGGCTTCTGACCCAGCCAGAAAAATAATAGACAAACCCAGCCCCCGACAGAAACACGAAA
>VXMU01000121.1:593-8459 GCA_009840945.1 Chloroflexota bacterium | reverse complement strand
ACAGGTGCCCACGACTTGCCTCGACGCGGGGATACCCCGCGGGGCGGGAGAGGGAGCCAGACTACATCTCCTCGGTCTTCTCGCCCGAGAGGTACGCCTGCGGGTCCTCCTCGAAGTTGAGGCGGCAGCCGCGGGCGCAGAAGTAGTACGTCGTGCCCTCGTACTCGTACGAGCCGCCATTCGGGTTGCTCGTGTCGACCTCCATGCCGCAGCAGGGGTCGATGGCGGTGCCCTCGCCGCCGCGCAGGAAGTCGATGACCTTGCTCACCATCGTCGGTGTCCTCAATCCTCCGTGCCGCTGTCCGGCGGCTCCTCGGGCCGGCTCTCAGCGCCTCCGCGCCACACCCGCACACCGGCGGTGACGAGCATGGCGACCGCGAGGCCGAACCACGTGAGAGCGTACTCCATGTGCGGCGTCGTGTTCCTGTAGCCCTCGTACAGTGTGACGGGGCGCTCCCGCGGCGCGCTGCGTGGCAGGTGCTCGACAAGCTCACCCGCCGTCGCGCGCCACGTCACGACGTCGTACGGCAGTAGCTCGGCGATCGAGGCCACGTCGAAGCGCGTCCACAGCCCGTCCGACCCCTGGGTCGCGCGCAGGCTGCGGCCGACGCGGATCAGCCCGTCGAGGCCCTGGTCCTCGTCGGCGAGGATCGCGAGGACGGCTTCGCGCTCGGCGACGGGGTACCAGCCACGGTTGACGAGCACCGCCGGGCCGCCGCCCGCGGGGCGCAGCGGCACCACGACCTCCTCGCCGCGCTGCCCGTAGCGCGTGCGGTTCGCGATCACCTGCACCCGCTCGTAGTCCCATTCGCCGTCGAACGCGAGCCGGCGGTAGTCGAGGTCTTCGTCGGGCATGGCGAAGGCCTCGGCGGGTGCGAGCGGGGCCGCCGCGACGCGCGCGTCCAACTCGCGCGCGAGGTCGTGCTTGTAGTCGTTGCGCATGAGCTGCCATGTGCCGAGGCCGGAGAGCACGACGGCGCCCGCCGCCGCGAGGGCGAGCAGCACCACCGACGAACGAGGCATGCGCATGCCTCGATGCTACCGCGTGGTCGGAGACACGCGCTCCCGGGATCCGCTCGTGGCCTTCGGTGCATCGGGTGAGGAAAACCCGGATCGCGCGCGCTAGTATCGCGCCCGGTGTGCGCGCGACATTTCGGTGAGGGTGGACGACTTGAGGGCACGACTCGCACTGATCCTGGCCGGAGTCGGCGCTGCCGTGCTGGTGGGCGCGATCGGGCTTGCCTGCGTGGGCGGAGGCGGCGAGGACGCGACGCGCGCGCCTGAAGGTCCTCCGCGCGGGCGGACGCTCCTCGACGTGATCGAGCGCGGAGAGCTCCGGTGCGGCGTCAAACAGACGCAGCCGCTGTTCGGGTTCAAGGAGGCCGACGGTACCGTCACCGGGTTCGACGTCGAGTTCTGCAAGGCGATCGCCGCGGCAGTGCTCGGCGACGCGGCCAGGGTTGAGTACGTGGACGTCTCCGACGCCGCGACGCGCTTCGAGGTGCTGAACAGCGGCGAGATCGACGTGCTGATCCGCACGACATCGATCAACGCCGGGCGCGACCGCGAGTTGGGCGTCGACTTCGCGCAGACCACGTTCTACACCGGCCAGGGGTTCGCCGTGCGCAAGGACTCGGGCTACGAGACGACGGCCGACATGGGCGAGGCCACCATCTGCGTGCAGACGGGGACGACGACCGAGCAGTACCTCGCCGACCACTTCACCGAGATCGGCCTCAAGTACGACCCGAAGGGCGGCCTCAGCTCCGATGTCGCGGATGCCTTCTTCTCCGGCCGCTGCGACGTGCTCACTGCCGACACCTCCGATATCGCCTCGCGCCTCGCCGTGCGCGACGACGCGTCCGCGTACCACGTGCTGCCACAGGTCATCTCGAAGGGGCCGCTCGCGCCCGCCGTCCGCGACTACGACAGCGAGTGGAAGGACGTGGTCAACTGGGTCGTCCACGGCCTGATCGCGGCCGAGGAGCTCGGCATCACGCAGGCCAACGTGGCCGCGCTGGCAAGCGACCCGCCGAGCACGACCATCGCGCGCCTCCTCGGGGTTCCGTACGAGGGCGGTGAGGTGTCGGACCTCGGCTTCGGGCGGGTGGGCCCGCAGTTCATCCAGCGCGCCATCGCCGCCGTGGGCAACTACGGCGAGATCTACGCCCGCACAGTCGGCGACGCGATCCCGCGCGCCTGCACCCTCAACGCGCTCGCCTCGGACGACTCGACCGAGTGTCCGCCCGGGCAGGGCGGCATCCTGTACGCGCTGCCGTACCGGTAGGACTGGCAGGTCGGGGCGACGCCTCGATGCTGCCGCGATCAGGCAGAGCGTGGGCCCATGCTGCTAGGCTTGATCGCGCCGAGGGTGTGCTCCCTGCAGGCCCGGGCGACGGCGGAGCCCCGAACCGCGATGAACGCACAAGTCTCAGTCTCACGCGACGCGCTCGTCGCTTTCTGTACGGAGCATGGCATCCGGCGTCTCGCCGTCTTTGGGTCGGCACTACGGGACGACTTCGGACCCGCCAGCGACATCGACGTGCTCGTTGAGTTCGAGCCCGATCGCGTGCCGGGCCTGCTCGGTGTGGCCGGGCTGGAGCTTGAGATGTCGAAGCTGTTCTCGGGCCGCAAGGTGGACCTGCGCACGCCCGAGGACCTCAGCCGCTACTTCCGCGAGGACGTGCTGGAATCCGCGGAGGTTCAGTACGAACACCGCTGACGAGTTCCGCCTGCGTCACATGCTCGACGCCGCCAGCGAGGCCGTCTCGTTCGCGAGTGGCCGTACCCGCACCGACCTCGACGAAGATCGCCAGCTTCTGCTCGCGCTGGTCAAGGACGTCGAGATTCTCGGGGAGGCAGCGAACGCAGTCACCGAGTCAGCTCGGCTGGAGCTACCCGACCTCCCGTGGCAGGAGATCGTCGCCATGCGGAATCGACTGGTGCATGCCTACTTCGACATCAATCTCGACGTCGTCTGGCAGACCGTGCAGCGGGATCTGCCGATGCTCATCGAGCAACTCGAGGGAGTCGTGCCGCAGGATTGAGGCGTCGGGCGGAAGCGGGCGTCAGCCGATCGCGCGGATGATGATTGCGGTGGCGATCGCGAGCGCCGTGAGAAGGACCCCGGCGGCAGCGCCCACAGCGGTCAGGAGGGTCGCGCGGAGGCGCTCGATGTCCGCTCGAGCAAGCGCGACGTCGGACTTCGTGGCGAGGTGCTCGTAGGCACCCTCAAGCCGCGCAACGCGCTCGCTGACCCCGGCCTCAGTCGTCATGTCGCGCCTCCTGCGTACAGGGTAAAGGAGACAGCACCGCCATGACACACTACTGCTCATCCGGTTTGTAATAGCGCATGGCATCTCACCGCCCCGGCGATGCGGCGAGGGGGTGAGGGACGGCCGAGGGGGCGCCTGCGCGCCCCCTCTCTGCGTGCCGCCGCCCGAGCTAGTTGAACATCAGCACGGAGCGGGCCACCTCGCCCGCCTTCATCGCGCGGAACGCCTCGTTCACGTCCTCCAGGCGGCCTCGGCGCGTGATCATCTCGTCCAGCAGCAGCTTGCCCTGCAGGTACCAGTCAATGTACGCGGGCATGTCGAAGCGGAAGCGGTTCGACCCCATGCTCGAACCCTGCAGTGTCTTGCCACCGAGCAGCGAGGGGCCGTCGATCTCCACCTTCTGGCCCTGCGGGATCATGCCGATGATCGTCGCCGTGCCGCCGCGCCGGATCGCCTCGTAGGACTGCTCCGCCGCCGCCTTCAGCCCGATCGCCTCGAAGCTGTAGTCCACCCCACCGGGGACGATGCTCTGGATCGCGGCCACCGGGTCGCGCGAGGAGGCATCGACGGAGTGGGTCGCGCCCAGCTCGCGCGCCGTCGCGAGCTTCGACTCGTGGATGTCAACGGCGATGATCGTGCGCGCGCCGCCGATGCGCGCGCCCTGGATGGCGGCGAGGCCGACGCCGCCCGCTCCGAAGACGGCGACCGTCGAGCCGGGCTCGATGGCGGCGGTGTTGAGCACCGCGCCGAGGCCCGTCGTGACGCCGCAGCCGATGAGTGCGGCCCGGTCGAGCTCGATGTCCTTCTCGATCTTCACGAGCGCGTTCTGGTGGACCAGCATCTCCTCGGCGTACGTGGCGAGGCCGGCGAACTGCTGGACCCTGTCCCCGCGCCAGCTCAGCGCCGGCTCGTCGCCGGGGCCCCGGATCGGGCGGCGCGAGCAGAGGAACGGCTCGCCGCTGAGGCAGCGCTCACAGGTGCCGCAGAAGATGGAGAGGCACGCGATCACGCGGTCGCCCGGGGCGAACTCCGTGACCCGGTCCCCGACCGCCTCGACGATCCCCGCGGCCTCGTGGCCCAGCACGGCGGGCGTGGGCATGACGTAGAGGCCGTCGTAGAAGTGGACGTCGGAGTGGCAGACGCCGCTGGCGGCGACGCGGACGACGACCTCCTCGGGGCGCGGCTCGTCGTGGTCGATGTCCTCGATGGTCAGGTTCTCGTGTGCGGCGTGGAAGACGGCGGCTTTCATGGGGTCCCTCCTGCTCGCCCCGCGTGTCCGCGCGAGGGTGTCGCGGGCATGTTCACGCACGGCGCGGAGCGATGTCCACTGCGCCGGACCATCTGATCCCCTCGCCCCCCGCGGGGGGCGAGGGAGAGAGTGAGGGGGTCTGCGGGGTGCCCGTTGCCATCGAGGAGCCCGGCCGGCCTTCGGGACCCTCACCCCAACCCTCTCCCAGGGGAGAGGGGGCCGGACGCTCAGTCAGCGAGCTGCGCGGCAAGCTCCTCGACGCTGGTAGCCGGGAGGTTGCAGACGAGGTTCTCGCACACGTACGCGGCGGCGCCGTCGGCGACTGCCCGGCCCTCCAGGACCGGGAGGCCCTCGCCGTCCGCGGGTGCGAGGAGCACCGCGGGCAGGTAGTGGCTCGCGATCTCGCGCTCGAACGGCGCGCGCGCCGCGGCGTCACCGACGACGGCGATCTCGCGCGGCGGCGCCAGCAGCAGGTCGACGACCTGCAGCACGCTCCCGAAGCCGTTCGCGGCCTGCACGAGGTGGTCGCGCACCAGCCGGACGACCTCGCGGGCGAAGTCCCCCCACTCAGGGCGACCGAAGTAGCGGCCGAGCCAGAACGCAAGGAGCGCGGCCGCGCCGTTGCCGCTCGGCGAGGCGGCGTCGAAGAGCGGCTTCTGGCGCAGGATCAGCCGCTCGGCGTCGGACGCCGCCTCGTACACCCCGCCGCCCTCGGGGTCGCGGAAGCGCTCCACCACCACATCGAGCAGCTCGGCGGCCCAGTGGAGGTGATCGAGGTCGCCGGTGGCGCGGTAGAGCTCGACGAGGCCGAGGCCGTAGTAGGTGTAGTCCTCGATCATGCCGTCGATGCGCGCGCGGCCGTCCTTCCAGGTGTGCAGCAGCCGGCCGTCGCGCCACATCGCGTCGCGCACGAACGCCGCGTTGCGCTCGGCGACCGCGACATACGATGGCTCTCCGAGGACACGCCCGGCCTCCGCGAACGCTGCAAGCGCGAGACCGTTCCACGAGGTCAGCACCTTGTCGTCGAGGCCCGGCCGCACGCGCGTCTCGCGCTCGGCGAGCAGCCGCTCGCGCCAGCCGGGGATCCGCTCCTCGATCGCCTCGACGGTCGTGTCGCGCGACCTGGCGATGTGGTTGAGCGGGGCTCGCCGGGTGAGGACGTTGCGGCGGCCGAACTCGGGGTGGTGCGGGTCCTGGAAGTTGCCGGCGACGGTGACGCCGTAGACCTCGGCGGCGATGGAGCCCTCGTCGGGGCCGAGCACGTCGGCGAACTCCGGGGGCGTCCAGACGAAGAACTTGCCCTCGATGCCCTCGCTGTCGGCGTCCTGGGCGCTGTAGAAGCCGCCGTCGGCGTGCAGCATCTCGCGTTCGAGGTACGCGAGCGTCTCGCGCACGACGCGCTCGAACAGGTCGTCACCCGTGACCTGCCACGCGTGGGTGTAGGCGCGGACGAGCTGGGCGTTGTCGTAGAGCATCTTCTCGAAGTGCGGCACCAGCCACTCGCGGTCGACGCTGTAGCGCGCGAAGCCGCCGCCGAGGTGGTCGTACATGCCGCCGAGGGCCATCGAGCGCAGCGTCTCGATCGCCATCGTGCGCGCGCCCGGCTGACCCGCGTCGGTCGTTGTGGCGGCGTGGTCATGGAGCAGGAGGAACTCGAGGGTGGCGGGGTTCGGGAACTTCGGCGCGGCGCCGAACCCGCCCCACGTGGCGTCGTACGCCACGCGCAGGCGGTCGACCGCGCCCGCCGTCAGGTCGGCGGTAACGGTCGCGTCGCCCGATGCCTCCCGCTCGGTGGCGGCCTGGAGCTGCTCGGTAATGCGGGACGCCGAGGCGAGCAGGTTCTCGCGGTCGGTGTCCCACGAGTGGCGCAGCGCCTCCAGCACGCGCCGGAAGCCGGGGCGGCCGTGGCCGTCGTCGGGCGGGAAGTACGTCCCGGCGTAGAACGGCTCGCCCTCCGGTGTCATGAACACCGTCATCGGCCAGCCGCCCTGCCCGGTCATCGCCTGCGTCGCCGTCATGTAGACGCTGTCGACGTCGGGTCGCTCCTCGCGGTCGACCTTGATGTTGACGTACTTCTCGTTCATCACGGCGGCGATGGACTCGTCCTCGAAGGACTCGTGCGCCATGACGTGGCACCAGTGGCACGAGGAGTAGCCGACGGAGAGCAGGATCGGGCTGTCGTTGGCGCGGGCGCGCTCGAACGCCTCCTCGCCCCACGGATACCAGTCGACGGGGTTGGCGGCGTGCTGCAGCAGGTAGGGGCTGGTCTCGTCGGCGAGGCGGTTGCGGTGCGCCGGCTGCTCGTCGCTCACGAGGTGCTCCCGTCGGTGCGTGGGGCGGTGCTCGCTGTGTTGCGACAGGGACGGCCCACGGCCCCATCGTAGCGCCGACCGGTTGCGGGGGAAGGCCTGCCTCTGATCCCCTCGCCCCCGCCCGCAGGGGATCCCCGCGTCGAGGGGAGCCGAGGCCAGGCCTCGACTCTCCGACCCCAGCCATGCTGCGGGGGAGAGGGTGAGGGTGAAGGGGCCTGCTCACACCGGCCCTGCACCTACACGCCCGTCGGACCCTCACCCCAACCCTCTCCCGCAGTAAGCCGGGCCGGCAAGTCGTGGGCCAAGCCCACAACTTGCCTCGACGCGGGGATACCCCGCGGTGCGGGAGAGGGGGCCGGAGCGGGAGGCGGTCGGACCGGTCGCTACGCGGTGAGCGCCTGCAGCGCGGCGCCGAGGATCACGCCGTAGAGCAGGTGTGCAGCCACGAGCATCGCCGTGCGGCGTGCGCGGTCGTGTGGGTCGAGGGCGTCGAGGCGCTCTTGCAAGCCGATCAGCGGCGCCCAGAAGCCGAGCCCGACGATGGCGAGGACGACCCCGTAGAGGAGGCCGGCGAGCCACAGGCGCTCGTCCCAGGCCGGGACGTTGAGCGTCCAGTCCGGGACGGCCGTGGTCCAGTCGGAGACGCTGACGCTCCACCCCGGCACGCGCGCCGTGACGTAGGCGAATGCGCCGCCGAGCACCGCGCCGTAGCCGACCTGCAGCAGCGCACCAAGCGTGGGGTAGCTGTGCGGGTCGCCGCCGCTGATGCGGGCGAGGAGCAGCGAGGTGTCGTGCGGGTCGGTGCGCATCTCGGGCGTGCGGGCGGCGAACATCGCCGCCGCGCCGACGCACCCGGCCACGAGCCCCACGACGACCTCGAACATCGTGCGCGCCTAGAAGAGCCGGCGCAGGCTGGAGAGCACGCCGCGAGCGTCGGCGGCGCGGCCCCCCCGCTCGGGGCGCGGCCCCCACCGCTGCGGCGCCGCCCAGGGGGCCGGTGTTGGGAGCGAACAGGATACCCGGGGGGGGG
>VXMU01000121.1:0-583 GCA_009840945.1 Chloroflexota bacterium | reverse complement strand
TTTCACATCCCCCCCCCCCACCCGGCGCCGCCCCGCCCGGGGCGGGCGCGCGCGCCCGCGCCGCGCCCGGGCGCGGGGGGGGGGGCCGCGCCGGGGGGGGCGCGGCCCCCTCGGCTGCGGCTCGGCCGAGGGTCCGGTGGTAGGGAGCTCCGAGGATCCGGCGGGCGGGGCGTAGATGATCTGCTCGGGCGTCCGGGGAGTGGGTCGCCGCGTCCGCGGGGGCGGAGCGGGCTCATGCGCCTCCGGGGCCACGTCCGGCGCTTCCCCGACGTCCTCGTACTCGCCGCTGGGCGGCGGGAGCTGCAGCAGCGACTGCACCTGCAGCTGGACGTTGCCGAGCAGCCGGCGCAACTCGGCGCGCTCCGTGGCGGCCTCGCGCTGCGCCTCGATGGCGCCGTCGAGCTGGCGTTCGAGCCGGCCGATCTCGCGCTCGAGGCCGAGCCGCCGCTCGCGCGCGACGAGCAACATCTGGTCGCGGTGCGCGATCTCCAGCCGCAGCCGCTCGATCTCCGCCGAGGTCGCCGGGACGGCCCCGGCTGCCTCCGCGACCGGCGCAGCCGCCGCCGGTTCCTCGGGCGCGGGG
>VXMU01000032.1 GCA_009840945.1 Chloroflexota bacterium | reverse complement strand
GCATCGCCGTCAAGGTCATCAACCACCTCGGCGACGAGGTGATGAAGGTGTTCCGAGTCGACTGATTGAATTCCGTATCGTCGGCAGCCTCAGGGGAGAGGAAGGGAGAGAGTCACTCAGCGGTCGTACTGCTCGCCGACTCGGTCACGCATCCCCATGAATCCCGCGCGGAGCATGTCGTCGATCGCGTCGAGCGCACGCCTTCGAACTTCGGAGTCGTCGGTTTCTTCGTGGAGCCGGATCACCAGTGGCGCAAGGTCGTATGCCACAGCGGATTCCCGCAGCCTGATGTCTCCAGCTCTCGGTCCATAGGCGGCGACCGCCCGTTCAGCCAGCTCGCAGACTTCGCCCGGGAGCGGCTTCTGGGACCGCCTCAGCCCGTGGGTGAGCATAGTCACGTCGGCGTCCGGACCGATGGACTTGATGTAGGCACTGAGCAGGGAGCCGCGCTTCGTCAGTTCGTCCGGCCCCAGCGCATTCCAGCAGCCGGCCGCAGCGCTGCGAACCGCCTCGCTCTCATCCACGAAGAGGTCCTTTAGCCGCTTCTCACACTCAGCACCGACCGTCGGGTCAGCGACGTTCCTGGCGAAGACGCTCGCAGCGCCGACCCGGGCGTCATCCCCGAGACTGAGTACGAGATCGGCGTCTCCGCGCGCCTCGTCAGTGAACAGGCTGGCGAGCGTCATCTGCCTCGCGCCAACCTTCCTCGCTGCTGGTTCTGGCGACTCCAACATCGTAAGGAGGGTCGGCCGGATCGCGGCATAGTCGCGGTACACCGCGAAGTGAGCAAAGCGCTCAACATGACTACTGCCAAGGATCGGCTCCGCACCGTTGATCAGGAGCCGGAAGCCAGCGAGAGCCTCCTCGCGATGAGTGTCCAGGACGGACAGGAGGCACTCCACCGCCACCGACCGTACGGCGAGCACTGGGTCGACGATGATCCTCTCGACCGTGGGTTGGAGGGTCGCCCAGCGCTCCCTGTCCGCAAAGAGCAGCGTGGCCAGCGCTTGCGCAGCCCTTCCCCGATCCGAGTTGATGGCCTGATTGATCGGCGCGATCTCGTGATCGCGGCCTTCGCGATCCAGCCAGTCGTCATCGCGAGGGTCCGCCGCCGAGTTCGCAATCTCGCAGAGCATCTCCACGACATCCTGGGGGATGTCCTCGTCTGCGAGGGTCCCAATCGCGTCCGCAAGTGTGCCTGCGACTCCCGGAACACCGACGTTGGCGATGTGCCGCACGACTCTGCATATCTCCTCACAGGGACCGGGGCGATCAGCCCCGCGGGCTCCTGTCAGTCCGCGCAGAATTGCGCTGAAGTAAAGGGGGTTCTGCGAACCGTCCATTTGTTCGGCGAGGCGTGCGAAGCGGCCTGGAGCCTCGCGGACGAGTTCCTCAAGCCCTAGAGACAACTCGATTGCGCCCCCGACGGGCTCCCTGCCAGGAGTCCAATCCATTCCCTCGGTCCGGTAGCGCGCCATCGCCGCGAGCCACTGGGCATTCGTCATGTGTCGCTGATCGGGCGCCGCGATCGGCGGGCCTACTAGCTGTCCCTCGACGTCCTCGGCAGAAGGCGGGCGAGGCATCCCGCGCTCGGGGGCTTCGGGGAATCGTCGTTCGAGTTCCCGGAGGCGGCGGCGTGCACCCTCGCTGAGGCGGTTCTCGTCCAGGGCGCGGAGCAGCGCCAGCGCCGTGCGGCCCATGAACCGGTGCTGTCGTTCCCAGTCGGGAACGAAGCCCATGATGGCGGCCTCCAGGTCAGCAAACGACTTCTCAGAACACTGAGGAGAGGCCGCCGCAATCGCGGTGCGCGTGATCGCCGCGAGCGTGTCAGTGTCGCCGGCGGCCATGTCGTATCCGAGGTCAAGTCGTTGCTCCGGCGACTCCAGCAAGAACCGCACAATGCGCTCGGCGTAGGCCTCGGGGTTCGCGCTCCAAGCTTGCAGCAGGAGCGCCGTCATCCACCTACCCTCGCCGTGCGGTTCCCCATCGATGAGGCTATCGAGGGCAGCAGGGTTCTCACGGGCCACTGCGCGCATCGCATCAACGAGAGCGTTGCGAAGCTGGTCGTCCGGACTGCCCACCTGACTCGGGGCATTGATCCATCGCTTCGGCACGCGCAGGTCGAAGAGCGCGAATCTCGGGAATAGCGCCTTCGCGAAAGCGAGCGGGGCACGCTCCGCACACTCGCGAATGACAGTCCCGCTGAACTGGCTATATGCGACCAGACCAAGTCTGTATTCGAAGGGATCGACCTCATCGAGCGCCGCAGCGCGCGCGACTTGCCGATCAAACCACGCGGCGAGCACCCTGACGCAGAACTCCGGTTGCTCCGCACCCAACCCGTACCACGTAGACCACCAGTCGTCATTCATGGCGATCCCGGGTCGAGCCCCGTCAAGTACGCCGTCCCCGATGAGGTCCACTACGAGGTCTTGCATCTGCGAGCCGGTGCGACCGTGCCGACCCTCCATGAGCCACCGAAGCCGTCTGTCCCAGTCCTCTGATTGGCCGCGAAAGCCGCGGACGAGTTCCGCCACCGCACCGGACCTCGCGTCCAGCAGATCGGGCATGCGGAGCAGCCAGAGGGCACGGTCGGCCTGCTCATCGTCGGCCCTGAGCCATTCCTCCCAGCGCCCCATCGCGTGCAAGGTGTCGAACCAGGGGGCGGAGTTGCGCGCGACCGCCCACGCGTGACCGCTAAGTTCCGCAGCGGCTCCTTCGACCACTCGCCACTCAGCCGGCGTGGGATCGGGCAGTGCGCCCAGCCAATCGAGCACCAGCTTCTTTATATGGAAGCGGATGTCGGGATGGCTCAGCAGTCCCCCGATTGTCCTCAAGTAGGGGCCCCGATCGGCTTCGCGGCCCCGCAGGAACGCCAGCACCTGTCGGACTTGCGAGCGTCGGAACAGGTGCTGCTCATCGTCGAGGAGCCACTCCACGAGGTTCCTGTTTGAGCGCACAAAGCCCCTCGCGAACGCGTAGTCGAAGAAGGACTCGTGGAAGAAGCCGGCATTGCCGTTCTGGACGTTCACGACGCTCTCGGACTGCAACAAGTCGAGCGTCTCGCGATACTCGTCCATCACGAAGCTTGGTGCGACGAGCGATTCGCGGCGGCTCAGTTCGTCTGTGAGGCAGGCAACAGCGTCAGTCCACCCGTTCAAGATTCCCGGCAGCCGCTGAGATACTGCGACTGACTTATGTTCCCAGTACGTGTCGTAGAGGTCACGGGCGCTCGTGAACTCCATCCGATCGGAGTTGGCCGACTCCAACAGCAGGTGGAGGTGCAGCGGCGTCGACAGGATCTCGATCTGCGCCGCATTGAGCGATGTCGCGTCGAGCCCTGCGGTAGTGACCGCCAGCCGCACCGTCTCCTCTTCGAGCGGCTGTAGGGCGATGCGTTCGACCTGGCCCTCATCGGTCACAAGCGCGCGGAGGCGAGGATCGCGCTCGAGGTCGAACGAGCGACACGCCAGCAGGAGTCGTAGATTCGGATAGCTCCCCGCCTCCTCAAGCAACTCGTTGAACACACCCCACGCCGCCTGGTTCCGGGCGGACACCACGCTCAGGGCATCTAGCTGGTCGATGACGAGCACGGAGGGCTGACTGCCGGCGAACTCACCGAGTGTGATCGCAGGCGATGAGGGCAGGCCCAGCCGCGTGCCGAGAGCCTTTGGCGAGTGGTCTCCGGCGGTAAGCCGGTCCAGCCGCATCACAAGGCAGGGGACGCCCTCCTCCGCGAGCCGCTCCATCAACTGCGCAAGCACGAAACTCTTTCCGCTCCCCGCTGTCCCCTCAAGCACGACGGACTTCCTCTGTTCGAGGAGGATTGCCGAAGCGACCGCACTCTCTTCGCGGACGATCTCCTCGCGATTGACGAGAGGGGCGTGCACCTCCGCAAGGTGCGCGCGGTTCAGTCTCCGTATCTCAGCGTTCACGGTCGCCTCCCCCGCAAGGCGCGAACGCAAGATCCCGTGTCTTGCGAGAGCCTCGAGGACCGAGTTGGCAGTGTGGCGCTTGCCCAGGGACTCCATGAGAACATCGCCCAACAGCAGCCTGACTGCCCGTGAGTCGATGGGCTGCCCGTCGGCAGCGCGAAGCATGGAGTCAACTCGCCGCTCGACGTTGGTGGTGAGCGGCCGCTCGTTCGTAGTCCGGACCTCAAGCCGCTGCAGCGCGACCCAGGCAGCGCATTCGTCGTGGTCACAGAGGGGCACGACGCAATCGACAAACTGACCCGAGAGCCGGCCACTGGCGTCGATCCGCCGCCTGAACTCCTCGAACGAATCGCTCGCACGGGCGCGGTCTATCAGCTCCTCCAGTTGAGTCGCACTCGTACCCGAGCTGAACACTGCCTTGCCACCCGCGCTCGCCTTCGCGATGAGGTCGCCGAGGATGCTCCTCCCGGTACCGCCTGCCTTTGCGAGGTGGCGGATGGTCCAGTTGCCGCCGGCGTGCTGGCGCTTGATGGAGTGAAACTCGTGGGTACCCGACGGGGTGGACGCGACGAACTCAACCCCCGCGGCCTCGTCACCGACGGGTTCGACCGTCAGGTCGGTGTACTTGCCGTCGATGAGATCGAGGGCTGCGTCGACCGTCCACAGGGACTCGTACCTGTTTCCGAGCTTGTCAGCCTCGCCGCCGGGTCTTGGCATTTCACCGAGGGTCAGTGCGCGCAACGCTGAGAGGACATTGCCCTCGGTTCCGCAGACTATGGGGAGTCCACTGAGCGTAGCGCAAGCCGTCTCTGTCAGACAAACCCACGTGATGGGGCTGCCACCTGCGGAGCAGCGACTATCCCACAGGCCGGTCAGGTTACAGTACCAGCCGGAACCTCAGGGCGAAGGTTCTCGATCTTGTCCAGTCTGGTGGGCGGCGACGGATGCGCGTGTGGCTGGCGGACCTGCTGATGCTGGGGGGCGCGTGCGCCGTCGTGGCGGGCAGTCCCTTCGGCCTGGCGTGGTACCTCGTCCCGCCCCTGATCGCCGCCGGGATCGCCGCCGCCCTGCTCGGGCTGGCGGCGGCGCCGGGCTGGTGGCGGGCCGGCGTCTTCGCCGGCATCGCGCTCTCGTGGACGCCGGTGGGCCTCGTGATCCTGATCGGCCTGGGAGCGGGACGGTTCGTCTGGCCGGGACGGCGGGTGACCGGCCGCCGCCGGGCGGCGGCCGATTCCCTCGTGCTGCTGGCGCTCGGCTGCCTCGTCATCGGCGGGTGGTACGGCGGGTGGACGGTTCCGCTCGCGATCGGCGCTGCGGCCGCGGTCGCGAGCGTCCTGCTGGACCGGCGCAATCGCTGGCGGGCCGCGCTGCTGGCCGCCGTCCTGGTCGTGGCGGTGGCGTCGCTCTGCGGCGGGGACGGTGGCGGCACTGGAGAGTCGACGCCCATCCCGAGGAGCGGCGCCTCCGGCGGGGAGCGCGCGCTCGCGCGCAGCGCGTGGCCTCCGCCGGGATCGGGAGGGGCCGGCGCGGCGCGCCTTGCGGCTCAGGACCGGATGCGCGTGCGCCTGCGCCGCTCCGAGCGGACGAAGCGGATGTAGTTGCGGATGGAAGCGATGTCCTCCGTCGGGAGGCCCCGCACAGCGTTGCGGAACTCGGCCTCCGCCTCCCGGAGCAGCTCCGCCTCGGCCTGGTCGCGCCCCTCCAGCTCGGCGACGCTCGTTGAGCAGCGGGAGGCGATCTCGAGCAGGTTGGCGCGCCCGGGTTTCATGCGTCCCGCCTCCCAGCACCAGACGGTGTGGGGACGGACGCCCACGAGCTCGCCGAGGCGCTTCTGGGTGAGGCCGGCCTGGGTGCGCGCCTCGCGGATGCGCGCCCCGAGTTCGCGGTGGCGGTAGCCGGAGCCAGCGGTCACGGCCTGCTCCTCACCCATGCGCACACAGTATCGAGCATCGCGGCGCCGCGCTCGGCCCGCCGCCTGCCCGCGCCGTCCTATACTGCGTCGCGCGGGGCGCTCCCCCGGAACGGCTGACTCGGGGGACGGTGTCCCCCGCCTGGAGGTTGCGGATGCGGCGTGCGCTCGGGGCGCTCCTACTGCTTGCCGTGGCGCTGCTGCCGTTCGTCGCCTCGTGCGGGGACGGGGACTCCGTCGTGATCGCCACCACGGGCGACTACCATCCCTTCAACTTCATCAACAGCGAGGGCGCGATCGACGGCTTCGAGCGCGAGCTCGGCGACGAGCTCTGCCGGCGGGCGGGGCTTACGTGCGAGTGGGTCGTGCACGACTGGGAGACGCTCATCCCGGACCTCGGGGCGGAGCGCTTCGACGTCATCCTCGCCGGTATGAGCATCACCGCCGAACGGGAGACGCTGATCGACTTCACGGACCCCTACTACCCGCCCCGGCCCTCCGTGTACCTCGCGAGAGCGGGCGCGGGCGAGGAGGCGCTTCGGGGCAGGCTCGGCGTCACGGAGCACACGATCTACTCCGACTACCTGGAGGAGCGGGGCGTCGCCTACGTGCCGCTCGCCGGGTCGGTCGACGCCGCCGCGGCGGTGCTGGCCGGCGAGGTGGACGCCGTGCTCGTCGATCACGGCTACGCGGTGGCGAAGCTGGCCGAGCACGCGGGCCGGCTCGAGGCGGTCGGTCCGCAGGTGCGGCTCGACCGCGGCCTCGGCCTCGGCGTGCGCACGGGCAGCGAGCTGCTGGGCGCGTTCAACGAGGCGCTCGACGCGATGAAGGCGGACGGGACCCTGAACGCGCTGATCCGCCGCTGGCTGGGCGAGGAGGCGGCGACCTTCGAGTAGCGGCGTGTTTTCCCGGCCTGGGCGGTGAGCGGGATCCGGGTCAGCCAGCGGCATCGCCGAACGGACGCGGCGCGCGCTCGTCGGGGAAGGGGCGCGCCGCGCCGCCAGCGACGGCGGCCCAGCCGTTCCCGAGCGGCCCCTCGCGCTCGATGAGCGCGCGATGCGAGACCAGCAGCGGCAGGTCGACGCCGGCGCGGCGCACCTCCCCGCGCGCGACGCCCAGGAAGTGGTGGGCGGCGAGCTCGTCTTCGAAGACCACCAGCACGTCGGGGCGCAGCCCGTGGTCGTCGGTGGGGCGCTGTGAGGCGTAGTAGCGCAGGTAGGGGGCGAGGCGGGCGGCCATGGTGGAGGGCCGGACCGCGCGGCGCTCCCACTCGAGGAAGAACGCCCACGGCTCCCCCTCGCGGCGCAGCAGGCCGAAGGCGTCGGGGTGGACCGAGTGGAGCGCGCCGTCGTGGCGGAAGTAGCGGGAGGCGCGGTGCGGCGGGTCGAGCTGCTCGACCTCGTGGCCCTCCGCGCGCGCCTGCTCCGCGAGCGCGGCGAGGAAGCCGTGCACGGCGGCGGTGTGGGCGAGGTTGCGCAGCAACTGGCGGCTGCGCCGGCCGCGGACGTTGCGCCAGCTGAGCGGGGCCTCGCGGTCGAAGGGCTCGGCGCTCCAGCGCCGCCGCGCATCCGCCGCCGCCGCGCGGTCGCGGCGCGCGAGCAGGGTGAGCCCGTCCTCGCCGAGCGCCAGGCGTCCGCCGCGGCCGTGGGCGCGGACGAGGCCGAGACCCTCGAGGCGGTGGAGCAGGCCCGAGAGGCGGGTGCGCCCCACGCCCAGCAGCGCGCCCAGGTGCTCGCGCGCGATCCAGGGCCAGCCGGCGAGCGCGTCGAGGAGGCGCTTCTCCGCAGGCGTGAGCCGGGAGGGCAGCATCCAGGGCGGGCCGCCGGGACCGCCGGCGGCGGGCAGGGGCGGGGGAAAGGTGACGCGCGCCAGGGGGCGCCCTTCCGGCCAGGCGCTGCCCGGCCCGACGAGGCCGAGGACTTCGTCCAGGGAGAGCGCGGGCGAGCCGGAGGCCGTGCGCCAGATGCGCGCCGACGCTCCCGCGGCGGCCGCGTCGCGCTCCAGCGCGAGGAAGGTGATCGTGCGCGCCGCGCGCATGCGGCGCGCGAGCCCGCGCAGGCGCACGGCGTCGGGCGCGAGCAGGAGAACGGCCCCGAAGCGCGGGCCCTCGCGCAGCCGCCAGAGCCGCTTGGCGAAGGCCGTGCGCTCGGTCGCGGGACCCTGGCGGACGAAGGCGAGGGTGCGCCCGCCGGGGAGCGCGACGGCGGCGTCCGCGGGCCCGGCCCGGTAGCAGCGGACGCGCAGCGGCCAGGCCGCTCCCGCGATCGCGGCGGCGAGGCGGTAGAGAACGGCCACGGCGTCGAGGCGCTCCAGCAGGACGCGGCGGGCGCGTGCGGAGACGGGCCAGGCGCGGAGCGCGTCCTCCACGGCCAGCCCCTCCCCGGCGGCGAGCCGGCGCACGCCCGCCGCGGTGAGGGCGTAGCGCCGCGTGGGCACGATCAGCCCGGAGGCGTGGGGGAGGGAGGCGGCGAGGCCCTGCTCCTCCAGCGCCGCCATGGCCGCGTAGACGGCGCCGCGCGACCGCCCGGAGACGGCGGCCGCCTCCAGCCGGTCGAGGAAGGGCAGCTCCGCGAGCAGCCGCAGCAGCTCGTTCGCGGCGCTCACGCCGCGCCGTCCGGGGAGGAAGCGGGCGGCTGGGCGCGCCTGCTGCGCGGACGCTTCGCGCGCGGTCCGTCGGGCGAGGCGTCCGCCGCGGCGTTTGCCTGCGCCCGGCGCTCGGCCTCCTCGTTCACCTCGCGCTCCGCCTCGGCCTTCGCGTTGCGCTCGGCCTTGAGCTGCTCGATCCAGGCGTCGACGCGCCTGCGCCCCTCCGCGCGCTGGGCCGCGATCTCCTCCTCCGTGAGCAGGTAGGCGGACGCCTCCTCGCGGATGCGCGCCGCCACGTCCGGGCTCCCGCCCTCGGGCTTGCGCACCTCCATCGAGAAGGTGGGGGCGCGCTCGTTCCCGACCGTGGCGCGCACGTAGGCGTGGTGCACGGGCAGCGAGACGATGTCCTCCT
>VXMU01000114.1 GCA_009840945.1 Chloroflexota bacterium | reverse complement strand
CGAGCGGCTAGGGGTGGCGATGGGGCGTCCGCCATCTGATCCCCTCGCCCCCGTCGGCGGGGGAGAGGGTGAGGGTGAGGGGGTCTGCGCGCGCCCGACGTCCCAAAAGCCCGAAGACCCTCACCCCCCGCCCTCTCCCTCGGGGAGAGGGAGCCGGAGCGCTCGATGCAGATGTTCGTGGACGCCGACGAGGCCTACCTGGCGTGGACGCGCTGGAACTCCGAGGGCTACGTGCTCAACGTCGGCCGCAACCCGAGCCCGTCGACGCCGATCGTGATGCACCTCGCGGTCTGCGAGCTGATCTCGACGCGCCCGCATCGCTACACCACCGGCGAGTACATCAAGATCTGCTCGCTCGACCGCCAGGAACTCATCGAGTGGTCGGAGCGCGAGGACGCCGAGGGCGAACTCAGCACCGACTGCCACTGCCTGCGCTGAAGGCCCGCCCATGACCACCGACCGACGCCTGCTCATCGCCACCGGCAACCCCGGCAAGGTCGCCGAGTTCCGCACGCTCCTCGACGGCTGCGGCTGGGACGTCGTGGCGCCCGCCGACATCGGGCTCCCGCGTGTCGAGGTCATTGAGACGTCGCGCTCGTACCTTGAGAACGCGGTCTCGAAGGCGGTGCGCCACGCCGAGGCGTCGGGCCTGACCTCGCTCGCAGACGACTCCGGCCTCGAGGTCGACGCGCTCGACGGGCGGCCGGGGGTGATCTCGGCGCGCTACGGCGGGCCGCAGGCCGCGACCGCGTCGGCGCGCAACGCACGGCTCCTCGGCGAGCTCGACGGTGTCCCGCCCGGCCGGCGCGGCGCACGCTTCCGCGCCGTGCTCGCCCTCGCCATCCCCAACGGCGAGACCTACGTGCGCGAGGCCACGGTCCAGGGGCGCATCGCCGCCGCGCCCCGGGGCGCCGAGGGCTTCGGCTACGACCCCATCTTCGAGCTACCCGACGGCCGCACGATGGCAGAGCTCGGCGAGGACAAACACGCCCTCAGCCATCGCGGACTGGCCGCACGTGAGATAATCGAGGTGCTGCGGGAGCTCCGATGACCGAACAGGCCGCCCCCACCGACATCCTCGACGCCTTCGGGCGGCCGCTGCGCGACCTGCGCATCTCGGTCACGGACCGCTGCAACTTCCGCTGCCGCTACTGCATGCCGCGCGAGGTCTTCGGCCCCGACTTCGAGTTTCTGCCGCGCGACCAGATCCTGACGTTCGAGGAGATCGCACGCCTCGGCGGCCTATTCACACAGCTCGGCGTCCGCAAGCTGCGGCTCACCGGGGGGGAGCCGACCCTGCGCGCCGACCTGCCGGCGCTCGTGGCGCAGCTCCGCGAGGCGGCCCCGGATACAGACATCGCACTGACCACCAACGGCTCGCTGCTGACGCGGCTCGCGCAGCCGCTCGCCGACGCCGGCCTCGACCGCGTCACGGTCTCCCTCGACACCCTGGACGACGCGATCTTCCGCGACATGAACGACGTCGAGGTGCCCGTGCAGACGGTCCTCGACGGCATCGATGCGGCTGCCGCGGCCGGGCTGCGGCCGGTCAAGATCAACGCCGTCATCAAGCGCGGCGTGAACGACCACACCGCCGTGGACCTCGCCCGCTACTTCAAGGGCAGCGGTCACATCCTGCGCTTCATCGAGTACATGGACGTGGGCGCGACGAACGGCTGGGTGCTCGACGACGTCGTGCCCGCCGCCGAGCTCGCCGAGCGCGTGGCCGCCGAGCTGCCGATCGAGCCGGTGGAGCCCTCGTACCGCGGCGAGGTGGCCCGGCGCTGGCGCTACCTCGACGGCGACGGCGAGGTGGGGTTCATTACCTCGGTCTCCGCGCCCTTCTGCGGCGACTGCACGCGCGCGCGGCTGTCGGCGGACGGCTCGCTGTACACGTGCCTGTTCGCGGTGCTGGGCACGGACCTGCGCGAGCCGCTGCGCGCCGGCGCGAGCGACGAGGAGTTGCTGGACCTCCTCCGCGGCGTCTGGCGGATCCGCGACGACCGCTACTCGGAGCTCCGCTCCGCCGCCACCCCCGACGTCGCCTCCCTCGGCCCCCGCATCGAGATGTCCTACATCGGCGGCTAACGCCCCTCGTCCTCGTCGATCGTGATCTTCCAGATCACGTGCTGCCACCTGTCAGACACGATCAGAGCGCCCTCGGGAGTGAAGACGATCCCCGTCGGCCAGGTGTTCGTCCGGGCCTCGAAATCCTCGTGGTCGGCGACGACCGCAGCCGCACCGTTTGTGTCGATACGGGTCACCTGCCCGAGGTCCCGGTCGGCGAGGTAGATGGAGCCGTCCGGCGTCACCGCCATCCCGGTGATGCATGGCGACGCCGGGCCGCCGTAGCGACCGGCGCGTCCCTCGAAGAGGGTCACGACGTCACCCGCCAACGTCACCTTCTTGATGGCGGCGGCGTTGCTCAGGTTGACTGAGAAGAAGACGGCTCCTTCGTGGTCGACAGTGAGTGCACATACGGTTCCCGACCCGGTGGTGACCGTGGAGATCGTTCCGTCGGGCGCGCGTCGCACGATCGACCCGGACCGGGCGATGAGCAGGCTCCCGTCGGGGTGGCCAACCATGGGGCGAAAGTTGCCGAGCATCTGGCCATCGAGGGTCGACACAGTCCCGTCGGGAGCGATCCTGCGTAGCGGAGAGTTGAAGGCTTCGGAGACGAAGACGTTGCCCTCCGTGTCCACAGCGACGCGGACAGGCCGCTCGAACTGTGCCTGGTCCGCCGGCCCATCGCGAGTGCCGTACCCGTTCCCTCCGGCGAGCGTGGTGATGGTTCCGTCGGTCGAGATGCGGCGGATCGCGTCGTTCAGGGTATCTGCGACGAATACGTTGCCTGCCTGATCCATCGCGATACCGCGTACGCCGCTGAGGTGCGCTGCAGTCGCCGGGCCGCCGTCCCCTCGATAGCTCGAGGCACCGGCCCGTCCCGCCAACCGCGTGACCTGTACCCCCTCGACACGTGGAAGGACCTCGACGTTCACGAGCGGCACGCCCGGGCCGAATCCATCCCCGTCCGGCAAGATCGCACGGACAACGGTCCCGACCTGATCGGCGACGATCAGCGACCCGTCGGGCGCGAAGGCGAGCGCGCCCGGCTCCAGGAATTCGGCCCCACTGTAGGGCCCGTCCCGGAATCCACCATTGCCCGAGCCCACGACCGCGCGCAGCTCTCCGTCCGACGTGAGACGCACAATCTGGTTTCGCCCGGTGTTGGCGATGTAGATCTCGCCGCTCGCCGACACCGCGATCCCTTCGGGAGATGCCAGCGGTCCTCCCGCCTGTGACGGATCGCCGACGAAGAGCGTACTCACGATCCCGTTCGCGTTGATCTTGCGGATGGTCTCGAATTGGTCGCCCGGAGCTGGGAATCGGTCGTTGGAGTCGATGACGTAGAGGTTGCCCGCGGCGTCGAGGGCGATGTCTCGGAGGCCATGGAAGCGGGCTTTCCGGCCGGGGCCGTCGACGAAGCCGACCACCCCGGCGCCCGCGACGGTCGTGACCCACCCGGACGGGGAGAGGCGCCTGATGTTATACGGTTCCATGATGTAGAGGTCCCCGTCCGGCGCGAGCTCGATCGCGCGGATCCGGTAGAAGACGGCATCCTCGACGTGACCGTCGCGTATGCTCGACGGAACCGAGTTCCACGATAGCGATCCATCCCCCACCAGCGTGGTCACCATGCCGTCGGGGGTGATCTTGCGGATGTGGTTGTTCCGGTGTTGAGCGACATAGATCGCACCGTCGGGAGCCACGGCGACATCGGTAGGGTTGGCGAACTGCGCAACGTCGGCGGGGCCGTCACGCACACCGTGCCCGTTGCCGCCCGCAATGGTCGTGACCGTGCCGTCCGGCGCGATGCGACGGATTGCCGCATTCGAGTAGTCGGCCACGATCACGTTCCCGTCGGCATCTACGTCTAGCCCCAGGTCCCATGGCGCGGAACTGCCCCTGAAGCGTGCGTCGTCCCCTACACCGTCGGCGGAGCCCTGCTCCCCCGCGCTGCCCGCCAGTGTGATGACCTGCGGCTCCGGCAGCTCCACCTCGATCCGCATGTCGCCGAAGCGGTAGCCGAGGTCCGGGCGCACCCCGTGCTCAAGCCGGAACCGGAACGTGCCGAGGAGGTCCCACGAACCGTCGACCCCCCGCGCGCTCACGTAGATGACGTGCGGTACGCGCACCGCCTGCCACACCCGCACCTCGACGCCGACTGGGGCAAAGTCCGTCAGCGGCACCTCGAGCGTCGTCTGGCCGTAGCGGTAGTGGCCGCTCGGGGTGCGCCCGTCGAGGGGCAGCGGGACCCTGCCGAGCTCGCCCCACACGCCCTCCGGCGCCCGCGCGCCGATGGCGATGTCGGTGGGGTCCTCGAGGCCCTGCCACACGCGCAGCTCGATGGGCGTCGTGGGCTCGGCGCTCCCGTAGGGCTGCGCCGTGCCGAGCGCGGCGAGGCCGACCGCGGCGGCGATGAGTGCGATGACCAGCCTGCGCACGCCTGCCTGCTTTCGGTGGACGCAACCGTCGCGGAGAGGGTCGTCCGCGGCGATTGCGCCCTGCGCGTCATCGTATGGCGCTGACCCGCGGATCTTCCTCACCCGTTCCCGCGTATGCCCCGCACCTCGGGGCATCCATGCGGGGCGGGGAGTGTAGGTCATCGTGGCACCCAGCGAGCCCTGGACCCTCGGCTGCGGTGTTCGCGCGCCGCTACAATCGAGGCGACCCGGAACCTACGGAGGCGCCCCGTGACCACCTCGACACCCGCCGACGGCAGCCCGACCCTGTCCCACCTCGACGAGCGCGGAGAGGCGCGCATGGTCGACGTCTCGGACAAGCCGGAGTCGCACCGCGAGGCCACGGCGCGCGGGCGGGTGGCGATGAGCGCGGAGACGCTGGCGCTCATCACCGAGGGCCGCGTCTCGAAGGGCGACGTGCTGGCCACGGCGCGCCTCGCCGGCATCATGGCCGCCAAGCGCACGCACGAGCTGATCCCGCTCTGCCACCCGCTCCCCATCAGCGGCGTCGAGGTCCACCTGACGCCAAGCGAGGCGGGCGCCGACCCCGCCGTTGAGATCGAGGCTGCGGTGCGGACGACGGCGCGGACGGGCGTGGAGATGGAGGCGCTGACGGCCGTCAGCGTCGCCGCGCTGACTGTCTACGACATGTGCAAGTCGGCGGAGCGCGGGATGCGCATCGAGGCCGTCCGGCTCGTCGCCAAGTCGGGCGGGCGGTCGGGTACCTATACCGCCGAGTAGTCCGCCCGCGGCGGGCCCCCTACGGGCTCCCGCTCTCCATGTGCGCGAGCGCGGCCTCCACGGCCTTGTACGCGTAGTGGAGGTGGGCGGCGGGATCGAGGTCCTCGAGGGGGAGGCGCATCTCGGAGCGGCCGGTCGCCGGGTCGTCCGTGTCGAGCTGGTCGACCTCGCTGCCGACCTGGAGCTCGTACAGCTCGCCGTCCTCGCCCAGCACCACGCACCCGCGCTCCGTGTCGCCGGAGAGCGGCTCCACCTCGATGCCGTAGGAGAAGAACGAGCCGGGGAACTCCGGGAACGGGTCGATGCCTGTCGCGAGCTCCCGGAGCAGCTCCGCGAGCTGCGAGCCGGCGCGCTCGATGATGGCGTCGGCGTGTGCTCGGTGTCGCAGCAGATCGTTCTCGGAGACCATGTCCGCACTCCTCGTACCGGTCGGGCCTGTCCTCGCGGGCGCGCGAGGCGGCCGGGGCGCTTCCGGATCGACCACCCGCCGGGTCGCTCGTATCATGATCGTGCCCTTGGCGTCCGTCCTCAAGGGTTCGCGGGCCGGTTTCGGTCCGCGCGTCACGGACGAACCACTTCCCGCCCGCGCAAGTACGGCACATGGCTATCAGGGTCGGCCGATTCGCCATAGTCGAGGGCGACGTGCGCGAGCACGGCCCCTGGCTCATCGAGCAGACACGCGACGGCGACCCTCGGGTCGTCCAGCTCATCGTCCTCGTCGAACCCGTCGACGAGCGTTCGGCGAGCTTCTGCGAGGACGTGGCGGGCGCAGTCGCCGACCTCTTCGTCTCCGAGGAGCTTTCGCTCACGGGCGGTCTCGTCCGCGCGATGCGGCGGGCGCACCTGAACCTGGCCGAGTGGAACCGCCGCTCGCTCCGCGAGCACCGCGTGGCCGTCGGCGTGACGTGCGTCGTGCTCCGCGACGGAGAGGCGACGATCGCGCAGGCCGGCCCGGGCCTCGTCTACCTCGTCGGCCCCGACGGCACGCGGCGCGTCACGACGGCCGGTGAGCCAGCCGCGAGCCCGCTGGGGAGCGACGGCGAGATCACGCCGCAGTTCATCGCGGCGCGGACCGACGAGACGAGCATCCTGCTGCTTAGCAGCTTCGCGGAGACGGAGGCCGGGCCGTCCGCGATCGGCCGCGTCCTCGGCTCGCATCGCGACCGCCTGCTCGGCGACCTCTTCCTGCAGGTGCGCAACGTGCAGGACGTCCACGCCGTCTTCATCGCCGATGTCCCGACCGAGGCCGCTCCCGCCGCAACCGCCATCCCCGAGTCCGTCGAGGACGCCCCCGTGGACGCGGAGCCCCCGCCGCCGGAGCCGATCCCGTACCCCGAGGAGTCGCCGGTCCGCGTCACCGTCGTGCCGACGGCCGAGCGTGAGACGTCGCTCTCGCAGCGCCGGCGCCTGCCTTCGCTGCGACGCGAGCGGGTGGCGGGCGAGTCGCCGCCGTTGCCGTGGAAGTGGCTGGGCGCGGGCGTGCTGGCGCTCATCGCGGTGGTCGCCGCCATCATCTTCGTCCCGCCGCTGCTCGAAGAGGACGCGAGCACCCGGCTGGAGGCGCGGCTCGCCGAGGCCGGCGAGCTGCTCACCGGCGCCGGCGAGGCCTCGGACATCGCGGAGCAACGCGAGCTCCTCAACGGCGCGCTCCGACAGCTCGAGGAGGCGCGCTCGGTCGACGCCACGGACCCGCGCATCGTCGAGCTGCAGGGCGTCATCCAGCGGCGCCTCGACGACGTGAATGGCGTGATCGAGGTCGTGGAGATCGAGACGGTCGTCCGCTTCGAGGGTGTGATCACGCACCCGCTCACGCCGGACGCGCTCGCCGTGGGATCCCGCCGCCTGTGGGTGATGGACTCGGCGCTCGGCCGCGTGCTGGCCACGGACCCCGCCGGGATCTTCGCCGTCGAGGAGGCCTTGCGCGCGGGACAGCGCTACGGCGGCGTCGCCGCCGCGACGCCGGTTGCGATCGCCTGGGACGCCATGGCCGAGCGGCTCCTCGTGCTCGACGAGGAGCGCTCGCTCTTCGCCGTCGCGCTCGGCGAAGAGCCCGTCGCGCTGCGGCTGCGCGACGCGGACGAGCTCGCAAGCATCGACGCGCTGGCCGTGCACGCCGGGAGCCTGTACGTGCTCGACACGGAGGACGGCGAGGTGTGGCGCTACCTGCCGACGGGCAGCGGGTTCGACTCCGAGCGCTCCGCCCTGCTCGGGACCGCCTCGCTCGACGGGTCGAGCGGGCTCTACGTGGATGGCGACATCCTCGTGCTCGGCACGGAGGGCGTCCGCCGCTTCGAGGGCAGCCGCGAGGGCGTCGAGCAGCTCCAGGGCATCGACCGCGTGCTGAACGCGCCGGTGGGCCTCGCCGCGAACGCAGACACGATCTACATCGCCGACCGTGGCGGGCGTCGCGTGGTGGTCGGCCATCCTGGCGGCGCGTTCTTGCGCCAGTACACGAACCCCGCCTTCACGGACCTGCGGGGCATCGCCCTCTCCTCGGACGGCACGCTGCTCTACGTGCTCACGGGCTTCGGCATCCTCAGCTTCGAGCCGACCGAGTAGCCCGCCCCCGGCGATCCGTAGCCGCGGGCGCGCTACCCTAGGCGCATGACCACGCTGCTCGCCATCGAGTCCTCGTGCGACGAGACGTCGGCTGCCGTCGTCGTCGACGGCACCCGGCTGCTCTCCAACGTCGTCGCGTCGCAGGCCGAGCTGCACAGCGAGAGCGGTGGCGTGGTGCCCGAGGTGGCCGCGCGGCAGCACGTGCGCGCGCTGCTCCCCGTCGTGCGACGCGCGCTCGACGAGGCCGAGTGCTCGTGGGACCGCATCGACGCCGTCGCCGCGACGGCGGGGCCGGGGCTGCCCGGCGCGCTCGTCGTGGGGCTCAACGCCGCGCGAGGGATCGCCTACGCGCGCGGCCTGCCCTTCATCCCCACGGACCACATCGAGGGCCACGTCTGCGCGAACTGGCTGGGGCCCGAGGAGCCGCCGCTGCCCGCGCTCGCCCTCGTCGTCTCGGGCGGGCACACCGAGCTGCTGCTGATGGAGGACCACGGCCGCTTCGAGCGCCTGGGCGGGACGCGCGACGACGCGGCCGGCGAGGCCTTCGACAAGGTCGCGCGCCTGCTCGACCTCGGCTACCCCGGCGGACCGCCGATCTCGCGGCTCGCCGCCACCGCGACCGAGCGCACGCTCAAGCTCCCGCGCGCGTGGCTGCGCGGCAGCGACGACTTCTCGTTCTCCGGCCTCAAGACGGCCGTCGCCCGCCTCGTGGCCGGCGAGGACGGCCCCGTCCCGCCGCCCGCCGAGGTGGCGTGGGCGTTCGAAGAGTCCGTCGTGGACGTGCTCTCGCGGAAGGCGGCGCGCGTCGCGGAGCGCGAAGGCGTCGGGGCGCTCCTCGTGGCGGGCGGGGTGGCGGCCAACCGGCGGCTGCGCGAGATCGTGCAGGAGCGCTCGCCGGTGCCGGTGTTCATCCCCGAGCCGATACTGTGCACGGACAACGCCGCGATGATCGGGGCCGCCGCCTGGCGGCACCTGGACGAGGCCGTGCCGGCCGAGTCGTCCCTGGACATCCACCCGACCGTGAAGCGCGACCCGCGTCAGCTGGCGCGGGCGGGGCGACGCTAGCCGACGACCTCAGCCTTCGAGCAGCGCGGCGCCGTCGCGCAACAGTGCGCGCTCCAGCGACGTGGCCAGCGCGGCCTCCGCCTCGTCGAGCGTCAGCGCCTCGACGCCGACGACCGACGGAGCCGGATCGAGCGCGGCGTCGACGGTGACCGCGACCGCGCGCACCCAGCCCACGCCGACGTGCCCTTCGCGCCAGCGGGCGCTGCGCCGCGGCCGGCGCTCGGCGCACTCCGCGACCTCCCCGGCCGGGTCGACGCCGAGCCGCGTCCGCAGCACGCTGGCGACCACCTCGTCGACGCTCGCGTCGAACGTGGGCGCGGCCACATCGAGGAGCCGCAGCGGCCCATCGTCGTCCTCGCGCACGAGCACGAAGCGCGCGGGCTGCGCGCCGTCCGCGCCGTCGAGCCGGATGACCAGCGCGAGGCGCTCCGGGTCGGCTGATGCGTGGAGGGTGTCGGGGGCGGGCTCGGTCGTCACGCGTGCCTACTCGCGGAGGCGCAGCTGCGCCTCCAGCGGCCGGGCGTCCGTGATCGGGCCGACGACCGCGAGGTGCAGCTCGTCCTCGACGATGAGCCGCCGGGCGACGCGCTCGATGTCCTCGAGCGTCACGGCGTCGAAGGCGTCAATCGCGTCTTCGGGGCTGAGCAGCGGCATGTCCAGCGCGGCGCGCGTCCCGTACCACGCCGAGACCGCGCGCGACTCCTCGAGCTGGATCTGGATGCGCGACCGCACCTGCTGCTTGGCGCGCTCCAGCTCCTCCGCGTCGACCGAGGAGCGGATGCGCGCGAGCTCACGCGTGACCTCCTCGACGGTCGCGACGGCGTTGCCGGGGTCGACACCGGCGTGGACGGCGAACGAGCCCGCGTCCTGCAGGAACGACGACGAGGTATGCACGTCGTAGCAGAGCCCCAGCTCCTCGCGCAGGCGGAGGAACAGCCGCGACGACATGCCCTCGCCCAGCACCACGGAGAGCAGGCCGAGCGCGTAGCGGTCGTCGTCGCGCGCGTCGAGCCCACGCACGCCGAGGCTCACGTAGGCCTGCTCGGTCTCCTTCGTCACCAGCCGCACGCGCCCTCCTCGCGGCTCGTGCCGCGCGCGGAGCCACGGGGCGGGGGTGCCCGGCGCCCAGTCAGCGGCGGAGGACTCGACGAGGCTGCGCAGCGCCGAGGGGTCGACGGCGCCGGCCACGGCCACGACGGCAGCGTTGGGGACGTACTGCTCGCGGTAGTAGTCACGAATGCGGTCGGCGTCGATGCCGTTGACGGACGCGGGGGTGCCGGCCACGTCGCGCCCGATCGGCTGGTCGGGCCACAGCAGCCCGTCGAGTGCGAGCGAGGCCTGCTCGTCAGGAGCGTCCTCGACCGAGGCCAGCTCCTCGAGCACCACCCGCCGCTCGCGCTCGATCTCCTCGTCGCGCAGCAGCGAGTGCTGCACGGCGTCGGCGAGCAGGTCGAAGGCCTGCCCGGAGTGCTCGGCGGCGACCTTGCCGTAGTACACGGTCAGCTCGCGGTCGGTGGCGGCGTTGAAGAGCCCGCCCAGCGCGTCGATTTCGATCGCCACGTCGCGCGGCGTCGGACGCTTCGGGGTGCCCTTGAAGCAGAGGTGCTCGAGGAAGTGCGAGAGCCCGGCGTCGGCGTCGGTCGCCTCGTAGCGCGCGCCGGCGTTGAAGTAGATCGAGATGGCGACCGACCGCGCGTGCGGCATCGGGCACGCGACGATGCGCAGCCCGCTGTCTAGCGTCACGATCTCCGGCGCGGGCGTGGCTTCGCCGACGCTCACCGACGTACGTTCGATCACCATCGCAGCCGTTCACCAAGCATGGGGAGCATGCGGAGCGGCGATGGTAGCAGCACGCCCCCGACGATCAACGGCCGGGCGACGCGGCTACGACTCCAGCCAGAGCACGTCGCCGTGCAGGTCCGGGTCGTGCTCCTTGCTCGCGAAGACCTCGTACTCCGCGATCGACTCGCCGATGGTCGTGCCCCCGCCGTGGCCCGGCAGCACGACGGTCTCGGGCGGCAGCGTGTGGAGCCGCGAGGTGATCGAAGCGATCTCCTGCTGCAGCAGCTCGTTCGTCCGCGAGGCGCCGGGGCCGCCGGGGAAGAGCGTGTCACCTGTGAATACCGCGCCGCCGAGCAGCAGCGAGATCGACCCCGGGGTGTGACCCGGTGTATGCATCACGTGCATCGTCGCCCCGCCGATGGTGACCTCGTCGCCGTCCGCGAGGACGCCGAACTCCCGGCCCTCCTCGAGGTCCGTCTCCTCGGCGCCCACGAGCACCGGCGCGTTGAGCGTCTCAAGCATCGTGTCCCACCCGGCGGTGTGGTCCATGTGCGAGTGCGTCACGATGATGCGCTCGACCGCGCGGTCGCCGACCGCCTCGGCCACCACCTCGAAGCCGGTGGGGATGTCGATCACCGTGACGGGGGCGCTCTCATCGCGCGGGCGGATGATGTACGCGCTGTTGCCGTACGGTCCCACGTCGGCCAGCCACTCCACGGTCACCTGGTCGTCGGCGTACACCTCGGGCATGCGGGGTCTCCCTCCCGTTCACGGATGTCGGCGTGCAGCCTACCAAACGGGGACGGGCGGCCGGGCGGCGCTACGAAGGCTCCTCGCTCGCCACGGGCTCCGGCGTGCGGGTGTCGAGCCCGCAGGAGCCGTCGCGCTGCCACGCGAGGCCCTCCTCGCACAGCGCGCCGAGGAGCCGCCGCACGCGCGCGCGTCCCTCGGCGTCCGAAGCGAGGTCGCGCGCCAGCAGCGCGGTGCGGACCGGTCCGGCGGAGTCTCGGAGTGCGGCCATGATGCGGCCGCGCAGCTGGCGGTCGGAGCCCTCGAACGCTGCCTGGGCGCGCACGGGCTCGGCCTCCTCGCCGGCCTCGAAGCGAGGCCTGGCGGCGCAGAAGCGCGCGAGGTCGCACGCCTCACAGTGTGGCCGCGGCGTGCAGACCCGCGCGCCGAAGTCCATCAGCGCCGGGTTCCAGCGGCTCGCGAAGCCCGCGGGTGTGAGCCATCGCGCCGTCTCCGCGATCTCGGCCGGCGGCGTCTCCTTCGCCGGCTGCAGGTCGCCGTGCACGAGGCGACCGAGGAGCCGCACGACGTTCGTGTCGATGGCCGTGGTGTCCTCGCCGTGGCCGAAGCACCGGACGATCGCGGCGGTGAACGGCCCGACGCCCGGCAGCGCGAGCAGCGCCTGCTCATCGCTCGGCACCTGCCCGCCGTGGAGGGCCACGCAGCGCCGGCACGCCTCGTGGAGGTGGACGGCGCGACGCGGGTAGCCGCTGTTGCCCCACACCCGGAGCACGTCGGCGGGCGACGCGGCGGCGACGGCGTGTACGGTCGGGAAGGCCGCGACCCAGCGCTCCCACAGCGGCCGAGCGCGCGCCATCTGCGTCTGCTGCGAGCACACCCCGGCGACGAGCGCCCAGTACGGGTTGCGCGCATCGCGCCACGGGAAGCTCTCGCACTCGCGGTCGTACCAGTCGAGGAGCAGCGAGCGGACCTCGGTGAGCCCCTTCGGCCCAAGCGTCGGTTCGAGGTCGGTCATGGTGCCCACGATAACTGAGCACGCGCGTGAGCGTCTGCCACGTATGGCGTACCGCCAGCGGGCGAAGAGACGCGCTTGAGAGCGGCTCAGCGTGCCTGAATCACTACGCGCCCACCCTCTTCGACCTCGACGTACAGGCTGTGATCCGCAAGCAGCGACATGCCAACCAGCGGCGTGGTGTCCGCTGCGTCCGCCAGGCCGAACCTCGGTTGGCCCTCCCAGAGGACACTGACGTCGTAGTACGGGAACGTGATCTCGCTGCCGTCGCCGAGGGTCGCGCGGCCGATGCCCTCGAAGCCCAGACCGAGTTCCGTCACCAGTTCAGGCGGTAGTGTGAGGAAGCCCCCAAAACCGGTATCGACGATCGCTTCGATGTCACGCGTCGCCCCCGCGGGGCCGTTCACGGTGAGGAGGACCACTGCTTCCCGTGAGGCGTTGACCACGCCTTCGATCACTCGGAGCTCCGGAGCGGGCGGCCACCGAAGTGGTGCAAGGCGCGATGCCCGACGCGCATCAGCCAGACATCGGTGGCGTCGGGCTGCTCCTCGCGGAGACGCTTCGAGGCGGCACGCAACTCGTCGGCGATCGCCCAGCACCCGCTGTCGACGTCGATCGCGACGTACTCGCCGTGGTGATCGGCTTCGACCTGGGCACGGATCTCGCGTTCGTAGATGGCGTCGCCCAGACGCGCGGTCTCCTCGGCGGGCCGGCGTGCTTGCATCGCGCTCCCCCGGTAGCACGTCGAGGATAGCCCTCGCCCGACCGCTCCATCCAGCCCCGTCGCCGCCGCTCCCTGCCCCGTGCAATAATCGACGCGACGAATCCATCGTGTGACGTTGGCGCGCCGCGCGCCCGGCTCCCCGGCGCAGCGCGAGAGTGCGCAGACGACACCGCAGGAACGCGGGACACCGTGACCTCCACGCAAGCGGCGCTGCCGCTCGCCCACGTCTTGCCCGTCAGCGCGACCCTCACCGGCGAGGGCACGCTCGCCGTCGGCGGCTGCGACCTCGCCGCGCTCGCCCGCGAGTACGGCACCCCGCTCTACGCCTACGACCACGCCACTCTGCGCGCGCAGTGCCGAGGGTTCCTCGATGCATTCCGCGAGGAGTACCCCGAGACGGACGCGGTCTACGCCGCCAAGGCGTTCCTCAACCGCCCGTTCGCACAGCTCATCGCCGCCGAGGGCTACGGCTTCGACGCGGTCTCCGGCGGCGAGATCGCCGTGCTGGGCGCCTCCGGCGTGGACATGTCGACGGTCTACTTCCACGGCAACAACAAGGGGCCCGATGAGCTCGCGCTCGCCATCGAGGCGGGCGTGGGGCGCGTGGTCATCGACAACATCGACGAGATCGGGGTGCTCGAAGCGGTCGCCGCCGAGATGGGCGCGACACAGCCGGTGCTCGTCCGGCTCTCGCCGGGCGTCGACGCCTACACGCACGAGAAGACGACGACGGGCATCCTGGACACGAAGTTCGGCATCCCCATCGCGACGGGCGCGGCGGAACGCGCGCTCGAGGCTATCGCCGCCGCCGACCACGTCGAGTTCCGCGGGCTGCACGTCCACCTGGGCAGCCCCATCTTCCGCCTCGACCCCTACGTGCTGGCGATCGAGGTGATCGCGGAGTTCTGGGCCGACGTGGTCCGTGACCGGCTCGGCCTCGACATGCCCGAGTTCTCGATCGGCGGCGGCTTCGCCGTCGCCTACCGCGGCGAGCAGGAGCCGCCGGAGCCCGCCGCCTACGCGGGGGCCATCGCCGGCGCGCTGCGCCGCGAGGCCGACGCACGCGGGCTCGCGCTGCCGCGGCTCACCATCGAGCCCGGCCGCTCGCTCGTCGCGCGCGCGGGCATCGCGCTCTACACCGTCGGCGCGCGCAAGGAGGTGCCGGGCATCCGCACCTACGTCTCCGTCGACGGCGGCATGTCCGACAACGTCCGCCCCGCGATGTACGACTCGCCCTACGAGGTCATCGCGGTCGAGCGCCCGCTCGACGCCGCCGAGGAGACGATCACCCTCGCCGGCAAGTACTGCGAGTCCGGCGACGTGCTCGCGCGCGACGTAGCGGTGCCGCGCCTGCTCGCCGGCGAGGTCGTCGCGATGCCCGCCGCGGGCGCCTACCACCTCTCGATGGCCTCCAACTACAACCTCGCGATGAAGCCCGCGTGCCTGCTCCTGGACGACGGCGACGTGCGCGTCCTGCGCCGCCGCGAGACGCCCGAGGACCTCATGGCGCTCGACGTGGACCTCGACGCGTGACCGCCTCCACCTCGGCCCCTGCCGGGTGGGGCGTACACGGCCAGACGCTGGCCGTCGCGCAGCTCCGCGCCGACCTCGCCGCGGACCGCCTCGCGCACGCCTACCTGCTGACCGGCCCCGAGGGCGTCGGCAAGGCCACGCTCGCACGGCGCCTCGTGCAGGCGATCCACTGCGAGGCGCCCGCGGACGGCGTCGACCCCTGCCTGGCGTGCGCGGCGTGCCGGCGGGTCGAGGACGGCGGCGCGCCGGACTTCGAGGTGGTCGCCATCGGCGGGCCGTGCGACGAGGAGAGCCACCGCGACCACGCGGCCGACAACTCGACGCGCATCCGCATCTGCCAGGCCCGGCGGCTCACGCGGCTGTCGAGCCTCGCCCCCTTCCACGCCCCGCCGCACCACGCCCCGCGGCGCATCTTCGTCATCGACACCGCCGACGAGCTGCAGACCGAGGCCGGGCACGCCCTGCTCAAGACCATCGAGGAGCCGCCCGCGTCGTCGCTGCTGATCCTGCTGGCGACCGACCCCGACGAGCTGCTCCCGACGATCCGCTCGCGCTGCCGCGAGATCGCGCTGCGGCCCATGCCGCACGCCGACTGCGCGGGCGCGCTGACGGAGAGCCTCGGCCTCGACGACGCGGAGGCGTCGCGCCTCGCCGCGCTCGCGCGCGGGCGCTACGGCCTCGCGGTTCGGCTGCACGAGGACCCCTCGCTGATCCAGCTCCGGCACACGGCCGCCGAAGACCTCGCGCGGCTTGTGGCGGCGGGGCGCAACGAGCGCTTCGACTACGCCTCGCGCCTCGCGGGGCAGTGGCGTCGCGAGCGGCCGAGCGTGCTCGGCACGCTCGACGTGTGGCGCTGGCGCTGGCACGACGCCCTCGCGCGCGCCGCCGGCGTGGACGCCGCGCAGCCCGACGAGGTGGCGGAGCTGCCGGCGATGCCCGTGGCGGCCGCCGCCGAGGCGCTGCGCGCGACGCAGCGCACACGCCAGCGACTGATCGAGAACACCAACCCGCAGCTTGCGATCGAGGTCCTGATGCTGGACCTCCCGCACGTTGCGGGTGCGGAGCACGGAGAGGAGGCCCGCGCGGCCGCAGCACTCGCGTCCTGAGCACGCGCTCAGGACCCGTGGGCAGCGCCGGCGGGAACACCCATGGATGGCACGGTCGGGGTCCGCTTCCATGAAGCGTCCCCACTCACCTGGTGCAGCCCCGGAGACCTCGATCTCGGCGTCGGCGACTACGTCGTCGTGCGCACCGATCGCGGCGAGCAGCTCGGCTGGGTCGTGCTCGCGCCCGACCAGGTCCTCGCGTCGGAGCCCGAGGGCCCGCGGCGCGTGATCGAGCGCCTCGCCACCGAGGACGACGTCACGGCGTGGCGGGAGACACGCGAGCGCGCGCGGGAGGACATCAGCCGCGCGCAGGCGCTCGCGGCCCGTCAGGACCCGCGAGTGCGGGTCGCGAACGTCGTCTACAACCTCGCGGGAACCCGGGCGCATGTGACCTTCTCGGCGTCCGAGCGCGTCGAGCACCGCTGGCTGCGCGATGAGTGCGCCGACCTCCTCGACGCGGAGGTCACGGTCGAGCAGGTCGGCGACCGCGAGCGCGCGCGCTCGCTCGGCGACGTCGGCGTGTGCGGACTCGCGCTGTGCTGCAAGAGCTGGCAGACGACCTTCCCCAACGTCTCGATGCGGCTCGCGCGCGAGCAGGACCTGCCGCCCAACCCCACGAAGATCTCCGGCGTCTGCGGACGCCTGCTCTGCTGCCTCTCGTTCGAGGTGGAGGAGTACCGCGCGCTGCGCGGGACGCTCCCGAAGGTCGGCAAGCGCGTCACCACGCCCGCCGGCCGTGCACGCGTGATCACGGTCGGCACGCTCAAGCAGACCGTCCGGCTGCGCATGGACGACACCAACGAGGTCATCGAGATGTCGGCCGAGGAGCTGGCCTCGCAGTACGGCACGGCCGTCCGTCCCGAGGAGCTGGACGCCACCGTCGAGGAGGGCGTGCGTCGCCAGGACCGTGACCGTCGCGACAACCTCGTCGCGACACTCGAGCCCGTCAACACCCCGAGCGGCGAGCGCCGGCAGCGGCCCGACGAAGGCTCGCAGCAGTCGACGGAGGAAGGCGGCGAGAGCCGCCCGAAGCGGCGACGGCGCGGCCGGCGTGGCGGGCGGCGACGCCGCGGGCGCGGCGGTGGGCAGGGTGGCGGCGGCCAGGGCGGGGGCGGTACGGGCTCCGAGTAGCGCCCGACTCGTCACGGGCAGCGCTACGGGGCGTTGCCCTCCAGGCCTCGCAGCTCCTCGACGGCGCCGTCGACGTAGAGGATGCCGACCGCCACGACCATCTGCTCCAGGAGCTGCTGGCGCTGCCCGGGGTTGAGCCGCGCCTCGACGGCCATCTGGTCCACGATCTGACCGATCGTCGAGTTGCCGTCGGCGCCGCGGAGCAGGCGCGCGACCGGCACGCTGATCGGCGCGCCCTCCGGCCGCCCCTCCGAGGTGAGCACGAAGCCCCACTCGAACGAGTCGCGCTCCAGCGTCGGCTTGCGCTCGACTCGCTCGTCCGGGTCCAGCACCGGGATCGAGGCGGCGATCGCCAGCGGCGAGGACGCCCCGAGCTGCGCGCGCCGGCGCGCTCGCTCGTCCTCGACGGCGCGGACGCTGCTCACGAACGTCGAGGGTGCGTCGCCGCGGTCGAGCACGGCGCGCTCGTAGCCGATCGGCGGCTGCCCGGCGACCATCCGCACGAAGGCGTGGCGCGGGGTGAACGCGTCCTCCTCGGAGATGCGGCGCGCCTCCCAGAAGTAGGACTCCGCGCTGCGGTTGCTGGAGTAGAAGAGCTGCGCCAGCCGGTGGAAGCTCTCGTACTGGCCCAGGTAGAGGCTCCGGTACGCCTCGGCGGCCGGTCCCTCGAGCGTCGGGTCGCTCAGCACCGAGCCCACGTACGCCGCCGCCGCCAGTCCGCTCGTGAGCGCCAGGTGTACGCCCGACGAGAACAGCGGGTCGATGAAGCACGCGGCGTCGCCGACCAGGATGTAGCCGGGGCCGACCATGCGCGTCGACAGGTACGACCAGTCGCGCACGACGTACGGGCCGTCGACGAGCTTCGTGCCCTGGATGAGCTCCGACGTCCTCGGGGCGAGGTCGAGCTGCGCCTGGAACGCCGCCTCGACGCCGTCCTCGCGGATCGCGCGCTGGCCCTCCTCGGAGTCCACGACCGCGCCGACGCTCGATACGCCGGTATGGAGCGGGATCGCCCAGCACCACCCGTGCTCGTAGGACTCGATGAAGATGTTGGTGTCGTCCGGCTCGGGCAGGCGCGATGCGCCCTCGAAGTAGCCGTAGATGGCGAGGTTGCGGAAGAACTCGTCCCACTCGCGGAGCCCGAGCGCGTGGCCCAGCAGCGCTGACTGCCCGCTCGCGTCCACCACCCACGAGGCCTGCACGAAGCCCTCGCCGCCGTCCTCGGTGCGGTACTCCACGCCGGCGGCGCGCCCGTCCACGAACGTCACATCGGTGACCTGGTGCCCCTCGCGCACGTCGACGCCGGAGGTGCGCGCGTGGTCGAGGAGGATGCGGTCGAACTCGGAGCGCACGACCTGGAAGGAGGTGGGGTAGCGCTCGCTGACCTCGTTGAAGTACCAGCTCCACGGCTCCATGTCGGAGCCCCACACCATCGTCGCGCCGCGCTTGCGCACGAACCCCGCCGCCTCGACGGCGGGGAGCACGCCCATCGACTCGAGCATGGGGACGCTGGCCGGCAGCAGGGACTCGCCGACGTGGTCGCGCGGGAAGTGGTCGCGCTCCAGCAGCACGACGCGCAGGCCCTTGCGGGCCATCATCGTGGCGGCGCTGCTCCCGCCAGGACCGCCGCCGATCACGACGGCGTCGACGGGTGCGAGCGGTGACGTGGTCACGAGACGGGTGCGGCGCGCATCGGGGCCCCTCGGGGTGTCGAGCGGGCGCGGATCGGCCGCGCCGGCCGGGGCCGATCCTAGCACCGGGTCCGCTGCGCGGTACCGAGCCGGGGCGGGCGCGGACCGGGGTGGCGCGGGCCGCCGGATTATGTATGTAAAATACGCGATTTGCACTGGAACACGACGATGAGTTCGGTTAGGCTCCGCAACTCCGAGGCTGGCGACAGGAATCAACAAGGGAGGTCCAGCCATGGCCCTAGACCAGGAAGAGCGTGTGTCCCGCTTGTGGACGCACTCGGTAGGCAGGCGGACCCTGCTTCGAGGTGGACTCGTCGGAGGTGTCGGCCTCGCGGCTGCGGCCCTGATCGGCTGCGGTGGCGACGACGACGACGATGACGACGCAGCGACGACGACCACCACCACGACGACGACCACGACCACCAGCACCGCACAGGCGACCGCGACCGCGGCGCCCAGTGTCAACGTCACTCAGGACGACGAGGACGACGACGAGGACGACCAGGCTGAAGAGGGCGAGACCCTCGGCGAGCTGGTGCAAGACCCGGCGCTGCCGTACCCGTACAACTTCCCGGAGCCGAACAAGACTCCGCAGCGGGGCGGCATCATGAAGGTGGCCGCGACCTGGAACTTCCAGTCGATCGACCCGATCGACTCGGCGGCGGGCGGCACGGTGACCGTGCCGAACATGGTCTACAACCGCCTGATCGGCTTCAAGCGCGGTCCGGGCGCGGACGTCTTCCAGCCCGAGATCGAGCCTGAGCTGGCCGCGTCGTGGGAGCGCTCCCCCGACGGCCTGACGTTCACGTTCGCGATCCAGCCACACGCCACATGGCAGAACATCGCGCCGCTGAACGGCCGCAAGTTCACCGCTGAGGACGCGGCTTTCGCCCTGAATCGCTACGCGACCGAGGGCGTGCACAAGTCCTACTACGCGAACGTTGCCGGCTTCGAGGCAGTCGATGACGAGACATTCAAGATCAACATGGCGCAGGCGACGGCGGACTTCCTCAATCCGCTCGCCAGCAACAAGCAGACGATCTTCCCCCGGGAGCTCGTAGACGACGACAGCATCGAAACCAACGCGATCGGCACGGGCCCGATGATCCTCGAGTCGCTCGAGCTGGGCCAGAACGTGCTCTTCAGCAGGAACCCGGATTACTGGGAGAAGGAAGTCCTCCTGGACGGGTTCGAGTTCCGGATCATGCCGGACCACCCCGCCCGCCTCGCGCAGTTCCGCGTCGGCAACATCGACTACGCCTACGGGGTAGTCTCGACAGTGCGTGACCTCAACGAACTGCTGGAGACCAACCCGGACGTCCAGGTCAACTTCATCCCGATTACGTACAACTCGATCAGCATGGGCATCAACCACACGCTCGAGAAGTACCAGGATGTGCGCGTCCGTCGCGCGCTGGCCATGGCGATCGACCGCCAGGAGATGGTCGACATCGTCTTCGACGGACTGGGCAAGGCGCAGAACATCATTCCGTGGCCGTTCCTCTTCAACGAGGAGAAGTCCGTCGGTAGCCCCGAAGTCGGGCCGTACCTGCAGTACAACCCCGACGAGGCGAGGAAGCTGCTCGCGGCTGCCGGCGCCGAGGGCTTCACGATGAACAACAGCTACTACGCCTACACCAGTGCCCTGGAGCAGATGACCGAGATCACCTACTCGCAGCTTGCGCGCGTGGGTATCAACATGACCGGCGGCAAGGTGGACTACACCGAGTTCAACTCGCAGTGGGTCCCCTCGAAGCTTCCGGACTTCTCCACCTCGGCCTGGAGCACCAGCGGCTACGACGCCGACAACTGGTTCCACGGCCAGGTCCACTCGCAGTCGCCTGGTAACCGCTGGCGGACGAACGACGCCGAGATCGACGGCTGGGCGGAGGCCCAGCAGGTCGAGCTCGACCCGGCGGCCCGTGCGGAGCTATGGCGCAAGATCTGGGACAAGGACCTGGACCAGGCCTACCGCCCGACACTGCCGTGGGGCTTCAGCCTGGAGGTCTACCAGCCGTGGGTGCGCGGTCTGCGCTTCACCGGCACCGCCCCGGGCGACAACAACTCCTACTACACGTGGGGCGACCAGGTGCACTCCGCCTGGATCGACCCGGACGTGGAGGGCCGCAGCTAGCAGCCTTTCAGCGGCGTGAACAACTTGAGGGGCGGCCCGGAGGCCGCCCCTCTTGCGTGCCCCGGCCGATCTCGCCGCGCCGGAATCCTCGGGGCACCCCGGCCGTGCGCACGCCCTGCGTCGCTATCAACGGGCGCTGTGTGGTAATGCTCGGCCGGTTCGGGTAGGCTTCCCGAATCTCACGCCCACGGACGAATGAAGGAGGTTCGGTATGGCTGAGTATGAGGAGCACCGCGTGCATGGCTGGCTCACGCAAGCCGTAGGCAGGCGGAGTCTCCTACGAGGCAGCCTGCTCGGCGGTATCGGCCTTGCCACCGCGGCGCTCATCGGCTGCGGCGGCGATGACGACGATGACGACGACGACAGCGCCGCCACCCAGACGACCACCACGTCCGGTACGACGACCACGACCGCCACCACCAGCGGGACGACCTCGGGCTCCACCGACTCGTCGTCCGATTCCTCCACCTCAGGCGATGGCGACGCCGCCGGGGATTTCGAACCGGTCGGCGAGCTGGTGCAGGACCCGTCGCTGCCGTACCCGTTCAACTTCCCGGAGCCGAACAAGGCCCCCGTCCCCGGCGGCGTGATGAAGGTCGCGGCGACGTGGAACTTCCAGACCATCGACCCGACCACCTCGGCGGCCGGCGGCACGGTCACGGTGCCGAACATGGTCTACAACCGCCTGATCGGCTTCAAGCGCGGCCCCGCCGCAGACGTGTTCCAGCCCGAGATCGAGCCGGAACTCGCCGCCTCGTGGGAGCGCTCCCCGGACGGCCTGGTATTCACGTTCCAGATCGACCCGAGGGCGGCGTGGCAGAACGTCGACCCGCTGAACGGGCGCAAGTTCACGGCCGAGGACGCGAAGTTCGCGCTGAACCGCTACGCGACCGAGGGTGTGCACAAGTCCTACTACACCAACGTCGCTGACTTCGAAGCGGTCGATGACGAGACGCTGACCGTCACGATGTCCCGCGCGACGGCGGACTTCCTGAACCCGCTGGCGAGCAACAAGCAGACCATCTTCCCCAAGGAGCTGGTGGACGACGGCACGATCACCACGCGCGCCATCGGCACCGGCCCGATGATCCTCACCGGCCTCGAGGCGGGTGTGAACGTGCTCTTCGACAAGAACCCGGACTACTGGGAGCGCGACGTGCTCCTGGACGGCTTCGAGTTCCTGATCATGCCGGACCACGTCGCCCGGCTCGCACAGTTCCGCGTCGGCAACATCGACTACGGATACGGGCTGGCGTCATCGCTCCGCGACCTCAACGAGATCGTGGACACGAACCCGGACATCCAGGTCAACCTGCTGCCGACCACCTCCAACGGGATCACCGTCGGGTTGAACCACACGCTGGAGAAGTACAAGGACGTGCGCATCCGCCGTGCGCTCACCATGGCGATGGACCGCCAGGAGATGCTCGACATCATCTTCGACGGCATCGGCAAGGCGCTCCACGTCATCCCGTGGCCGTTCCTCTTCGACCAGGAGATCACGCTCGGCTCGCCGGAGCTGGGGCAGTGGTTCCGCTACGCCCCGGAGGAGGCGAAGAAGCTGCTGGCAGCCGCGGGGGCCGAGAACCTCGAGGTCAACAACAGCTACTACGCCTACACCAGCGGCCTGGAGCAGATGTCGGAGGTCTACCAGGCGCAGCTTGGCGAGATCGGCATCAAGATGACCGGCGGCAAGGTGGACTACACCGAGTTCAACTCGCAGTGGGTCCCCAGCATGCTGCCCGACATCTCGACCTCGGCGTGGGCCACCAGCGGCTACGACGGCGACAACTGGTTCCACGGCCAGGTCCACTCGCAGTCGCCCGGCAACCGCTGGCGGACGAACGACCCCGAGATCGACGCGTGGGCCGAGGCCCAGCAGGTCGAGCTCGACCCGGACGCCCGCAAGGAGCTGTGGCGCAAGATCTGGGACAAGGACCTGGACCAGATGTACCGCCCGACGATGCCGTGGGGCTTCACCATCGAGATCTACCAGCCGTGGGTGCGCGGTCTGCGGTTCACGGGTACCTCGCCCGGGGACAACAACTCGTACTACACGTGGGGCGACCAGGTGCACACGGCCTGGATCGACCCGGACGTGGAGGGCCGCAGCGGCTAGCAGCCCTCGACGGCGTGACGAACCTAAGGGGCGGCCATATGGCCGCCCCTCTTGCGTGTCCGGGTCCCGAGGCTGGCGGGAACGCCGGCATGACGCTATACGCGATTGTAATGCCTCCGGCCGGGGAGTAGGCTCTCGGCACTTGAAAGCCGAATTGCACCCTGGGGAGGAGGTTCCTCATGACCCCGGACCAGCAAGAGCACACGTATGGATGGCGGACCCAGGCCGTAGGCAGGCGGGCCCTCCTGCGAGGGGGCCTCGTCGGCGGCGTCGGCCTCGCGGCGGCAGCCCTGATCGGCTGCGGCGGCGACGATGACGACGACGACACCGCGAGCGATGCGACCACCTCCGGCACGACCACCACGGCGACCACGTCGAGCGGGACCACGTCCGGTACGACGACATCGGGCGGCACGACCTCGGACACGACCGCGACGACCGACGACGAGGACTCGGGGTTCGAGCCGCTCGGCGAGCTCGTCCAGGACCCCGCACTGCCGTACCCGTACAACTTCCCGGAGCCGAACAAGACCCCGGTTGCCGGCGGCACCATGCGCGTCGCGGCGACGTGGAACTTCCAGTCGCTCGACCCCGTCGACTCGGCCGCGGGCGGCACCGTCACGGTGCCGAACATGGTCTACAACCGCCTGATCGGCTTCAAGCGCGGTCCCGGCGCGGACGTGTTCCAGCCCGAGATCGAGCCCGAGTTGGCCGCGTCGTGGGAGCGCTCGCCGGACGGCCTGACGTTCACGTTCCAGATCCAACCGGGCGTGACCTGGCAGAACGTGGCGCCGCTGAACGGCCGGCCCTTCACGGCGGAGGACGCCCGGTTCGCCGTCGACCGCTACGCGAACGAGGGCGTGCACAAGTCGTACTACACCAACACCTCGGGCTTCGAGGCGCCCGATGACGCCACGTTGAAGATCAACATGGCGAAGGCGACGGCGGACTTCCTCAACCCGCTCGCCAGCAACAAGCAGACCATCTTCCCGAAGGAGATGGTCGACGACGGCAGCATCAAGACCGCCAGCGTCGGTACGGGCCCGATGATCCTGACCGGCCTGGAGCTCGGCCAGAACGTCGAGTTCGTGAAGAACCCGGACTTCTGGGAGCGGGAAGTGCTCCTCGATGGGTTCGAGTTCCTGATCATGCCGGACCACGTGGCCCGGCTGGCGCAGTTCCGCGTCGGGAACATCGACTACGCGTACTCGCTGGTGTCGAGCGTGCGCGACCTCAACGAGGTGCTGCAGACGAACCCCGACGTCCAGGTCAACTTCATCCCGGTGACGTACAACGGGCTCAGCCTGGGGATGAACCTCACGCTGCCGAAGTACCAGGACGTGCGGGTGCGTCGCGCGCTGTCGCTGGCGATCGACCGGCAGGAAGTCCTCGACATCGTCTACGACGGCCTCGGCAAGGCGCTCAACACCATCCCGTGGCCGTTCCTCTTCGACGAGGAGGCGACGATCGAGTCGGGGCTCGCCGGCAACTGGCTCCGCTACGACCCGGACGAGGCGATGAAGCTGCTGCAGGCGGCAGGGGCCGAGGGTCTGGAGATCATCAACAGCTACTACGCCTACACCAAGGGCTTCGAGCAGCACACGGAGGTGATCCAGGCCCAGCTCCAGAGGGCCGGCATCAAGATGGGCGGCGGCAAGGTGGACTACACCGAATTCAACTCGCAGTGGGTCCCCTCGAAGCTCCCGGATGTCTCGACCTCCGCATGGAGCACCAGCGGCTACGACGCGGACAACTGGTTCCACGGCCAGGTCCACTCGCAGTCGCCGGGTAACCGCTGGCGGATCAACGATCCGCAGATCGACGAGTGGGCAGAGGCCCAGCAGCTGGAGCTCGACCCGGATGCCCGCAAGGAACTGTGGCAGAAGATCTGGGATCAGGACGCCGACCAGGCGTACCGGCCGACGATCCCGTCCGGGTTCTGGCTGGAGGTCTACCAGCCGTGGATGCGGGGGATCCGCTTCACCGGCACAGCGCCGGGCGACAACAACTCGTACTACACGTGGGGCGACCAGGTGCAGTCGGGCTGGATCGACCCGGACGTGGAGGGCCGGAGCGGCTAGCAGCCCTCGACGGTGTGATGAGCCCGAGGGGCGGCCGTCTGGCCGCCCCTCCTGCGTGTGCCGTGTGTCGCCGGCGGGGGCGGGTGATGGAATCCCCGCACCCCTTCGGGTAGGTTGCTCCAACTATTCCAGCCTGTCGAACCGCGAGCGGATGGAGGTTCGTATGGCCAGAGACCAGGAAGAGCGCGTGCCCCGGTGGCGGAAATCTGTTCAAGTGGGGGTCGCGTGAGGCTGCTCTGCGTCGCACGCAATCAGCAAGAGGAGCCGGACCGAGATGACCCGCGCGCGCCTGATCGCATTGGTCAGCCTGCTCATGCTTGCAGGCCTCGCAGTCGCGGTGGTCGGGACCGACCTCCAGGCGAGGGACTGCTCCTCGGGGATTGCCGTGACCAACCCGGCCACGAACACCAAGCTCGTCGCCGACTGCGAGGCACTGCTCGGGCTGCGCAACACGATCGAGGGCACGAAGCACCTCAACTGGACGGCGCGCAAGGCGATGGCGGACTGGACGGGCGTGACAGTGTCCGGGACGCCAGAGCGCGTCACCGCGCTGGACCTGGCCGACCGCGGCCTCGATGGCGAACTGTCGGGGCTTCTGGGCAACCTCACGGGGCTGACGACGCTGGACTTGGGTGGGAACGCGCTCACGGGCCGGCTCCCGTCGAAGCTCGAGTTGCTGAGCCTGACGAGCGTCACCCTGCCCGACACCTTCGCAGGCTGCTCGCCGCCCGGGTTTACCACGGCGAGCGGCCTCGCCGCGTGCGGGGCGCCGACGAGCACGTGGGATCTCGATCAAGGCGACCCGCTCCCGGCCGGCACGTACGAGTTCGACGGCGGCGACTACGACCCGACGGTGGTCTTCGACATCCCGGATGACTCCGGCCTGATGTACGAGGGCGCGCGGGACATCTTTCCACCAGTAGAAGGCGAGAGCTACGGACACAGCACGAGCGTGATGCTGTTCAGAAATGCCGAGGGGACGATGCAGATCTCCATCGACCTAGGCTGGGTCGGCCCAGGCAACGTCCGGTTCTTCGACAACTTCGCCACCGTCGGGACGGCGAGCGGCCACACGCGCGCTGAGTACGAGGCCATCGCCAAGCGCATCTACGAGTCCATCTGGGAGCGGACCGAGTAGAGTCCGGGGCCGCTCCGCCTGCTGACCCAGTCGTGGAAAGCTCCCAGACTTCTCGACCTTGGGGGGCACCAGCGGCTACGACGCCGATAACTGGTTCCACGGCCAGGTCCACTCGCAGTCACCGGGCAACCGCTGGCGGATGAGCGACGCCTGGGCCGAGGCCCGGAGGCCGCCCCTTTTGCGTTGCCGTACGTCGTCGGATTGGTCGGGGAGGCCGGATTTGAACCGGCGACCTCCTGACCCCCAGTCAGGTGCGCTACCAAGCTACGCCACTCCCCGACGCGGCAGCCCAACGATGGTAGCAGGCGCCCGACGGGCGAGCGATGGGGCGGGCGACGTGGCCCCTCGCGCGCGCCTACGCCAGCCCGGCGCTCCGCGCGCCGATGATCAACACGCCGCCGAGGGCCGAGACCGCCACGTACTGCACCACCACCGCGCGCCGCAGCTGCAGCGTGAGGTGCGCGTGCAGCAGCCCGCCCGTCAGGAAGAAGGCGAGCAGCAGCGCCAGCGCGGCGAGGTAGCCATCGAGCGGCACGTAGTGCAGTGCCCACCGCAGCTGCGTCACCACCAGCGCTACCACGCCGCCGAACGCGATCGTGTCCGAGAGGTCGGCCTGGCCGTCGCGCAGCAGCTCGACCGCCAGTAGCCCGGCGGCGAGCGCGACGGCGGCGAGGGCGGCCGCGAGCCCCAGCTCGAAGACGTACGTGAGCGAGAACAGCGCGAACGCCGTGACGTACACCGCCGCGCTCGTCACGGGGCGCGCGAACGCCAGCCACTGCTCGTGGGGGCGGACCGAGTGCGTCTGCGCCAGCACGATCGCCCCGAAGCCCAGTCCGGCGCCGAGCGCCGCGAGGAGCGTCCACCAGCCCCGCGCCAGCTCCTCGACCATCACGGGCGCAGCGAGCGCGTAGAGCGCCGGGAGCAGCACCTGCGGCGTCGGGTCGATGCCGAGCTCGACCGGGCGCGGCCGCGCGAACCGCAGCACGCGGTCCGTCCCCGCCGCGGCGGCGACCGCGCCGGCCAGCGCGATCCACCCCGGCGTCGGCTCGATCAGCACGAACATCAGGAACGCGAGCGTGACCGCCAGCGTGAGCGCCACCACGGGCGCATCGAGGATCGGCACCGGCGTCCGGTGCCGCTCGTACTCGACCCGCACGATGGGAGGCCGACCGGCGAGGCCGAACTCGACGGAGGGCGCGGCGGTGGTGTCGTCGGGTGTGTCGGGGCCGGCCGGTTCGGTCGGGCTGGTCACTTCGCGGGCATGGCCGCCAGCTGGGGTTCCGCCTCACCGAACATCTCGGCGGCGTTGCGGTACCAGATGCGGTCCGCCTCCTCCTCGGTCAGTTCGAGCTTCGCCATGATGTCGCGCAGGCTGTCGACGTGCGGGCCGATCTCGTGGTCACCGCAGTCGGAGCCCCACACCAGCTTCTCGACCCCGATCTCCTTGCCGATCAGGCCGCGCTCGTAGGCGTGTCGCTCGATGGTGTCGCCGCCCGAGAGGTCGAAGACGACGTTGTGCCGCCAGCGCGCCACCGACGAGGCCTCGTCGTAGTTCCCGGTGCCGCCCATGTGCGCGCCGATGATCGGCAGGTCCGGGAAGTTGTTGGCGATGGTGTCGAGGTGGAACGGGCGCATGCGCATCGCCGAGACGTCGCGCGGCATGCGGCCGCGGAACTGGCGCCAGCGCATGAGCGACTCGGCGGCCGCGGGGTCACGCCGCGGGTGGGTGATCGAGTAGTCCACTCCCCCGCCGATGACCCCGCAGTGGAAGAGGGTCGGCATCCGCAGGTCCTCGGCCTCCGTGTAGATGTGGAAGTAGCGGTAGTCGTCGTACGGCAGTCGCGAGCCGATGATCTTGAGGCCGCGGTAGCCGAGGCCGTGCAGTCGCGTGACCTCGCCGCGCGGCGTGTCGTCCACCAGCAGGTGGGCCACGGGCACCATCAGGTCCTCGTGGCGGCGCAGGTACGGAAGCGCCTCGTCGTGGGTGGGGCCGAACTCGCGGCTCCCGCCGGAGAGCACCGAGGCGCGCACGACGCCGGCCGCCCGCAGCGCGTCGGCGCGGCTGTCGATGGTGCGCGTATGGTCGTTGTCTTCCGGGTGCTCCCAGTTGCGAGGGAAGTGGCAGTGGACGTCCCAGATCACGGTGTGCGGTCCCCTCGAAGTGCCTCGAACGTGGTCAACCGAGGTTAGCTCACGGCCGACGTACCGTCTGGACGGCGCGCGTCTCGAAGCCCATGCGCTCCCAGAACGCGAGCGCGGGCGTGTTGAGCGAGAGCACCGAGGCCTCCACGAGGTCCACGCCGTCCGCGCGCTGCCGCTCCAGCCACGCCTCCACGGCCGCGCGGCCCACACCGCGGCGGCGGAACGGCGGCGCGACGTAGCACTCGATCACCTCGCCGACCGAGCGGTGCTCCTCGGGCCAGTCGGGCACGACGCGCGAGATGAGGAAGCCCGCGCGCTCACCGCCGGCGACCATCCACTCGATGAGCTGCCCCTCGGGGTCGTCCTCGAACGCGCGGGCGTAGTCCTCGGGCGCGGGCGCCGGGTCCCACGGCAGCTCGTACGCGTCGAGCTCGCGCAGGTAGTCGCCGAGCATGGCGACGAAGTCCGCCCGCTCCGAGGCCTCCACCAGCCGCAGCTCGACGGTGGTCATGCGCCCCTCACTGCCGCAGCGGGCTCGCGCGCAGCGCCGCCCGCGGGCTGCGGGGTGGCGAGCAGGCGCAGCAGCAACTCGATGGAGTGCAGCCAGTCCTCGCCGAGCCGGTCGCGGGTCACGCGCAGCTGCGTCCGGCCCACCTCGATCGCCGGGGGCAGCGACGGCAGATGACGCCTGCTGAACGGGCTGTCCTCGACCGCGCCGACGACCACCACGTCGCCCTCGGCGCGCACGGCCGCCACACGCGCCCCGCCGGCCGCGAGGCGGATCCGCACGAGGGCGAGGAGCTGCTCAAGCGGCGGCGGCAGGACGCCGAAGCGGTCCTCGATCTCCGCTCGCAGGTCGGCCGCGGCGTCGAGCGAGCGCAGCCCGGCGATGCGCTGGTAGAGCGCGACGCGTGCCTCGATGTCCTCCATGTACGGCTCGGGGATGTACGCCGTCACCGGCAGGTCGACGGAGACCGGCGGCGGCGGGGCCGCCGCGGCGGCGGCCTCGCCGTCGTGCGCGGCGCGCTGCTCGGCGACTGCCTCGGCCAGCATCTGCGTGTAGAGGTCGAAGCCCACCGAGGCGATCTGGCCGCTCTGCTCCGCGCCCAGCAGGTTGCCCGCGCCGCGGATCTCGAGGTCGCGCAGCGCCACCTGGAAGCCGGCGCCCAGCTCGGTCGCCTCGAAGATCGTCGCCAGGCGCTGCTGCTGCACCTCGGTGAGCACGCGGTCGCGGCGGTGCAGCAGGTAGGCGTGCGCCTGCTGCGCCCCGCGCCCGACGCGCCCACGAAGCTGGTAGAGCTGCGCCATGCCAAGCAGCTCGGCGCGGTCGATGATGAGCGTGTTCACGTTCGGGATGTCGATGCCCGACTCGATGATCGTCGTGCACACCAGCACGTCGGCGTCGCCCGCGGAGAAGCGCTCCATCACGCCTCGCAGCACGGCCTTCGGCATCTGCCCGTGGCCCACGATCACGCGCGCCTCCGGCGCCAGCGCCCGCACCTGCTCCGCGACGCGATCGATGGTCTCGACGCGGTTGTGGACGAGGTAGACCTGCCCGCCGCGCTCCTGCTCGTTGAGGATCGCGTCGCGCACCAGCGCATCGTCCCACTCGGCGACGAAGGTCTGCACCGGCAGGCGGTCCTCGGGCGCGGTGTCCATCGGCGACATGTCCCGGATGCCGGCCAGCGACATGTGCAGCGTGCGAGGGATCGGCGTCGCCGACAGCGTCAGCACGTCGACCTCCAGGCGCATGCGCTTGAGCCGCTCCTTGTGCGCCACGCCGAAGCGCTGCTCCTCGTCGATGACGACGAGGCCGAGGTTGGCGAACTCGATGCCCGCCTGGAGCAGCCGGTGCGTGCCGATCACGATGTCGACCTCGCCCGACCGCAGGCCCGAGGCGACCTCGCGCGCCTCCGCGTCCGTGCGGAACCGCGAGAGCGCCTCGATCTGCACGGGGAACGGCGCGAGCCGCTCGCGGAACGTGCGCTCGTGCTGCTGGGCCAGCACCGTGGTGGGGACCAGCACGGCGACCTGGTAGCCGTCCTGCACGGCCTTGAAGGCGGCGCGCACGGCGACCTCGGTCTTCCCGAACCCGACGTCTCCGAGGACGATGCGGTCCATGGGCCGCACGCCCTCCATGTCCTCCTTCACGGCGGTGATCGCGGCGAGCTGGTCCTCGGTCTCCTCGTACGGGAACGCCGCCTCCATCTCGCGCTGCCACTCGGTGTCGGTCCCGAAGGCGTGTCCGCGCAGCAGCTGGCGCGCCGCGTACAGCCGCAACAGGTCGGCGGCGACCTCGCCGACCGCCTCGCGCACCCTCGCGCGCGTGCGCGCCCACTCCTGCGTGCCGAGCCGCGTGAGCCGGGGGATGTGCCCTGAGGAGGCGACGTAGCGGGTGACCCGGTCGACTTGCTCGATCGGCACGTACAGGCGGTCGTCCCCGGCGTAGTTGAGCTGGAGGTAGTCGCGCTGCTCGTCGCCAACGGAGCGGCGGACGATCCCCGCGAAGCGCGCGATGCCGTGCTCGGAGTGCACCACGAAGTCGCCGGGGGAGACCTCGGCGAGGAACTGCGCGCGGTGCGACGCCGACTGCCGCAGCGCCCGCCGCTTGCGCACGAACCCCATCAGTTCCGCGTCGGTCGCGAGCGCCACGCGCCCCTCGGGCGTCTCGATCCGCCACCCGCCCGGCAGCGAGCCCTGCACGAGCGAGAGCGAGGCGCCCGCGGGCGGCGCGTCGAGGCGGTCGAGCACCCCGGCGTCGAGACCTGCCTCGGCCAGCAGCTCCCCGAAGCGCTGCGCCTGCTGCGTGAGCACGACGATGCGGTCGCCACGCGGCACCCCGCGCACCAGCTCGCGAGCCGCCGCCTGTAGCCGGCCCGCGTAGGCGTCGTGCGGCGCGAACGGGACGCGGAAGCCGTCGCGCTCGCGGCCCGTCGCCCAGCGTTCGAGGTCGGCGCGCGGCGCGCGCTGGTCGAGCTCGCGGATCAGTGCCTGCTCCTCGAGGTGCGGGGGCGGCGCCTCCGGCCCGAGGTCGCGGACCGCGACGAGCTGGTCGCGCCGCTCGGCGGCGAGCGCGTCCTGCTCGGCGGCGGCTGCGTGGACCGCGTCGGGCTCGTCGACGATCACGAGTGCGCCGGGGCCGAGGTGGTCGAGCAGCGTCGCATTCGCGGCGAGGGGCCCGTAGCGCGCGGGCGACGGCAGCTCCCCGCGCCGCAGCGCCGCGAGCTCCTCGGCGGCGAGATCGTCGAGCGCGCGTCGTCGAGGGGGCGCGAGGTGGCCGGCGAGCTCGCTCAGCGCCTCGCGGGTCGGGAACCACTCGCTCGCCGGGCCGATGTGTACGCCCTCGACCATCTCGACGGTGCGCTGCGTCTCGGCGTCGAAGCGGCGGATCGACTCCACCTCGTCGCCGAACAGCTCGATGCGCACCGGCGTCGGCTCGGTCGGCGCGAAGACGTCCACGAGGCCGCCGCGTCGCGCGGCCTGCCCCGGCTGCTCGACGAGCGGGCCGACCTCGTACCCCGCGCCGACGAGGCGTACCGCGAGGTCCTCGATGGTGACGCGGTCGCCGACGGTGACCCGCGCGGGCCCGGCGCCGCGGTCCGCGGGGCGCGCGGTGGGGCCGGTCACGGCCGCGGTCGACGCGACGATCAGGGGCGGCGGCCCGCCACCGCCGGCGCGCGCGAGCCGCGCGAGCACCTCGAGACGGCCACGCGTCACGTCGGTCGGCGGGTCCTCGCGCGCGTAGGGCAGGCCAGTGCGCGCGGGGAACGGGACGACGGCCTCGCCCGCCCACGCCCGCAGCGCGTCGAGTGCGGCGTCGGCGTCGGTCTCGCGCGGGACGACGAGCAGCGTGGGCGTGCGCAGCCTGCGCCACAGCCACGCGGCGACGGTCGTCTTGGCGGCGTCGAGCACGCCGATGGTCGCGCGCCCGCCCGCGCCGAGGTGGGCGGCGGACGCGGCGAGCGGCTCGACGCGGTCGAGGCTGCCGAGCAGGGGTGCGAGTTGCAGGGGCTCCTCGTCTCGTGTGCGCTCCAAGGGGGCACGCCGAAACAGGGGCGCTCCCCGCGGGAGTCCCCTTCGGTCGCGTCCGTTCGCCATTCCAGTGTAGCGCGGCCCCCGTGACGGGCGAGGGCTTCAGGGCGCTGCGGGCCTCCACCTACTCCCGCCGGTTGAGCCGGTTCATCGCCGCCTCGACACCCTCGACCGCGGCAAGCTCGATCGCGTCGGCCACGTCGCGGATGGCGGCGTCGAGGGCGGCGCGCTCCTCCGGGGGAGGTCGGGAGAGCACCCAGTCCGCGACGCGGTCCGGGTCGCGCACGGGTCGGCCGCGGCTGTGCTCCTCGTCCGGGTCGTCGGGGTCCGGGTCGTACGGGCGGTCGATGCCAATACGGACGCGCGGGAAGTCGCCGCCCCCGAGCGCGTCGAGGATCGACCGCATGCCGTTGTTGCCGCCGTGCCCCCCATGCGGCCGCATGCGCACGCGCGCCACGGCCATGTCGATGTCGTCGTAGATCACGAGCAGCTGCGTGCGTCGCAGCCGCAGCCGCCGCAGCTCCGACGCCACGGCCGGGCCGCTCTCGTTGTACCAGGAGCGCGAGGCGGCCAGGTGGAGTGGTCGCCCGTCGACCTCCACGGTCGCGCGCCAGACGCGCGTGTCGCGGGCGAGCTCGGCGCCGTGCCGCTCGGCCAGCCGCTGGATGGTCCACATCCCGACGTTGTGGCGCGTCCCCCGGTACTCCGGGCCGGGGTTGCCGAGGCCCACGATGAGCCGCGGCCGCACGGCCTCGCCGGAGTCGTCGGCGGCGTCCTCGGGCGCCCGGTCGGCGGGCTCGCCACGCGGCGGGCCGAGGCGGTCACGGAAGGCGGCGAAGCGGCGTCGCAGGCCCATCGCCACCATCGTCCGGCGCGGTGCGTCCCCGTGCAACGCGGGCCGCAAGCGGGGCCTGCGGAAGCCCTTCGTGAGGCCCGTCACGCTGCCGCGCGTTCCGTCCACGTGCTGTATGATCCGCGCGCCTCGCGACCGGCGGGGCGGGAACGAGGAGACGCCTCCAACATGAGCGACGGGAATGGGCCGATCGCGGCCGCGCGTGCGGATGGTCGCACGCTGCTGACCGAGGTCGAGTCCAAGCAACTGCTGCACGACGCCGGGATCAACGTTACCCAGGCTCGCCTCGCGACGAGCGCCGACGACGCCGTGGCCGCCGCCGATGACATCGGCTACCCCGCGGTCCTCAAGGTCGTCTCCGGCGACATCGCCCACAAGTCCGACGTCGGCGGCGTCGAGCTCAACCTCGGCGACGGCGACGCCGTCCGCGCCGCCTACGACCGGATGATGTCCGCGGTCGCCGAGGCCGCCCCCGGCTCGAGCGTCGACGGCGTCTCGGTACAGCAGATGGCCGACCAGGGCACCGAGGTGATCATCGGCACCACCACCGACCCGCAGTTCGGCCCCGTCCTCGCCTTCGGCCTCGGCGGCATCATGGTCGAGGTGCTGCGCGACGTTGCGTTCCGCATCGTCCCGCTGGAGGCGCGCGACGCGCGCCAGATCGTACGCGAGATTCGCGGCTACCCGGTGCTCGAGGGCGTGCGCGGCCAGGCCGGCGCAGACCTCGACGCGCTGGAGGCGATGATCCTCCAGGTCTCCGAGTTCGCGAACGAGCATCCCGAGGTCGCCGAGCTCGACCTCAACCCCGTCTTCGCCTACCCGGACGGCGCCATCGCGGTCGACGCGCGCGTCGTGCTGGCGGAGGACTAGCGTCATGGCTGTCGACCGCGACCGCCTGCACCGCACGCTGACCCCTCGCTCCGTCGCGGTGGTGGGCGCGAAGGGGCCGGACTTCGGCTGGCTCGAGAACAACCGTGACTTCGTCGGCCCGCTCTACTCGGTGCAGCTCGACCCGAACGAGATCACCGAGATCGAGAAGCGCGGCTTCACCAACTACCTCAAGCTCGAGGAGGTCCCCGAGGACATCGACCTCGTCATCTGCGCGGTGCCGCGGCCGATCGTGCCGTTCATCGTCGCCGACTCGATCAAGAAGAACGTCGGCGGCATGGCCATCTTCTCGGCCGGCTTCGCCGAGACCGGCGAAGAGGATGCCGCGGAGCTGCAGGACCGCATCGTGCAGCTCGCCAACGACGCCGGCATGCCGATCGTCGGGCCCAACTGCATGGGCGTGTACAACCGCCGCCAGGGCGTGAAGTTCAGCGACGGCGTCGACCACGGCGACGGCGGCACCGTCTCCATCATGGGCCAGAGCGGCACGCACACCATCGGCGCCACCACCATGGCGCAGCGTGTCGGCATCCCCGTGAGCCGCGGCATCTCCTTCGGGAACGCCGTGGTCGTCAACGAGGCCGACTACATCGAGTACCTCCGCGACGACCCGGACACCGAGGTGATCGGCGTCTATCTCGAGGGCCTCAAGGACGGGCGGCGCTTCTTCCAGGCGCTGCGCGAGACCACCCCGAAGAAGCCCGTCGTGATCTGGAAGGGCGGCCAGACCGCCGCCGGCCAGCGCGCGACGCGCTCGCACACGGCCTCGCTGGCGACGCCGATGGCGACCTGGAACGCGCTCATCGCGCAGACCGGCGCCATCCCCGCGAACTCGGTCGACGAGATGGTGGACGCACTGCAGGCGCTGGTCCACACCACGGCTCCTCGAGGCCGCCGCCTCGCGCTGATGGCGATGACGGGCGGGCAGTCCGTCGCGATCTCCGACGCGTTCGGCCGGCAGGGCCTGGAGGTGCCGGAGCTCGCGGACAAGACCTACGAGCGGATCGGCGAGTTCTTCAACGTCATCGGCGGCTCGTTCCGCAACCCGTTCGACATGGCGAACACCATCGGCATGGCGGGCGACTCGGCGAACCTCGCGCGCATCATGCAGGCGGTGGGCGACGACCCGAACATCGACGCGATGGTGTTCGAGTTCTCGGCCGGGTTCTTCGCGCGGATGTGGAAGGACCACCCGGAGCGCCTCGAGGAGATGCTCGACGAGCTGGACGGGTTCCGTGAGCGCACGGGCCTGCCGCTGGTGACGGTGATGCACGGCGGCGCGATGGACGAAGAGGTGATCCCGATCCGCGACCAGGTGGTCGCGCGCGGGCTCGCCGTCTTCCCCAGCTTCGACCGCGCGGCGCTCGCCCTGTCGCGGGTGATCAACTACTACGAGTGGGTGGACGAGGCCGGATAGCCCCGGCCTCGAACCCCGGCAAGACACGGAAGCCCCCGCTCACGCGGGGGCTTCTCACAGCGGCTACGTACACGCCTACACAGCACTCGACATAGTAGGAGCTATCGCCGCCAAGAGAGTTCTGATTGAGCAGTTGATCGTTGCAGAATCTAGCGCTGGCGAATCGCCCGCTCGTCACCCTATCCTCGCGCCCTGTGAATCTCTTCCACACATAGGTGATTCAACGAATGCGACAGAGGCTCACCCAGCGAATCAGGCGAACACTCAGGGGCTGGATCGCGCCAAGCATACTCACTTGGATTCTCGAGCGGACATTAGAGCGTTTGTTTGGAGATATTGTCTGGCAGGCGACGACCTACATAGCAATTTCAGCAGCGGTTCTCTTGCTGTCCATACTCGTGGTGGTGGTCTTGGAAGTCGTTCTTTGGTTTACGTTGTGGCACGTCGCCATGACGATACTGATTGTCTTGCTCTCCGCGGCCAGAGGCGCTCTAGCGGACGTCCTGGACGAAATCAGAGACAACGATGAGTTCCGCTACCGAAGCAGAAGGGCAGCGCTCACGGGCCACTTCCTCGAAACCGTCCTCTGGGGAAGTTCGTTTGCCCTAGCGCTCATCACCTTCGGGGTCAGCGGGAGCGGGTACCTCTTCCTGGTCGCTGTTCCGTTTGTCGGAAGCTTCATCGGGTATAGCGTCGGAGTGGAGAGAACGCTGCCGCTGGCCCAGCACCTGTACAGAATCGACGCTGGAGGCAGGTAGTGGTCACCCCGGCCCGGAATTGTGTATGCGCTTTACGCTAGCGATGTTGGCAACTAGCATCGTCTACGCACGTGAGCAGTTTCCGCGCCGACAGGAGTGATCCGTGCCTGACTCTCCGTTTGACGACTACCTCGACCTGGTGGAAGCCGCCGGCGAACTCGGGATCCACCCCCAGAGCCTCCGACGCCTCATCAAGCAGAAGCGCGTCCCCGCCGTCCTCTTCGCCGGCAAGTACCTCATCGAGCGCGACAAGCTCGAGATGTTCAAGGCGAACTACGACCCCCGACCGGGCCGCAAGCCCATCCGCCGCCTGCTCTAACCGACCCCTCCCCGCCACCCCTCGCCCCCGAGGGCTCCACGCGTCGTGCGACGATGGTCGCGCACCGGCGACGCGGGACCGGAGCATGCGAGGTGCGAGTTGGGCGCGAGCCTTCCGGCCGAGTACATCGAGACAGGCCGCTGGACGGTCGATGATGTGTCAGGCCGGCAGAAGCTCGTCGCGGCTGTCTTCTCGCTCGTCGCGATCGCCGTCACCATGGGCGCCGCGTCCGCCGTCCTGTCCCTGACGGGGGCGGACCCCGGAATCACCATCGAGATCCCGCAACTGCTCGCGGCCGCAGTGCTCGGACTCGTGCTCCACGAACTGAGCCACGCGGCGGCGTTCCTCGCGTTCGGTGGGCGGCCGCGGTTCGGTGCGAAGGCCTGGACGAGGCTCGGGCCCGTCCTCTCCGTGTGCGCGCCGGGCTCCTACTTCGGCCGAGGAGCGTACGTCTTCGCCGGCATTGGCGCGGTGCTCGTGCTGGGCGTGCTGCTGCTCGCTGTGGTCGCCATCGCGCCCGCCGGCGGCACCGCCTCGAACATCGCGATCATCGCTGCGGTCCTGAACGTCGCGGGCGGGGCGGGCGACGCGATCATCGCGCTCGCCGTGCTCGCATACCCCTCGGGCGCGAGGTTTGAGGACACCGGCGAGGGCTTCGTGGTGTACGCCGCGGCGCCGGTCGGCGACGCCGACTAGCCGTCGAACTCCGAGCGCAGGTCGCCCTCGCGGTGCAGGTACTCGATCGCGCTGCGGTAGTCCTCGTGCGAGATGCGGCCCTCGCCCTGCAAGTGGTTGAGCAGCACCTCCAGCGTGAGCGACGCGTGCAGCCGCACGCCGAGGCGTTCGAGGCGGCTCGCCGCGCCCTGCTGGCGGTCGACCAGCACCATGGCGTCGCGCACCAGCAGCCCCGCGCTGCGCAGCCGCGTCGCCGTGTCGACGAGCGAGCCGCCGCCCGCCGCGAGGTCATCGACGATGAGCGCGGTCTGGCCAGGCCGGTACGCCCCCTCGATCTGCACGCGCGACGCGCCTTCCGGCTCGTCGAACGGTGGCGAGGGGCGCACGTAGACCAGCGGCACGCGCATCTGCAGCGAGAGCGCGGTGGCGATGTGCAGCCCGCCGATGGGCACCCCCGCGATCAGGTCGAAGCGGCGCACGTGCGGGTTGCGAAGCGCCATCGCGAGCCGCAGCTCCTCGTCCATCACCTGCACGACGCGCGCCAGCTCCTCGGGGCGTGAGATCACGAGCTTCGGGTTGATATAGACGGGCGAGTTGCGCACGGTGCGGCCGAGCGAGAACTCGCCGAACTGGACGCTGCCGAGCCGCCACAGCAGGTCGGCCATCCAGAGTCGCCCGTGCGGGGCGTGCTCTTCGTGCTCGCTCGTCATCGCCGTCGCTCCCAGGCCTCGGGGTTCACGAGGTGATCCGGCCGCTCGCCGGCCAGCGCCGCCAGCAGCCCATCGACGGCCAGCTCCGCCATGCGCTCGCGCGTCGGGCCGGTGGCGCTGCCGATGTGCGGGGTGACGAGCAGGTTCGGCGCGTCGAGCAGCGCATCGTCGGGCGGCAGCGGCTCGGGCGTGGTCACGTCGAGCGCCGCGCCGCCGATCTCCCCGCGTACGAGGGCGTCGCGTAGCGCGGCCTGGTCCACCACGCCGCCGCGCGAGGTGTTCACGAAGATCGCGTGCGGCTGCATCCGCGCGAACGCGTCCGCGCCGAACATCCCCTCGGTCTCCTCGTTGAGCGGGACATGCACCGAGACGAAGTCGGAGGCGGCGAGGAGCGTGCGGAAGTCCACGCTCTCACCCGGGAAGCCGCGCGCGCGGCGGCGGCCGTGGTAGAGCACGCGCATCCCGAAGCCTTGCGCGCGCTGCGCCACGGCGGCCCCGATGCGCCCCGGCCCGACGATGCCGAGCGTCGCGCCGTGGACCGCGCTGCCGAGCATCCACGTCGGGTGCCACGGGCCCCACGCGCCCTCGCGGACCGCTCGCTCGCTCTCGTTGATGCGCCGGGCCGCGCCGAGCAGGAGTGCGAACGCGAGGTCGGCCGTGGTTTCCGTGAGGACGCCGGGCGTGTTGGTGACCAGCACCCCGCGCTCGGTCGCCGCCGCCACGTCGACGTTGTCGTAGCCGACGGCCATGTTCGCTACCACACGCACCCCGGGCCGGCAGTCGAGGAGCGCCGCGTCCACGCGCTCGGTGAGCATCGTCAGCAGCCCGACGCAGCCGGCCGAGCGCTCCGTGACCTCCTCGTACGTCGGGGGCCGCTCGAGCTCCCACACGTCGGGGGCGGTCGCTGTCTCGAGGCGTTCGAGGGGCGCGCGGCCGGGCAGCGTGCGCGTGACGAAGACCCTGGGGAGGCGGTCTGAATCCGGTGTCGACACGGTCGAGATTGTAGCGCGCGGGACGGCCCTATCGGGTGAAGTGGGCAGTCTCCGGTTCGCGGAAGTGACCCAGGTCCGGAGGGTCCAAAGCCTCCTCGATGGCCGTTCGCACCCCGCGGACCCCCTCACCCTCGCCCCCCACGTGGGGGGAGAGGGGATCAGAAATCCGGCCCCCTCTCCCTGGGGAGAGGGTTGGGGTGAGGGGGTCCGGCTCCCGATCTCTCAACGCGCTCAGACCATCGTTAGGGGCCGAGCCCATCTCGGGGTGCGACGAGGGGGCTGACCTCGCCGGGGTTGATGGCCTGCGTCCGCCCCTCGAGGTGCAGGACGCCCACGAGCGCTGCCGTGGCGGCGTCGAGCTCGTCGTGGGTGGGGCGGCGCCTGCGCGGGATGCCGCGCACGCCCACGCGGCGCAGCCCGCGCCGCAGCCCGTCGCGGTCACGCTTGCGCGGGATGCCGAGGATGTCCTGCGCCATCCCCGGGTACACCTCGACGACCTCGAAGCCGTGGTCGCGCAGCCGCTCGCCGAGGGCGATGCCGCGCAGCGTGAGCCCGACCATCGAGGGGATGAGCGTCGGGTACGGGCGGTAACCCGTGGCCGCGCATAGCCGGTCCACCTCGCGCATGATGCCGTGGCGCGCGCACTCGCAGGCCGGGTCGGCGCAGCACCGCCCCTCAGGCAGCGCGAGCGGCGCGTCGATGCCCACGACGGCGGGGGTGAAGCGCTCGACGACCTCCTCGATCTGCTCGTCCGTGCGCACCGTCTCGAGGAGCCGCAGCCGCCGGTCGAGGCCGAGCACGGCGACGCCGGTCGGGTAGCGCGGCCCACTGCGCAGGTCGATGCCGAGCGCGAGGCGCTCGGGAGGGGAGACAGCGGCGGGCTTTGTTACACTCACCCGGCGACCTCGCAGCATCCGCCCCGGGGCTCCCGCGACTCTCATCGGGAGCCCGTCGTCGAGAGGATAGTCCGATGGCGGTCAAGAACGAGATGGAGCCCTTCACGCGCATCGACGTGCATGAGGCGAAGGAGATGATCGACAACGGCGACGTCCAGATCATCGACTCGCGCGAGATGCACGAGCACGCCGACGGGCACGTCCCCGGCTCGATCAACATCCCGCACATGGCGACCCTGGTGCGCGCGGGTGACCTCGCGACGGACCGCCCGGTCCTCTTCATCTGCAAGTCCGGCCAGCGCTCGGCCGTCGCGGCCGAGTTCGCCGCCACCATGGGCCTGACCGACCTCTACAACGTCGAGGGCGGCCACGACGACTGGGCCGAGGCCGGCTACCCGATGGAGACGTAGCGCGCCCGCCTACCTGCTGTTCGACATCGACGGCACGCTCCTCGACTCCGACGGGGCGGGCCGCGGCGCGCTCAACCGCGCGTACGAGGAGGCCACCGGCGTCAGCGGCGCGATGGATGGCGTCGTCTTCCAGGGTCGCACCGACCGCTGGATCCTCGATGAGGTCGCGCGCCGCACCGGCGCCACGGTCGACCCGGCGACGTTCCTGCCGCGCTACTACCAGATCGTCGAGCAGGAGCTCGCCGAGCGAGAGCCGCGCGCCTTGCCCGGCGTCCCGGCGCTCCTCGAGGCGCTCGACGCTCGCGACGACGTGGTGCTCGGCATCGGGACGGGCAATCTCCGGCGGGCGGCGTTCCTGAAGCTCGCCTCGGTCGGCCTCGACGGCTACTTCACGGGCGGGGGCTTCGGCGACGACCACCTCGACCGCGTCGGCATGCTGCGCGACGGCGCGCGCGAGATCGGGTGGAGCGAGGGGGACCGCCTCGTGGTCATCGGCGACACGGAGCACGACATCACGGGCGGCAAGGCCATCGGCGCGTACGTCCTCGCGGTGGCCACCGGCTGGACCAGCCTCGACGACCTCGCACGCCACGAGCCGGACGCGCTGCTGCCGAACCTCTCGGACCGCGACGGGGTCGTCGAGTTGCTGCTCGCACGCTGAGCGTCGCCGCTCGGGCGCTAGGCACCCCTCACGAGGATCAGCACGGCGACGAGGGCCAGGCTCAACGCGGCCACGAGCAGCACGTTGCGGAGGTGCCGGCCGGAGGTGCGCATCGTGCTGCTGCGCGGCGCGCCGCGACCGTCCCACCCGTGGTCGATGAGCACGTCCGCGGCGCGGTCACGGTACGCGCGAGGGACGAACAGCGCGTAGACGAACGGCACGCCCACCGGGTACGCCGACGAGGTCAGGTTGAACCGCGCGGCGTCCTCGATGTGCAGCTCGGCGTCGATGTCCGCGTCGAGGAGCGCGTCGAGCCACTCGCCCGCGAGGTCGCCGTCGCGCTGCGCGGTGAGCAGGATGAGGCCGCGCGAGGCGGGGGCTGCGTCCGGGCCGGGTTCGGCTTCGAGGGTCACGGCCGTCCGGCCGCCGTCCCGCCGGCTCCGTCTACGCCGGCTGGAGCGCGCGGACCTGCACGGGGGCCGTGCCGTCGGCGGTGCCGCCGAGGGGGAACAGCGCCATTACCGCACCGCCGTCGTACCAGGCCGGCACGTACACCGTGCCCGGCGCGACGCCGTCGTCGAGCTGCGCCGTAATGCGCACCTCGGCGTCGCCGGCAGCGAGCACGAGGTCGTCGCCCATGCGGACGCCGAGCGGCTCGGCGTCGCGCGGGTTGATGAGCGCCGACTCCTCGCGGTGCAGCTTGTCGGCGTCCTCCGAGTGGATAGAGGAGGCCTCCCACGAGGTGTAGAGCGAGCGCCCCGTGATGAGCCGCAGGCCGTCTCCGGTGGCCTCGGGCGTCGCGACTGGCTGGTACTGCGTGCGGCCCGGCGCCATCTCGCCCAGCGCGCGCGTGCGCGACGGGAGCAGGCCCTCGTAGGGCGTGTAGCCCTCGGCGCGCTCCGCTACTTCGGTCATGACCTGGGCGGCGCTCTCGTGGGCGAAGTCTCCGCCGAGCGCGTTGGCGAGCGCAGTGAGGATGGCGACGCCATCGCGCTCGTCGCGCCGCGGCTCGGCGGCCGGGCGCTGGCGGTTGATGCGGCGGTCGCCCGAGGTGGTCGTGCCGTTCTTCGCGAAGAAGGGCAGCTCGGCCAGCACGACGTTCGCGTGCTCCGCCGCCGTCGAGCGCAGTGAGTCAATCACGACGAGCGCGTCGACCGCCTCAAGGGCGGCGCGCACGTCGGCGGTCCCGGTCGAGCTGAGCAGCGGGTTGTCGTCGTGGACGAGCAGCGCGCGGATCGAGCCGTCACGGGCGCCCTCGATGATGCCGGTGAACGAGCGGCCGCCGTCGCCGGGCTCGAGGCCCATGTCGGCGAGGCCGAGCGTGTTGGCGTCGGTCGGCAGGTAGTGCAGCCCCATTGACGCGCGGTCACCGAGGGCAGCGATGGCGAGGTTCGCGCTCGCGCGCGCCTGCTCGGCGGCGGGCCCGGCGGCGAACGGGTCGGGTGCGAACACCACGGCGAAGCCCGGGCGCTCCTCGCTCGCACCGTTATCGTCCGACGGCGGCTCGGGCTTGCGCCCGGCGACGAGGTCGCGCGCCTGCGCGAGGCGGTCGGCGTCGACGCCCGCGGGCGTGCCGGCGTCGCCGGCCGCGGCGTCGAGGGCGTGCGCGAGTTGCTGCACGGTGGCGGCCTCGTGGCCCGGCGAGGGCTGCAGCCAGACCTCGGCGAAGTCCACGAGCTCGCCCCAGCGAGACGAGATAAGCACGAGCTTCGCGCCGCGCTTCACCACGGCGTCCTTCACGCGCAGCGAGATGACCTGGTGCGACTCCTCGATGTCCCCGCCGACCACGACGATGGTGTCGGCGTGCTCGATGTCGGCGTAGGTCGAGGTCAGGCGGTCGGAGCCGAGCGCATCCGCGAACGCCGACGCGACGGCGCGGTGGACGGGTCCGCCGACGTGGTCGAGGTGCGGCGTGCCGATGACTTCGCGCGCGAGGCGGGTGAGCAGCGCGGCTTCCTCGTTCGTTGCGAGCGGCGAGCCGAGCACGGCGACGGCGTCCGCGCCGTGCTCCGCCTGGACCGACGCGAGGGCGGTCGCGGCGTCGCTCAGCGCCTCCTCGGGCGTGACGGGGAGCAGGCGGTCGCCGCGGCGGGCGAGCGAGCGGCTGAGCCGCTGGCCGTCGGTGACGGAGTCGTAGTGGAAGCGGCCACGGACGCAGATCTGGTCGCGGCTCGTCGGGTTGAGGCGGTCGGGCCGGACGATGACCGGGCGGCCGTCGCGCGTGCCGTAGGAGATGGTGCAGCCGACGGAGCACCAGTTGCAGGCCGAGTTCGTCCACTCCTCGGCGAGCGCGACCCACTTGTTGGGCTTCTCCATCAGCGTGGCCGTCGGGCAGACGTCGATGCAGGAGCCGCAGAAGTCGCAGTTGGACTCGTGGATGGCGCCGCCGGTGCCGAAGGCGATCATCGTCGACGAGCCCTTGCCGGAGAGGCTGATCGCGCCGGTGTGGCGCAGGTCGGCGCAGGCGCGGACGCAGCGGGTGCAGATGATGCACATCTGCGGGTCGAACTCCAGGAACGGGTTCGCACGGTCCGGGTCGGGTGGCGGCGTCTCGTAGTACGAGCGCTCCTCGCCGACCCACGGCTCCTCGAACTCACCCATGTCGATCAGCTCGGTCGAGGTCTGGAGCTCGCAGCGGTAGTTCTTGCTGCACGTCAGGCAGCGGTGCGTGACCACGTCGTCGCGCAGGCAGATCTCGCCCGGCTGGCAGTGGACGCGGCGGTGGCAGGTGAGGCAGCGGTCCGGGTGGTTCGCCATGATCAGCGACATCACCTGCTGGCGCGCGCGCTTCACTTCGGGCTTCTCGGTGTTGACGACCATGCCATCGCTCGCGACGGCGGTGCACGAGAGCTGCAGCGGCGTCGGCCGCCCGCCCTCGATCTCGACGATGCAGGTGCGGCAGCCGGCGTACGGCTCGAGGCCGTCGATGTAGCAGAGGTTCGTGATGCGAACGCCCTGCTCCTTGATCACCTCGACGAGTGGACGGCCCGCCTCGACCTCGATCTCGGCGCCGTTGAGCGTGATGGTCGCCACGGAGTGGAACCTCTCCTGCCGCTAGTCGCGGTCGAGCTTGCCGGGCAGGTGCTGCGGGCCGAACGAGCCCTCGCTGCCGGCCACGGGGAAGCGGCCGCGCGCGGTCGGCATGGCCGTGCGGAGCGGGATCTCGTCCTGCTGCTGGCCGTTGGGGTACACGCCGCCGGTGCGTTCGAGGTACGCCTGCGACTCGCGGCTCAGCGCATCACGGTCGCGGTACATGTCCTCGAAGACGTAGACGGCGTCGTCGTAGCGGCCGCCGGCCTGGATGGCCTGGTAGGGGCAGGCCTCGGTGCAGAGGCCGCAGTACATGCAGATGCGGAAGTCGATCTCGTAGCGGTCGACGTTGAGGGTGCCGTCCTCGCGCGGCGAGGTCTGGACGAGGATACAGCCGTCCGGGCAGGCCTGCGCGCAGGTGGAGCATCCGGTGCAGCGCTCCTCGAACCACAGGAGGTTGGTGCGGGCGCGCACGGGCACGTCGCGCTCCTCCTCCGGGTAGGAGACGGTGATGGGTTGGCGGAAGATGTGCTTGAAGGTGACGAGCATGCCCTTGGCGATGCCCATGCCGTAGGCCACGGTACCCCCTCGCCTGTCGCGGCCGGACGGCGTCCGGCGCTCGCGGCGCAGCATAGCCGACGGGGGGCGTGGGGGACAGCGGAGCGAGGCGGATCGGGGCGGATTCTCCGCGCGGATGTGCCATCCATGGACCCTGGGTGTCGCTCTCACCGCGCGCTCGCGTCGCGCAGCCGCTACCCTCGCCGCCATGACCGCCGACCGTTGGGCTCCCGGCACGCACATCACCGCGCGCAGCATCTGGGGCGGCCGCATCTTCGCGGCCTCGTGCTTCGTCGTGATCGAGGACGCCGGCGACGTGATCACGGCCTGCACGCCGCCCGGCACCGTCTGGAAACGCCCCGTCGACCTCGATGGCAACGACATCCGGCTGCCGCACGTCGAGTGGCGGCTGAGGGACGACGTCTGGCGAGGGCGCGGGATGGTGCGCGTGTGGATGCGGGACGTGGCGCACTCGGTGCTCATCTTCCTCGGCGACGGCGACGTGGGCGGGTGGTACGTGAACATGGAGACGCCGTTCCGCCGCAACGCCATCGGCCTCGACCTGCGCGACCAGCACCTCGACATCATCCTCTCGGCCGACCTCGGCAGGGTGCGCTGGAAGGACGAAGACGAGGTGGAGGAGGCGGTCGCGTTCGGCAGCATGACCGCCGAGGAGGCCGCCGAGGTCCACGCCGAGGGCGAGCGCGCCGTCGAGTGGATCCGCCGCGGCGACCACCCGGCCTTCGACGACCGCTGGCGCACGTGGCAGGTGCCCGAGGAATGGGACCTGCCCGTCCTCGCGCCCGGCTGGGAGACCCTACCCCCCGCGATCTAGCGAGCGGCGACCGAGGCTGGTTCGGGAGCCTCAGCGCAGCGACGATGGACGGCGGAGGCGAGCAGGATCTCAAAGCATGACCGAAGCACCCGAGGCACCCCCGGCTCTCGAGGCCCACCCGTGACGCGACGCTGGCTCACATCGTGAGCGCCGAACGCTGGCGTCCGGGCGACCACATCACCGGTCGCAGCATCTGGTTCGGCCGACCGTTCGCCGCGTGGCCCTTCGTCGTCGTCGAGGACCGGGGCGACGTGCTCGCGGTGTGCATCCCGACCGGCGGGGTCTGGAAGCGCCCGACGGACCTCGAGGGCAACGACATCCGGCTGCCGCACGGCGAGTGGAGCTTCCGCGACGACGCCTGGTACGGCCCCGGCATGGTCCGCGTCTACATCGCGGGCGCCGCTCACTCCGTCCTCGTGTTCCTCGGGGACGGCGACGTGTCGCGCTGGTACATCAACCTGGAGGCGCCGTTCGCGCGCACCGCGATCGGCATCGACTCGCGTGACCAGCACCTCGACATCGTCTTCCCGCCCGACCTGGGCGAGCCGCGCTGGAAGGACGAGGACGAGCTCGACCAGGCCGTGGCCTACGGCAGCATGACCGCCGAGGAGGCCGCCGAGGTCCGCGCCGAGGGCGAGCGGGCCGTCGCGTGGGTGCGGCGCGGCGACCGCCCGGCTATCGACGACCGCTGGCGCAGATGGCGCCCGCTCCCGGAGTGGGGCATCCCGACGCTCGCGCCGGGCTGGGAAACGCTGCCGCCGGCGGTCGAGTAGCTCACACCTCGTAAGTCGCGAAGTCCTCCGCCAGCTCGACACCGTCGAGGCCGCGCGCCGAGTCGGGCACGGCGAGCGGGTCGTAGTGGGTCACGAGCAGGCGCGTCGAGGGGTCGACGGCGGCGCGCAGCGCGCGGATGTGGTCCCACGTCATGTGGCCGTGCTCGCGGTCGCCCCCGCACTCGGCGATGAGCAGGTCGGCGCCCTCGGCGAGGCTCAGCAGCGCCTCGCCGTACCCTGTGTCGCCCGAGTAGGCCACGACGCCGCCGGGGAGCCGCACCCGGAACCCGAGCGCGTCGATGTCCGGCGCGTGGTCCATCGCCACGCACTCCACCTGCGCGCCCGCCCACTCGAACGCGGAGCCGCCGCGCTGTTCGAACCACGCGATGCGCGGGTCGTCGCGGTCCGGCAGCCGCGAGGACGTCCCGACCACCTCGCGCAGGCGGTCGTGGATGCCGGGCGGACCGGCGATGGCGAGCGGGTTCGTGCGCTCAGCGGCGGCGTCATGCGCGCGGCGCTCCTCGAGCAGGAACAGGTCGACGCCGCCGATGTGGTCGGAGTGCTCGTGCGAGAGCAGCACGAGGTCGACCGCCGACGTGGGCACGTCGAGGCGGAAGAGGTGGGGGAGCGTCTGCGGCGGGCAGTCCAGCAGCACGCGCCCGTCGAGCAGGAAGCCGCTCCAGTAGGCGCCGTGCGAGAAGGCGAAACCCGAGCCGAGGCAGTCGAGGCGCACGGCCTACTCGCGAATCCGCGCGTACAGGAGCTGGTCGATGGTCTGACCCTCCTTGGTGACGCTCTCGCGCAGCCGCCCCTCGAAGACGTACCCCGCCTTCTCCAGCACCCGCGCCGAGGCCGGGTTCCACTCGAAGACGGCCGCATCGATCCGCACGAGGTCATGATGCGCGAATGCGTACTCCGTGACCGCCTGAAGCGCCGCCGTCGCGATGCCGCGCCCCCAGAACGGCTCCCCGAGCCAGTAGCCGACCTCGGCGGACCGCCGGTGCACGTCGCCCCGAAATGTCAGCCCGATACCCCCGATCACCTCGGTCGGTGAGGCGATGGCGAAGTTCGACTCGGGCGAGGCGCGCATCGCGCGTTTCAGCCACTCGCGGGCGTCGTCGAGCGCGTACGGGAACGGGAAGGCGTCACGCATGTTCCTCGACACGTTGCGGTTGTTCGCGTAGCGAGCGAGCGACTCGGCATCGTCGGCCTGATGGCTCCGCACCTGCCACTCACCGATGTCGATGTGCATGGATCCCCTGAGGCCTGCCCGCGGCCGGGAGCACTGGAGGGAGAGGCCGCGAGGATGGAGTTGCTACCCGGCGGGCGTGGGGTCCGGGACGCCGCAGAGTCGACGACCCTCCTCGAGCGTGTCCGGCGTGTCGAGGTCGATGCGCACGATCGGCTCGTCGTCCATCGGCACCTGGAGCGGCGGGTGGCGCTGCAGGATCGCGCGCAGCCCGAGCTCCGCCTCGTTCGCCCCCGCCAGCTCCTCGAGCAGCGAGCCGTCGACCACCACCGGGTGGCCGCGCGTCCCGCGCAGCGACGGCTGCACGGCCTCGGCGCCCGTCGCGCGCAGCTCGTCGACGAGGCGGTCGATGATGTCGGCGCGCGTCGGCTGGTCCACGTTCTGGATCACGATCGCCGACGGTCGCACGCGCGACGGCGCGAGCAGCGCGTTGGCGCCGGTCGCGAGCGACGTCGAGCGCCCCTGCGCCCACAGCGGGTTGAACACGCAGTGCCGGCGCGCCCCGGCGGGCAGCGCCCGCCGCACATCGTCGGCGAACGCGCCGGTCACCACCACGATCTCGTCGACGGTCGAGCGCCGGAGCACGTCGAGCTCCCACGCCAGCAGGCAGCCGTCGCCCCACGGCAGCAGCGGCTTGGGCGAGCCCATGCGCGTCGACGCACCCGCCGCGAGGATCAGCGCCGCAACGCTCACGACGCGGCTCCCGCGGCGTCAGCCGCATGAGTTGGCGCTGCGGTCGTGTCGACGCGCTCGCTCCGCCAGGTCTCGATCGCCTCGCGCACGGCGGCGGCGGCGAGGATCGAGCAGTGGATCTTCGACTTCGGCAGCCCGCCGACGGCGTCGGCGTAGTCCTCGCGCGTGAGCGCGACCGCCTCGTCCAGGGTGCGCCCCGTGACCAACTCGGTCGCGGCGGACGAGGTGCCGATGGAGGCGGGGCAGCCGGAGGTCAGGAAGGAGGCGGCGGCCACGCGCTCATCTTCGATGCGCAGGAAGATGCGCATGGAGTCCCCGCACACGGGATTGGTCACATACGCCTCGGCGTCCGGGTCCTCCATGGCGCCAGCGTTGCGCGGGTGCTCGAAGTGGTCGATGAGGGCGTCGCTGTAGCCCGTGGTCTTTCTCGCCATGCCGGTATTGTCGCACGGGTTGGGGTGGCGGGCTCAATCCTCTTCGGCCGCCCCGATCTCCTGCAAACACGTCAGCACGTCGACCTCCACGCCTCGCCCCATCACCACCACCCGCACCCGCCCCAACCCCGCCGGGTCCAGCAGCGTGTCCGACGCCGCGCGGGCCGTGGCGTAGGCGGCGAGGTCCGAGGGGGCGCGGGTGCGGGCGGACTCGAGTTGGTCGCCGATGCCGAGCGCGATGAGGGCCTCGGTCTGGGAGACGGAGGTGGCGGCGGCGAAGCCGGATGCGGCGGCGGCCGCGGTGAGCGAGGTGAGGTCGACGTGCGCGGTGAGGTCCGTGCGGCCGGGGTGGGCGAGGGGGTCCGGTTGCGGGCTGTGGTCGCGGAACGCCATCAGCGTGCCCATGCGCCGCCACGGCGCGTAGAGGCGCGCGGCCTCGTAGCCGTAGTCGATGGTGACGATGTAGCCCCGCCGCACGCGCGACGCCAGCGCGCGCATCGTGTCGACGGCGGCGAGGCCGACCTCGGCCCGGCACCCCTCGCCGGGCTCGATGCCGAGCCGCGCGAAGTAGGCGTCGAGGTCGGGCGTGCTGGCCTCGCCGAGGTCGAGCCGGAGCCCCCCGTCGCCGGCGACGACGTACCACTCGCGCAGCTCGTCGCCACGCCGCTCGACGAGGTGGACGGCGAAGGCGTCGAACAGCTCGTTGCTGACCACGACGCCCTCGATCGGCTCGGGCTCTGCGAGCCACTCGGCGAAGAGCGCCGCGCGCACCTCGTGGCCGCGTTCGGCGAGGGCTGCCCGTTGCTCCTCGACGCGCCGGGGGTGGCCGTCGAGGACCGTGACGCGCGCGGCGGCGTGGCACTCCGGGGCGCGGGCGCGCAGCCAGTCGAGCATCGAGGCCATGAAGGCGCCAGACCCCGCGCCCGGCTCGACGAGGTCGAAGGCCGGCGGCGAGCCGAGCCGTTCCCAGCACTCGGCGACCTGGCGCGCCCAGAGGTAGCCGAAGACCGGATGCACCTCGGGCGAGGTTTCGTAGTCACCCTCGCGGCCCCAGGCGAGGCCGGGGCGCGCGTAGTAGCCGTGCTCGGGGTGGCCGAGCGCGAGCTCCATGAAGCGTGCGAAGGTGATGCTGCCGCCAGCGGCGGCGATCTCGGCGTCGATGACGGCCGCGAGGGGCGTCGCGCCCCGCGCGAGCGCGAAGTCGTCGGCCGCCGCGGGCGTGCTCATGGCGTCATCGTAGCGGCGTGTGGGGTCTGGGCAGAGGGCCGGGGCCGCAGAGCGGCTACGTTACCGCAGCCCGACGCTAGCCTGAGGCGTCGTCGGCGAGGAGGCCCATCACCTGGACGGTGATGCGGCGGCGCTGCTGGCCCTCCGGCCGCAGCGGCGGGTTGTCCAGCTCCACCAGGAAAATGCTCTGCCACATCCCCATCTGGATCGCCCCGTCGACGATCGGCAGCGACTCGCTGGCGCCGAGGAAGAGGTGCTGGAGGTGCGAGTGCCCGTTCTCGGGCTCGTTCTCCGCCATGTTGACCGTGCGGATCGTGAAGTCGTTGTGCTCGTAGTAGTCGTCCGCCGGCGCGATCCGCTGCAGCAGCCTCGCCATGTCGCGCAGCAGCAGCGGCTCGTGCTCTTGCACCACCACCGCCGCCGTCGTGTGCGCCGAGGAGACCAGCACCTGCCCGACGACCACGCCGGAGCGTTCGACCACGCCGCGCACGTCGTCCGAGACGTCGATGAACTCGCACGGGTGCGTCGTCGCGTACTCGAGACGCTCGGAGAACACGGTGAACTGTGCGGCGGGCGCGACGGTCGAGTACAGGGACTGGACGCTGCCCCGCTGTGGTTCCTGCATCATCGGGACCCCTCGGCGACACGGGCGCAACCACGTATGCCGCCCGTTATGACCGCCTGCCTGATCCTAGCAGCCAAGCCCGAGGTCGGCCATTCGTACAGCGACGATGTCTCACGGGGCCTCGGCGCCCGCGTGACGCCGCAGCGACCGGACGGTGTCGGCGATGGTCGCCGCGTCGCGCGCGCCAGGGCGGTACTCCAGGTACGTCTCCAGGTCCGTCAGCGCCTCGGCGTAGCGGCCGAGGCGCTCGCGCAGCCGGCCGCGGTCGCGCATCTCGTCCAGGTCCCACGGCGCGAGCACCAGCAGCAGCTCGATCGCGCGCTCGGCCTGCTCCTCGTCGCCTCGACGCAGCGCGTTGGCCTTGAGGTTGTGCAGCAGGCGCTGCAGCAACTGGCGGGGCGTGACCGGGTCCAGGAAGTGCTCCCGGAACGGCGTCGCGCTGCCATAGATCGAGCGCACGATGCCCTCGCAGTCCGCGACCGTGAGGAGCGCCCCCTGGCGGAACACGTCGACGAAGAGCGTCTCCTCGTCGGGCCGCGCGACGTTGCGGACGATGACATGGCCGGGCATCCCGACGCCCCGCATGTCGAGGCCGGCCGCGCGGCACACCTCGACGTAGATGATGGCGAGGGTGATGGGGATGCCGGTGCGGCGCTCGATGACCTGGTCGAGCAGCAGGTTGCGCGGCTCGGCGTAGTCCTCCTCGTTGCCGCGGAAGCCGAGTTCGCCGAACAGCAGCTCGTTCGCCGTCTCGACCTGCGCGAGTGGCTCGGCGGCCGGGTGTACGCGCGCCTCGAGGCGGCGTCCCCAGTCGCGGAGTTGCGCCTCGTAGAGGTCGGTGTCGAGGCCGGGCTGCTCGCCCTGCGCGACCACGAGCGCGGCGCGTGCCGGGCCTACGGGCTGTCCCGGTTCGCCGAGGGTGGTGCGGAACTGCTCGGCCAGCACGTCGAGCGATTGGTCGGGCGTGTCCGTCATGCCACGGCGAATCCTTCGACCCGCCAGAGCTTCACGAACAGGAGCGCGACGAGCACGGCCACCCCGATCATCGGGACCTGCGGTGCGTCGAGGACGTACGCGATGGGGAGGACCGAGAGCAGCCCCGTCAGCCCGGCGAGCCGCCGGGTCGCGCCCAGGCGCCAGAGGACGAAGGCCAGCACGGCGGCGAGCAGGCCGGGCCCCGGCAGCAGCGCGAGTAGCGCGCCGACGGTGGCGCCCGTGCCGTTGCCGCCGTGCAGCCGCAGGAAGATCGACCAGTCATGGCCGGCGACGGCCATCATGCCGGCGAGGATCGCCTCGATGTCTCCGAGTCCGGTCCAGTACGCGAGCCCGACGGCGACGGCGCCCTTCCCGATGTCGAGCGCCCCGACGACGATCGCGGGCTTCCACCCCACGTGGTCGCGCACGTTCATCGTGCCGGGGTTGCCGGAGCCGATGCGCCGGATGTCCTCGCCGGTGATGAGCCGGACGATCACGTATGAGCTGGGGATGGAGCCGAGGAGATACGCGGCGAAGAGCACGAGGACCAGCGTGACGGTTGGGGTCACGGCGCGCTCCGTTCGGTCGGCAGGGCCGAGCGCCCGCGCTGCGCGCGGACTTCGTGCCTTCCACCACGAGCATACCTCACGTATGCGTCAGGCGGACAGGCGCGCGCGCCGGCGGGTGGCGCGCGGAAGCGGATCCGGCTACTCATCGAAGGGGGTGAAGCCCGCCCCGGCGTCCCCTCCGGGCTCGGTCGCGGCCGCCGTGCCGGGCCCGGCCTCCGACGTCGTCACGACCGGCCGAGGGTCGGCCGTCGCGTCGAGCACCGAGCGTGCCTCGGCGTCCTCGTCATCGATCGGCCGTAGCTCGCGACCCAGCGCGGAGACGGCGAAGTTGACGGCGAAGGCAGCGAACCAGCCCGGGATGTGGAGGTACGACCACGGCCGGTCGCGGACGCGCATGGCCGCTATCAGGCCCGGCACGATCTCCTGCGGCCGCAGCGAGGAGGCGTCGAGCTTGACCTCGAGCGGCTCGCCGCGGAGGTGGCGCTGCCGGAGGTCCATGGCGACGCGGCCGGCCACCGCGCCGACCACCGCGTACATCATCACCATCACCGCGCGTCGAACGCTGCGGATCATCGGCTGCGGCTCCTCGCGTCCATCCCCTCGGGCATCAAAAGCACCGTAGGGCCGGACCGCGGCGGCGGTCAAATCCGCACGGCGGCGAAGGCTCCTCGATCGCATCGAGCAACCCGCGGGCCCTCCTCACCCTCTCCGATCCGGCCCCCTCTCCCCCCGGGAGAGGGTTGGGGTGAGGGTCCGGCTGGCCTCCTCGATGGCGCCAAGCACCCCGCGGAGGGTCGACGCGCTCAGGCCTCCCCTAGCGGCAGAGGTCGGAGATCTCGTGGGTGGGGTTGGCGTAGCCGTAGTCCCATATCCGGGCGTAGCGCGCCGCCTGCGGACGCAGGTAGTCCTCGGCCGCCGTGCAGGCGATCGCCGGGGCGAGCTCGCGCTCGACCGCCGCCTGGAAGATCGAGGCGACCTGTCCGTGGAGCGAGGAGCCGTAGCGGTTCGCCGCCTGCGAGAACAGCGCGAGCGCTCCATCGCCGTCGCCGCTGCGCTGCGCCGCCAGCCCCGCACGCAGCAGCGCGTACGGCACGAGCTCGCGGTGGCCCGATCCCTGCCCGCTCTCGACGCGCCAGTCGACCAGCGCCGTGTTCCCGGCCGCGGCCTCGTACTGGGCGCGCGCGGCCGGGTAGTTGCCGCTGTCGAACGTGGCGTCCGCGTCCGTGATGGCGTGGAAGAGGTAGCGAGGCGCCTCCGCGTGCTCCGTGTCGAAGAACTTCAGCCCCGCCCAGTTGAGCGCGATCTCGGTGTCGCGACGCGGTCCCGCCTCGGGGTCCGGGCGGTACTCGAAGCGCAGCACCACGTCCTGCAGCCCGTCGCCGGTGACGTCCTCGACGCGGACGGAGTGCAGGCCAGACAGGTCGAGGCGCGCCGGCGCCAGGTCGCCGAACGCCCCCCGGTGCGCGCTCGCGATGAGCAGCCGGCCCTCGCACCCCTCGCCCCCGCACGCGCGGGCCGAGATCACGAGGTCGGGGAAGCGGTCGCCGGTCAGGTCGGCCGCGGCTTCGATCACGACATCCTCGAGGACCGCGTTGGCAAGTACGCGGGCGGAGGAGAAGAGCCGGAACTGCTCGTCGGTGCCCTGGAAGAACCACACGTCGCCCGGGCTCGCGCCATCGCTACCGGCGTTGACGGCGAACGCGAACTCGCTGGCGCCGTCGCCATCGATGTCCGCGAAGACGCAGCGCTCACCCAGGACCGGCGCGAGCTCCCACGCCGACACTAGCCCGGGCAGGCAGCCGGCGATGTCCGCGCTGCCGCCCGCGAGGTAGCTCGACACGGAGAGTCCACCCGTGAGGAGGTCCTCGGGGCGGCCGGGCACGGCGCCGGACGGGAGCGGCTCCGGGCTCGCGGTGATCGAGGTCGGCGGCAGGGGCGTCGCCGCGCCGTCCGCCGGGGCGACCGTCGGCTCGGGCGGCGGTGTGGGCGTAAGCGCGACGATGCGCACGTCACCGCCGTCGCCGCACGCGGCGGCGACGAGCATCGCGGCCCCCGCGACGGCAAGGCCGAGGAGCCTCCGGGCATTGTGGATACTTAAATTGAACACGTGTATTGACTTATTAGCCGAACCTTGTTTGAATGCTCCCACCCTACTCGGGCATGACCAGCGGGGGGTTGCCGGTTGGGCGTCGTCGATCCAGCACAGGAGGGACGCAAGCTCGCCGCCGAGGCGCTGGGTGCGTTTGCCCTGGTCTTCGTCGGAGCCGGCGCCATCATCGTCACGGGTGGGGCCAACCTCGTCGCCATCGCCCTCGCGCACGGACTGGCCATCGCGCTCATGATCTCCGCCGTGGGCCACGTCTCGGGCGGGCTCTTCAACCCGGCGCTCACCATTGGCCTGTGGGCCACCCGCCGCATCGCCACGCTCTCGGGCATCCTCTACATCATCGCGCAGTTGGTCGGCGCCGTCGTGGCCGCGCTGGCCCTGACCGCGCTCTTCCCTGACGTCATGCGCGAGGCCACCAGCCTCGGCACTCCCTCGATCTCACCCGGCATCGACTTCGTGCAGGGCGTCGGCATCGAGGCGATTGCGACGGTGTTCCTGATGACCGCCGTCTTCGGCACGATGCTCGACCCGCGCGGGCCGAACCTCGGCGGCTTCGGGATCGGGCTCGTCATCACCATGAACGTCTTCGCCGTCGCCTCGCTCACCGGCGCCGCGATGAACCCGGCGCGCGCCTTCGGGCCCGCGCTGCTCAGCGGCGCCTGGGACGACCACCTCGTGTGGTGGATCGGCCCGATTATCGGCGCCGTGCTCGCCGCCGTCGTCTACCACTACGTGTTCGCGGACCCACAGGATGCGCCCGGTGCGGTGCCATGACGGGTCCGATGCGATCGAGTCGCGCTACTCTGGAAAGGGCGGCGCACTAACCCAGTAGCCAACATCTGCCGCGAATCTAATCACCCCCGCCGCACGGCAGATGTCGGTGAGAAGGCGGGCCTTCGGGCCCGCCTTCACCATGTCCGCGACCGCCCGCGCCGGGTCAGCCCGTCCCCGTCGAGCCGTGCCCGCCCGCGCCGCGCGAGGTCTCATCGAGCGTCTCGACCACCTCGAGCTCCACGTCGGCGAGGCGCGTCACCACGAGCTGCGCGATGCGCTCGCCGTCCTCGACCACGTAGCGGCCGGGATCGGGCAGGCAGTAGAGCGTCACGAAGACCTCGCCGCGGTAGTCGGCGTCGATGGTGCCGAACGTGGCGAGGACGCCGCGCAGCGCGAGCCCGGAGCGCGGCCGCACCTGCACGTCGAGGCCGGGCGGGGCGGCGATCGCGACACCCGTCGGCACCCGCACCGGCCGCGTGCCGACCTCCAGCGAGCGGCCGCCGAGCTCGGCGTGCAGGTCGAAGCCGCTCGCGAGCGCGCTCTGGCGCGCGGGCAGCCGCGCGCCGGGTCGCAGCAGTTGCACGGAAAGGCGCTCGTGATCGCTCACGACGCCATGTCCGGGGTGGGAACGGTGTGGGCGCGGCGGCTAGGTGGCGGCCGCGGCCTCGCGGGCCCGCTGGACGCCTCGGCCCTCCTTGGGCGTGAGCACCTCGACGGGGTAGACGCGCTTCTTGAGCATCTCGCGCGGCGGGTCGATGAAGATCGAGCCCCATCCGCAGGACTGCTCGCAGAGGCGGCAGCCAGTGCACCGCTTCTCGTCGACGGTCGCAACGCCGAAGAAGTCGTGGCTGTTCGGGGCGTCCGTGAGGGACAGCGCGTCGAAGGGGCAGACGTGAATGCAGAGCTCGCAGCCGGAGCCGATGCAGTTGTCCTCCACGACCTTCGCCAGCGGCAGCTCGCGCCGGGGGAAGGTGCGGCAGACGTCGCCGAGCTCGTCGAGGATCGACTCGGGCGGGCAGACCGCGCCGCACGCGCCGCAGTCGATGCACAACTCAGGGTCGATGACGTGCAGCGAGTCGCGCACGCCCGTGATGGCGTTGACCGGGCACTTCTTGGTGCACGCGGTACAGCCGATGCACGTCTCGATGATGGAGTAGGACACGGCGTTGCTCCTCGGGCGCCCGTCGTCTGGTGGAATCTAACATCGGCCCCGTGCGCCAGCAAGGAGAGCGCGAGGCTCGCGCAGCCGACTGTTACGATGCCCTCATGCAGTGGAGCGCCCTGCACGTCCACCCCTCGCGCCTCCGCACGGCGCCCGCGCTGCGCGCGCTCGAACGCCGCGACGGCAGCACCACGTTCGCGGTCGACGGCCTCGTCTGCGGGCTCTGCGCCGCACGCACGCAACAGGCGATCGAAGGCGTCGAGGGCGTGCACCGCGTCGAGGTGGACCTCGACCGCGGCGTCGCGGTCGTCCGGCACGAGGACGACCTGCCGGGTATGGCGGCCATGCAGCAGGCGCTGGACCGCGTGGTCATCGCGCTCCCGATCCGCAGACTCCTCGGACGCCTCACGCGCCGGACCGGCCGCGCCGGGCGGACGGCCGCCTGATGGCGAGCGCCATCACCATCGGCGCGCACTGCTCGGCGTCGGGCGGGCTGTGGACGGCCGCCGAGCGCGCCGTCGCGATCGAGGCCGAGGCCGTGCAGCTCTTCGGCAGCTCGCCGCGCGCGTGGCGGCAGACGCAGCACAAGCCCGAGGCGTTCCAGCGCTTCCGCGAGCTCAGCGCCGAGGCCGGCCTCGCCCCCGCGTGGCTGCACGGCTCCTACCTCGTGAACCTCGCCGCGCCGAGCGACCAGCAGTACGAACGCTCCATCGACTCCGTGGTCAACGCGCTGACCGTCGCGCACGAGGCGGGCGCGGCGGGCCTCGTGCTGCACACGGGCTCGCACCGCGAGGCGGGGCTCGAGGCCGTCTTGCCGCGCGTGCTGATGGCCATCGAGCGCATCATCGACATGACGCCCGACGACGCCACGCTCGCCCTCGAAACCTCCGCCGGGCAGGGCGGGACCATCGGCTCGTTTACAGACCTCGGCGTCATCCTCGACGCCGTGCGGTCGCCGCGGCTGCAGGTCTGTGTCGACACCTGCCACGTGTTCGCCGCCGGCCACGACCTGCGCAGCGAGGACGGCGTGACCGAGATGGTCGAGCGGTTCGACGAGGAGATCGGGCTCGAGCACCTGGCCGTGGTGCACGCCAACGACTCGAAGGGCGAGCTCGGCGGGAACCTCGACCGCCACGAGAACATCGGCGACGGCGAGATCGGCTACGACGGCTTCCGCGCGGTGCTCGGCTCGATGGCGTTCACCGGCAAGACGTTCCTGCTGGAGGTGCCGGGCATCGAGAACGACGGGCCGGACCTCGAGAACGTGCAGCGGCTGAAGGCGATCCGCGACGAGGTCGCGGCGGCAGTCCAGCACCCCGACGCACGCGGGGCCTGAGCCGGTCCGCTGTCTAGGGGCGGACGGTCCGGGGCTGGTTCGCGAGCGCGCGGAACTCGTCCTCCCAGTGCAGGATCTCGACCAGCAGGTGCGAGGTGACGCCCCAGCGTTCGCCCACCGGCGCGCCCTCCTCCTCGAGCCGCACGAGCAGCCGGTCCGCCATGGTGCGGTGGTCCATCTCGGCGTCGTTGTGCTCGTTGCGGAGGATGACCTCGAACTCGAAGATCGCGTCGATCATCTCCGCCGAGACGAACCCGCCGAACTCGTCGGTGAGTTGCTCGGCGATCCAGTTGGCGCACTCCTCGGCGAGGCTCTCTTCCATGGCCACGCCGAGTTGGTCGTCCGGTGCCGCGCTCGCGTCGCTCGTCATCTGTCTACTCCGTTGCTTCACCCTGCTCGCCGAGCCAAGGTCCCCAACCGCCGAGCCGCTCGGCGGCGATGCGCACGAGCAGTCGCGGTGCGTCGACTCCCCGAAACTGCGCCAGTAGTGCCTGTTCACCGGGCTCGGTGAAACGCTCCCCGAGCCGTTCGATGTGCTCCTGCGCGCCGTCCGGAGTCATGGCCGTGACGCGGCCGTGCACCACCAGGTACAGCAGCGGATTGTCGTGGTCCTGCACGCTCACGATCACGCGCGGGTCGCGCCGTATGTTCCGGACCTTCACGCGCCCGTCGACCGTGTTGCACCGCAACTCGTCGCCCTCGATGTCGCACCACAGCATCGACGTCTGCGGTGAGCCGTCCGGGTTCCGGGTGACGAGGTGTCCGTAGGCACGGTCCTCGAGCAGCCTGCGGGCGGACGGCGGGATGGCGATCATGGGAGCCCTTCGCGCCCGTGCGGCTCCGCGCCCGGGCTCCGCGCGATCATACCGGGGGCGGTGCTTGCGCCAACCTTACGTTGACGGCAGGTTTGCCCGAACCTACCCTGATTGTCCCACCCCGAATGCGCCGAGCCGGCCTCACGCGCGCGGCCGCGCGCCGAGTCGGCTTGATGCGGGAGCGCCGATGACTGCCGGACCGGTCACCTCCGCCGACTCGGACCCGCGCCCCGGCGGCGCGGGCGGCGTCGCCACCCCGGCGTCGGCGGGCGGGCAGCAGCCGAACGGCGCGCCCCCGGTGGGCCCGGGTGGCCCCTCGGCGAACGGGGGCCCTCCGGCGCGCAACGGTGGGCCCGGTGGCGGACGACCGGGTGGACCCGGCGGCCCCGGTGGCCCCGGTGGCGGACCGCCGGGCGGCCCGGGCGCGCAGAAGCCGGGGTTCCGCCGCACGTTCTCCGCGTTCCGGTACCCGAAGTACCGCCTGCTCTGGATCTCGATGGCCGTCGGCATGACGGGCATGCAGATGCAGATGATCGCGCAGGGCCTGCTCGCCTACGAGCTGTCCGGGACCTTCACGGCCGTCGGCGTGCTCGCCATGGCGTGGGGCGTGCCGCAGTTCTTCTTCGCCCTCCCCGGAGGCGCGATTGCCGACCGCATGGACAAGCGCCAGATTCTCCTGATCACCCAGCTGGGCGTGATGGCACAGGCGATATTCATCGGATTCGCCATCACCACCGGCATCATCTCGCTGCCGATGCTGTTCATCGTCGGCGTGTTCATGGGCGCGACGTTCTCGTTCAACATGCCCGCCCGCCAGGCGTTCATCCCCGAGGTCGTCCCGCGCGACCAGATGATGAACGCCATCGCCCTCAACAACACCGCGATGAACTCGACGCGCATCTTCTCGCCGCTCGCGGCCGGACTCTTCATCTCGTTCTGGGGCTTCGACGTGACCTACTACATCACCGGCGCGATGTACGGCATCGGGTGGCTCACCGTCATCCTGCTCCCCCGCAGCACGGCCCACCTCAACCGTGAGAAGCGCGGGATGTTCGACGACATCGCAATCGGACTGCGTTACGTGCGCGACACGCGCGCGCTGCGGGTGCTGATGTTCATGGCCTTCGTGCCGGTCCTGCTCGGCATCCCGTACGTCACGATCCTCCCCGCGTTCGCGCGCGCCGATCTCGGACAGGGCGAGTTCGGCTTCAGCCTGCTCGTGGGGGTCTCGGCGGTCGGCGCGCTGCTCGGGTCGCTGACGATCGCGACGCTCAACCCCCGGTCGAAGCTGCCGCTCATCCAGAGCGGGCTCGGCGCGGGCTGGGGCGCCGGGCTCGTGTTCCTCGGGCTGGGGTCGGCGGTGTTCGGCTTCCCGGGCGCACTCGCCGCGATGCTTCTGCTCGGCGTCTTCCAGATGGGCTACATGGCGCTCAACAACTCGATGCTGATGATGACCGCCGCGCCCGAGTACCACGGGCGCGTGATGAGCCTCTACATGCTCACCTTCGGCGTCTTCCCGCTCATGGGCGGACCGCTCGGCGTGCTCGGCGACGCGATCGGCGGCTTCGCGACCTTCTCCGCGCTTGGCGTGGCCCTCGTCGCGTTCATCGCGCTGATGGCCCTGTTCGGCGCGCAGCGGATCACGATGTCGCCCGCGCGCCGCGCGAAGTCGTCGCACGACGGCATCGCCGAGGCGGAAGCCGAGGTCGAAGCCGCCGCCTGACCCGGCCGTCGAGGCGCTACGCCGCTACGCGGGCTCGAAGACGAGCTGGAACTCCATCACCCCGAAGTCCTCGATCGAGACGACGATGAACGCCCGCGGCGTCTCCATCCCGTAGTCGGCGAACGTGATCTCCAGCGACCCGACGACCACGACGTAGCCGCCCGTCCGCTGGCCCTCGAGCGGGATCGTGACCTCGTTCGTCACGCCGTGGATCGTGAGCTCGCCGACCGCGTCGACGGCGATCGAGTCGCCCTCGGCCGGCACGGCGTCGAGGGCGATCGGCTGCGTCAGGCTGAACGACGCCGTGGGGTAGGTGCCGGTCTCCAGGCCCTGCGAGCGGAGTGCGTTGTCGCGACGCGAGTCGCCGCTGCTGAGGCGCGTGACGTCCGCCTCGATCTCCACCGCCGTGATGGCCGCGCCGTCGAAGACGAGCGAGCCGGTGACGGCGCTGGTGCGTCCGACCGCCGTGAAGGCGCCGACGCTGGCGAGCTCCTCGTTGACGCGGTAGCCGACGAAGGTCTCGCCGGCTTCGGAGACGACCCACTCGCCGGTCGGGTCGTCCGGCCACGTCGGGGCCGGCTCCTCGGTGGGTGTGGGGGTGGGCGTCGGTGTTGGCGTTGGCTCGGGCGTCGAGGCCGGCGCCTCGGTGGCGGTCGCCGCGGCCGTCGCGGTGGGCTCCGGGGTGGACGTGGCGGCCGCCGGCGGCGCTGTTGGGGTGGCGGTCGCGTCCTCTACCGAGCTGACGGCGGTTTCGAGGCTGACAGGCGCGGGTGCGTCGTCGCGGATGACGAAGTACCAGACGCCAGCCCCGACCACGGCGACGGCGACGGCCCCCAGGACGATGCGTGTTCGTAGTTGCCCGAGCATGGACGCCTCCCCGCCGCGGCGCGACGCCACAGCCGGGCGCGCACCCGCTCAGGGTACCGACTGGCGAGCTAACGCGACCGTAAACGGGCGGACGGGTGTGCTAGGGAGCGGGAGCCTGAACGGGAATCAGCGCGCTGTGGCAGGCGACGGCTCCGTCTCCACCTCGACGATCCCGAACGTGGTCTCGGTATCCGGGACATCCTCGTTGGCCTCGGCGAGCGCCGCGATGTGGTGCGCCATGGCGTCACCGACGGACATCTTCGGTGGGGGGACGGGCTCACCGTGTTCGGTGAGGCCCTCGATGTGGAACACGATGGCCTCGGCGATCATCTGCTTGACGTCGTCGAGCGTCTCGCCGGTGCTGACACAGCCAGGCAAATCGGGCACGTACGCGCTGAAGTTGGCGGGTGCTCGCTCATAGACGACGGCGTACTTGAGCTTCACCGGCGCTCCCCTCGAAGTCCGGCCTGCCTCAGTATACTGAGCCAGGTCCCCCTCGCGAGATCGTCCCGAGGTCGGCCCGGAATCGTCACCGTCCCGCTCTTCACAGGATGATGGTACTGGCGGTGGCTGCCGCGCGTCCTGACGAGCCGCCACCCGTCGCCCTCGACCAGGCGAATCGCATCCCGGACCTTCGGCACGTGGCGGGCGTGCTCAGCAGGCTAGTACTGCTCGGCCGGCTCGCCCACCTGCTCCACCTCGATGATCTCGAAGTCGGCGTCGCGGTCGCCGAGGCCGCGCGCTCCCGCCGTACGCGCTGCGTGTGCCGAGTAGTCCGAGCATGGAAGCCCCCGCCGGTCAGCGTGCGCGCCAGTCGGGCGCGCACCCGCTCACGGTACCGACTTGCGAGCTAACGCGACCGTAAACGGGCGGATAGGACGGTCGCGGCCTCGACCATCCCGTCGTGGGCGACAGCGATGCTCCAAGGCGGGTTGGCCCGTGGACGGGGTGTAGAATGCGGCTGGTCCGAGCCTCGAACCGCGGTGCGTGACGGCACCGGTACGAGGCTCGCCGAGCGGGAGGTGGGCACCACGACCGACTTCATGACGCAGGAGCAGCGAGCCGAGTTGGAGGCCCTGCGCACGCAGCGGTACGACACGAAGCGCGCCACCGTCCCCGCCCTCGAAGACCTCTTGTACACGCCCGTGCAGGTGCTGGACCACGGCTTCGTGCGGGTGGTCGACTACATGGGCGACGACGGCGCCATCGTGCAGGCGGCACGCGTGTCGTACGGGCGCGGCACGCGACGTACGTCGGACGACCGCGGGCTCATCCGCTACCTGATGCGCAACAGGCACACGACTCCCTTCGAGATGTGCGAGATCAAGCTGCACGTCAAGCTCCCGATCTTCGTCGCACGACAGTGGATCCGGCACCGCACGGCCAACGTCAACGAATACTCCGCCCGCTACTCGATCCTCGACCGCGAGTTCTACATTCCGGAGGCTGAGGTCATCCGGGCTCAGTCCTCGACCAACCGCCAGGGCCGCGGTGAGCAGCTCTCGCCGGACGAAGCCGCGCGCGTGCAGGAGCTGCTGCGTGAGGACGCCGAACGCGCCTACAGCCACTACGAGGAGCTATTGAACGAGTCGCCCGCCGGAGAGGCGGGTGACGAAGGCCAGAGCGGTCTGGCGCGCGAGCTGGCCCGGACGAACCTGTCGCTCAACTTCTACACGCAGTGGTACTGGAAGATTGACCTGCACAACCTGCTGCACTTCCTGTCCCTGCGCGCGGACGAGCACGCCCAGTACGAAATCCGCGTCTATGCCGATGCGATCCTCGAGCGTGTCGTGAAGCTCTGGGTCCCGCTCGCCTACGAGGCGTTTTGCGACTATCGGATGAACGGCGGGAACCTCTCAGCCGGCGCACTCTCGGTCGTCCGATCACTGGTCAAGGGTCGTCGCTCCGAGGCCGACGAGCTGCGGAAGGCATCGGGGATCTCCGCTCGGGAGTGGCGAGAGTTGATGGAGACGCTCGAACTCGACGGGTGAGCGCGGCTCAGCCGTCGGTCGCGCCTACCCAGCCGCCTCTGCGCGGACGGGCACCTCCGAGTCCCGGAGGCAAGCATCGCAGGTCTGCTCGAAGAGCCGGCGTTCGAGGGCGAGCGTCTCCGCGAGCCAGTACCGGGGGTCGGGCGCGCCGGGCGTGCGCTCCGCGAGGTCGGCGCGCGCGGCGCGGACACCGAGGTCGGCTGCCACCTTGATCGCCGTGACCCGGTAGTGGCGCGAGAGCACGTAGGCGTCCTCGGACGTGAGCGCGCAGCCGCCGCCCGATCCGTAGCGCTCGACGAGCCCGTAGAAGGAGAGCCAGAACAGGCGTGAGTGGTGCACCCCCGGGGGCAGCACGACGTGCGCCAGCTCGTGCAGCAGCGTCGACGCGAGGGCGGCGTGGCCGCGGTCCGAGGGCGCCCGGATCACGACGCGACGACGCAGGGGTTGCGCCCAGCTCTTTGGCCGCGGGTCGCCCCAGCGCCACTCGATCGTGTAGTGGCCCCCGTCCCCCACGTCGTCGAGCACGCGGTGCGAGAGGTCCCGCGCCCAATCGGGCGTCGGCATCATCGGGAAGAAGATATCGGCCATCGCGGACCAGTCTGCACCACGCTCGGCCCTGACGCTCGCCGCCGCTAGCATGCCCCCATGACCTCCGTGGTGTGGCGCGTCAGCGGCGAGGTGATCGAGCGCGAGGAGCTCCTCGACGGGCGCTGCCAGGTGGTGCTCGACGGCGAGTCGGAGGCCGGCGACGGCGTCGTCTTCGCCGTCAGCCTCGTGTGGCTGCTCGGGCGCGAGGGCGAGATCCCGCTCGCCGAGGGCTACGTGACCGTCGCCGACAACGCCGGCGAGCTCAACGCCTCGCTCGCCACCGGCGCGGTCGAGGCGAGCGACGAGACCGGGGCCGCCGCCGTGCGCGCCCGCTTCGTCGTCGACGCCGCCGAGGGCGACCTCGCCGGCTTCCCGCAGCTCCGCGGCGACCCCGCAGGGGGCGCGCGCGTGACCTGCGAGATCGAGGTCGGCACGGAGGCGTGGAGCGGCGAGCTGCGGCTCGAGGAGTCGGAGTAGCCGCGAGGGCGGCGTCGTGGCGGGCGGTGCTACCTCGGGATGAGGAAGCGCGCCGCGAAGCGCCACAGCACGCGACGGACGCGGAACAGCACGCGGTTGCGGCGGCGGCTCATCATCTCGCCGATCCCGCCGGTGGCCTCCTCCGAACCCATCGCGATGAACTGCCGCCAGTCGCGCAGCGAGGGCTCGCGGTCGGCCTTGACCTCGCGCGGCGCCTCGAAGCGGTGGAAGTCCTCGACGCCCCGCGGGCCGTTGGTCATCACGCTCAGGCCCGCCGCCTGCGAGAGGCACACGCCGCCGGCCACGTCCCAGATGCTGGGCGCCGTGAACACCGCGTACTGGAAGACGCCCGCCGCGACGAAGGCGCACTCGATGGCGGCCGACCCGGTCACGCGGATGTCCCAGCCGCGGAACCGGCCCGGCGACCCCGCGGGGCCCGCGCCCAGCTTGCGGGTGACGCCGCTGGCGGGGCGGCCGGAGGGCATCGCCTCGCCCTCGAAGCACAGCTCGCCGCCGAGGCGTGCGTGGTAGACACCCGGCCGCAGCGCGTGACCGGTCGAGCACCAGATCGCGCCGACTACGGGCAGTCCGTGGTGAAGGACGCCGATCGAGACCGCGTAGAGCGGGAAGCCGTTGATGAAGTTGGTCGTCCCGTCGACCGGGTCGACGGCCCACACGAAGGCGTCGTCACGGTCGGGGTGGGTGTCCATCTCCTCGCCGATGATGCCGTGGTCGGGGAAGCGCTCACCGAGGCGCTCGCGCAAGAACTCCTCGACCGCGTGGTCGACCTCGCTGACGGGGTTCGAGGGCGAGCGGCCGTCCTTGCCCTGGTCCTTGTACTCCACGGTGATCTCGCGGGTCAGCGTCTGCACGATCCGCTCGCCCGCCATCCGCGCGAGGTCGACGGCGACCGCCTCGATCTCGAGGAGTACGTGGTCCGGCGGGGCGGGCGGTCCGCCGCTCGGGGCGGTCGACGCGCGTGCAGCGTCGGTCACGGCGGGCCTCCGGGCGCGCTCCGGGCGTGCGTCACGTGGCGCAGCGCGGTCGCGTTCGCTAGCCTCGGGCGTAGCGCGATGGCATCCGGGGCAGGGACAGGCATGGCGGACGACGGCTGGGAGTACTCGACCGAGGGCGACCTCGACCCCGACCTGACCGAAGAGGCGGGGTACGCGTACTGGGATCCACCGACCCGCCGGTTCTGGACTCCGACGGTGCTGCGCATTGTCGCCGCCGTGGTGATCGCCTTACTCGTCGGTGGCGTCGTCCTCGCCGCCATCACCTGACGAGTCGGATCCGGACGCATAGTCGATCGCCGAGTCCTGGTTACCGGCACCGATCATGCCGAGCTTGCGGAGTGCGAACACGGCCGCGGCGGCCGCGGCCGTCAGTACGATCAGCGCGCGCAGTAGTCCTCGACCGGCCACAACGAAGCCTCTCCCCGCCTGTGGCGCGAGCTTGTCCGCGCCGCGGTGGGCATTGTCGCAGCCCGCACGACCCCTTGTCACTTGTCATCCACAATCAATGTTGGAGTCGCATTCCACTATGAATAAAGCGCGTTAGCGGAATGATGTGTTACGGTTAATCAGCGGCGGGGTAGCTGGGAGCCCCACCCTGCGCGCGCCTCTTGCCCCCCTCACCGTCGTCCTCATCGCCGCCTTCGGAGCGCTGACGCTTGTGCTCGTCCAGGCCTCGCCCGCTCCGGACATGACGGCGCCGCAGCCCCAACAGGCGCGCGCCGTCGTCCCGGTCGCGCCCGTCGCGGGCGCCTCCACCCCGGTGCTGCCGCAACCCGCACAGACGACCGCCGAACCGACAACCGACGCCGACGCCGACGCCCCGGCCGGCGAGCGCCATCCAGCCACCACGATCTCGCTCTCGGCCGAGGCCGCGGAGGCGATCCGGGCCGCGTTGAGCGCCGCTCTCTCGCCCGTGGCGTCCGAGGAAACACCGGCCGTACGGGCCAACCCGATCGAGGGGGTCGACAACGTCGAGCTGCTGCTGCACATCGCGGGAGCGCTCACGACGCACGGCGAACCGCAGCCCACGGAGCCGCAGGCGCTGGCGCTGGCCGCGACGCAGAAGCCCGGCACGAGCCCCATCGCGCCGGGCGCGCTGTTCCGGCCGCCGGCCATCCCCACTCGCGCGTCCGTCTTCGACAGCGCGCAGGTCGTCTCGTTCTACGGGTACCCGGGCGTGGGCGTGATGGGTGAGCTCGGCCTGCACTCGCCGTCGGGGGCGGCCGCGGCCATCTCCCGCCTCGCGGCCGAGTACGACGCGCTCAACGGCACGCGCGAGGTGCTCCCGGCGCTCCACCTCATCGTCGCCGTCGCACAGCGCCACCCGGGCTACGACGGCCTCTACCTCCAGCGCATGGAAGACGACCTGCTGCGCGAGTACGTCGAGGCGGCCCGTGAGGCGGGCATCCTGCTCTTCGTCGACGTGCAGATCGGATGGTCGGACGCACTGACCGAGGTCATGCTGCTGGAGGATGTCCTGCGCGAGCCCTTCGTCCACCTCGCGCTCGACCCGGAGTTCGCGACCCGGAGCTTCGGCACGGCGCCGGGCATCTCGATCGGCACGATCGGGGCTGCCGACGTGAACGGCGTGCAGCACTACCTCGCGAGCCTGGTGCGCGAGCACGACCTGCCGCCGAAGGTGCTGGTGCTCCACCAGTTCCTCCAGGGCATGCTGACCGGCGTCGACTACTACCACGACGTGCCCGAGGTCGACGTGACCATCGACATGGACGGGTTCGGCAGCCCCTACGTGAAGCTCACGAAGTACGACATGTACGCCCGGGCGGACTACGCCGAGCGCGCGGCGATCAAGCTCTTCTACCACTGGGACGCGCCGCTGATCACGCCTGCGACCCTGATGGGGCTGGAGCACCCGCCGGACCTCGTGATCTACCAGTAACGGCCGCACGCGGTAGGCTTGCCCCCGGGGACGCTGGGCGTCCCCGGCTCTCCCACGAGAGGTCGGCCAGCGATGGAACACGGCGCGGCGCCCCTCGCCGTGATCGACGTCGGCTCCAACTCCGTCCGCCTCCTCATCGCGAAGCCGCTGCCGGGCGGCCACCTCGACATCCTCGACGACGCGCGCGCGACGCTGCGGCTGGCACGAGTCGTCGACGCGCACGGTGCGATCCCCCCGGAGGTGCTCGACCAGACCCTCGACGCCATCGGCGACTTCGTCCGCCTCGCCACCTACGCCGGCGTCGAGTCGATCCGCGCCGTCGGTACCGCCGCGCTGCGTGACGCGGCCAACGCCGATGCCCTCGCGAAGGCGTTGCGCTCCCGTTGGGGCGTGCAGCTCGAGGTGCTGAGCGGCGACGCCGAGGTGCGCCTCGCCGCCATGGGCGCGGTCTTCGGGCTGCCCATCAACAGCGGCATGCTGCTCGACCTCGGCGGGGGCAGCCTGCTCCTCGCGCGCATCGAGGACCGCAAGGCGGTGGCGACGTGGACATTCCCGTTTGGCACGCTGCGCCTGACCGACCGCTTCCTGGCCGACGACCCGCCCGACGAGGAGGCCATGACCGCCCTGCGCCGCCACGTCCGCAAGGAGCTGCGCGCGGCGGGTGTCCCGCGCCTCGGATCCGGCGAGGTGCTGGTGGGCACCGGAGGCACCGTCCGGAACCTCGCGAACGTGAGCCGTCGCCGGCAGCGCTACCCGATCTCACGCCTCCACGGCCACTCGATCACCATCCGCCGCCTCCACCGGCTCACGCGCCTGCTCGCGGGCATGTCGTTCAAGGAGCGCCGCGGCGTGCGCGGCCTCAACGCGGACCGCGCCGGGATCATCGCCGCCGGGGCCCTCGTCGTGGACGCCGTCGCCGGGCACACGCGCACCGACGCCGTGCTCGTCGCAGGACAGGGACTGCGCGAGGGCATCGCGCGGTCGCAGTTCATCAAGAAGCTCCCGCCGGCGAGCGCGGTCCGGCGCAGCTCGGTCGAGGAGTTCGCGCAGCGCTTCGGCGACGTGGAGACGCACCACGCCCACGACCGCGCGCAGCTCGCCGTGACGCTGATCGAACTGCTCGACCCGGACGCCGAGGAACTGCACGAGACGGTCGAGTACGCGGCGATGCTGTACAACGCCGGGCTGCAGGTGGACTTCTACCGCCGCGCGGGGGCGACCACGGCGATCCTGCTGGACGCGAATCTCTCCGGCTTCTCCCAGCCGCAGATCGCCCGCATCGCAGCGGCGGCACGGGTCGCGCGACGTCCGACGTGGGAGGTGCGCTCGCTGCGCCCGCTGCTCACCGCTGACGACGAGGAGACCGTGCAGCGCGCGGGCGTCGTCGTGGCGCTCGCCGAGGAGCTGCGACGCCGCTCGGAGCCCGATGCGGTGAAGGCCTCGCGCGGGCGCCGCAACCTGCGCGTCAGCCTGCCCGGGCGGACGTCGTGGACGCCCGACGGCCTCGAGGAGCGCCTGCAGGCAACGTTCGGCGTCGGCCTGCGCATCAAGGGCCGCAGCTAGGCCCCCTCGGCGCCGCCTTCCAGCACCGCGCGCAGCCGCCGCCACTCGCGCCGCACCTCGCGATGCGTGGCCGGGAACGTCTCCATGACCGACCGGATCGCCTCGCGTTGCCGTTCGGCCAGCCGTCCCATCGCAAACACGGTGTGCCGGGGGAGGGGCTGCGCTGCGGCGGTGCGCTCGAGGAGGTCGACGGCGATGGCGGCGTCCTGGTAGCGGCCGAGGTCGTTCTGCGTCCGCTTGAGCGCGTCGACGAAGCCGGTAGCGTCGCCGCCGTAGAGCCGAGCCGTGAACTCGGTCGTGTAGCGGATCCGCTTCGCGCGGATCCGGGTGTCGTGGTAGTCGTCCTCGGGCGACGCCGCGCTGAGTCCGCGCGCGAGGCGCTGATAGCGCCGCCAGCGTTTGCGCAGCAGCGCCGGCGCCACATCAGCGGCCGGGACGGCGCCCGCGGGTGTCGTCGCCCCCTCGCGCAGCACCGCGGTCGCGCCCTCGACGAGTGCCGCGAAGCGCGGGGAGTCGAGGACGTCGAGCATGCGGCTGCGCGCCTCCTCCCGGCGCACGCCGAGGATGTCGATGAGCGGGGCGAGCGCGGAGTCCTCGCCGGGCCCGGGCAGGGCGGCGGCCTCCGTGCCGAGCCATTCGATCTGTACGTCCAGATCGCGCACGTCGCCCAGCGCGTCGGCGACCCAGCCGAACTCCGGCCGCAGCCCGGCGAGCGACGGTGGCAGCGCCGCGTCGAAGACCGCGAGGCCCGTCCGCAGCCGCCTGGTCGCGACGCGCATGTCGTGCAGCGCCTCGATGTCCTCCCCCAGCCTCGTGCCGGGTTCGTTGGCGAGAAAGCGGCCAAACTGCCGCCGGAGCGCCGCGTACGCCACCTCGCCGAGCGTCGACTCCGGGCGCACCCGCGTCGGCCCGAGGTCCGGCGGCGCGTCCGGCGACTGTCCCGTCGCGGCGAGGCCAGCCGCGAACTTCGACCCGGACGCCGGCTCGAAGCCCTCGACAGCGCCGAGCGCGGTCGCCAGCTGCTCGACGGCCGCGAGGGCGTCCGGGTCGGCGAGCTCCAGCTCGATGCGGCTGAGCGCGTGCGCCGCTCCGCGGGCGTTCTCCACGTCGGTCGCGTCGAGGGCGACCTCGGCGACGGGCTGGCCGCCGTTGGCGTGCACGTCGAAGGTGCTGCGCTCGGTGCGCAGCGAGAAGAGCCCACGCAGTTCGCCCGGCCCGACCACCGCGCGCACGCGACGCGCGACCGGCCCGGTCGAGGCGAGCAGCTCGCCCATGGCGGCCGCGTCGAGCGGTTCGTTGATCTCGCGGCGGCGGTAGGGGCCGTCGGTCTGGTCGCCGAAGTCCTTGAGCGTCGCCTCGGCGGCGCCGTCCGCCTCGCGCAGGCGCAGCGCGAAGCTCGCGCGGTGGAACGCCCAGTCGGCGGTGTCGAGGTACTCGTCGAGGAGCACGGTCGTCGTTGCCGGCGTCAGGGTGAGTCCCAGCGCGTCCGCGCGCTCGTGGAGTACGCGTTCCGCCGTGGCGAGGTCATCCACGCCGAACTGCCACTCGACCTCGATGCCATCGGCTGGCGGCATGCGGGGTGCTCCGTCCGTTACGTCACCCAAGTCTAGGGCGAGCGTCCACCGGCGGCGAACCGGCGCGGCGATTAACGACCGCTTGGCCGCGTTCGGGTTATGCTCCCGCATCGTGGCGAACGAACTGCTGCCCACCGGCTCCGACATGCGTGCCTACGCCGCCGAGGCGGCCGGGACGTTCCTGCTCGTCTTCGCCGGGCCGGGCGCGGCCGTCATCAACGAGGTCTCCGGTGGGGCGGTCACGCACCTGGGGGTCGGGATCTCGTTCGGGCTCGCGGTGATGGTGGCGATCTTCGCCACGGGCCACATCTCCGGCGCGCACATCAACCCGGCCGTGACGCTCGCCTTCTCCATCGCCGGGCACTTCCCGAAGCGGCACGTGCCGCCCTACATCGTCGCGCAGCTCATCGGCGCGGCGGCGGCCGCGCTCGTGCTCCGCTGGCTGTTCGGCGTCGTCGCCGACCTCGGCTCCACCGTGCCGACGGGCAGCGCCGGGCAGGCGCTCGGCCTCGAGGTGGTGATCACGGCGTTCCTGATGTTCGTGATCATGGCCGTCGCGACAGACCTGCGCGCCGTGCGGGACCACGCCGCGATCGCCATCGGCGGCTACGTCGCCCTCGCGGCGACGTTCTCCGGGCCGATCGCGGGAGCCTCGATGAACCCCGCGCGCTCGTTCGGGCCGGCGCTGCTGTCCAGCACGTGGGTGGACCACTGGGTCTACTGGGCAGGCCCCATCGCGGGCGCGCTGCTGGGCGCGGCGGTCTACATGCTCATCCGCAGCGGCAGCCCGCCCGCCGACGAGCACGACATCGACGAAGCGGCGTAGCCGTGGCCACGCGCGTGCTCTTCGTCTGCACGGGCAACTCGGCGCGCTCGCAGATCGCCGAGGCGCTGCTGCGCGAGCGCGGCGGCGAGGCGTTCGAGGCGCACTCGGCCGGCAGCCAGCCAGCCGGCCTCAACCCCCTCACCGTGCGCGTGCTCGCCGAGGACGGCATCGACGTGAGCGCGGCGGAGTCGACGCACGTCGACGCGTACGTGGACGCGCCGTGGGACTACGTCATCACCGTCTGCGACCGCGCACGCGAGTCGTGCCCGGTCTTCCCGCACGCGGGCTCCCAGCTCCACTGGAGCCTCGAGGACCCCGCCGCCGCGGAGGGCGACGACGAGCAGCGCATGGCCGCCTTCCGCGCCACGCGCGAGGAGGTGCGGGCGCGCATCGACTCGTTCGTGAGCGAGATCGCTGCGGACTGAGCCGATCCGGCGGAAGAGGGCGTCCGAGAGCCTTTTCGTAAGCTCGTCGCACCCCGCAGACCCCCCTCACCCTCACCC
>VXMU01000052.1 GCA_009840945.1 Chloroflexota bacterium | reverse complement strand
CCCCCGCCCCCCCCCGCCCCCCCGCCGCGGGGCGGCGCCCGCGCGCGGGGCGCCGCCCGCCGGGCCGCGGGGGGGGCGCCCCCCGCGGGCCCGGGGGGCCCGCCGCGAGCAGGCGCCGACCCTCGTCGACCGATGAGACGCTCTCGTCGGCCGCGATGAGGGATGAAGTGTCGCGGCTCAGCCTCGCCAGCTGGCGTGTTGCGTCGACGGGCACCGGCTGCTCGACGAGTTCAAGGTCGCACGATTCGAGACGGCGCAGCGTCTCGGCTGCGGTCCCCTCGATCCAGGCGCCGTTCGCGTCGAGGCGGATTCGGAGTTCGGGCATCGCCACACGGAGCAGGCGCACGCGCCGTACGTCCTCGTCGGGGGCCTTGGCGCCGACCTTCATCTTCACCGTGCGGAACCCGGCCTCGACGGCCTCGAGGGCCTCCGCCAGCATCTGCTCCGGCGGCCCGTCGCCGAGCACGGCGTTCGCCTCGACGCGTGTACGCGGGTGCTCGCTCAGGAGTTGGGAGACGCGTGTGCCGCGTTGCCAGCCGTCGAGGTCGAGCTGTGCTACGTCCAGTGCGCAGCGCAGCGCCGCTGCGCCCGGGCCGTCGACGCCGTCCGGGAGGGCGCCCTCGGCGAGGGCGCCGGCGTGCTCCTCGAGCAGCCCGAGGACGTCGTCGACGTCACCCTCGCCGAACTCGGGGAGCGGCGAGGCTTCGCCGAGCCCGCGCATGCCGTCCTCGTCGGTGAGCTCGAGGACCACGCCGGAGCGGTACGCGATCGCGGCCCGTGCGGTCTGCATGGGTGCGCGCATCGGGAGACGGAACGGACGGTAGCGGAGGCGCGCGAGGGACATCGCGGCGATCGTGTCAGATTGCGAGTCCGATCGCGAGCAGCACACCGAGGGCAAGGTGCAGGCGTGCCGTCGCGCGCAGCGCCGAGTTGAGCGTCGGTCCGTCGGTGCTGCTCATCACCGCCCGCACGGGCGAGACGGCGAGCGGGATGCTCAGCCACGAGAGCAGCGTCCACGCCCCGAAGCCGTCGATGGGCGCGAGCGTGGCGGCGCTGAGGTACGCGACGGCCACCGTCGCGACAAAGAGCCAGCGCGCGGGCTGGCGGCCGATCATCACGGCGAGCGTGCGCTTGCCGGCAGCCTCGTCGGTCTCGATGTCGCGGATGTTGTTGACCATGAGGATCGCGGTCACCGTGCAGCCGACGGGCACCGCGGCCGCGACGGCCGCGGCCGTGATCGCCTCGGCCTGCACGTAGTACGTGCCGACCACCGCCACGAGGCCGAAGAAGATAAACACGAAGACGTCGCCCAGGCCGTGGTAGCCGAACGGCCACGGCCCCCCCGTGTAGGCGAGCGCGGCGAGCATCGAGGCGACCCCGGCGGCGAGCACCGGCCAGCCGGCGACGGCGATGAGGTACAGCCCCGCCAGCGTCGCGACCCCGAAGGCGACGACGAGCCCGCCGATGACCTGCCGCTCGCTCAGGATCCCGAGCTGCGTGACGCGCGGCGGGCCGATGCGGTCGGCAGTGTCCGCGCCCCTGCGGAAGTCCGAGACATCGTTGGCGAGGTTCGCCCCCACCTGGAGGGCGAGCGCGCCGAGCATCGCCGCCGCGGCGGGGCCCGCCTGCGCCTCGCCCGCGTGCAGCGCCACCGCGGTGCCGACGACGACCGGCGCGGCGGCGGCGGTGAGCGTCGGTGGGCGGGCAGCCAGCACCCACGCACCGACGCGCGAGGGGCCGTCCCCGTCTGCGGGCTGCGAAGCCCCCTGCATCGCGTCGTCCCCGGCGGGCGCGCTCAGGGCAGGCGCGGGAACTGCTTGAAGTCCGGCGTGCGCTTCTCCAGGAAGGCGTTGCGGCCCTCCTTGCCCTCGTCGGTGCGGTAGAACAGCGAGGTCGCGTCGCCCGCGATCTGCTGCAGGCCGACGATGCCGTCGGTGTCGGCGAGGAAGCCCATCTTCATGAAGCGGATGGCGGTCGGGCTATGCGCGAGGATCTCGCGCGCCCACTGCACGCCCTCGGCCTCGAGCTGGTCGGGCGGGACCACGGCGTTCACGAGGCCCATCTCCATCGCCTCCTGCGCGCTGTACTGGCGGCAGAGGTACCAGATCTCGCGGGCCTTCTTGTGCCCGACGATGCGCGCGAGCTGTGCCGCGCCCAGGCCGGCGTCGAACGAGCCGACGCGCGGGCCGACCTGGCCGAGGCGCGCCGTCTCGGAGGCGATCGAGAGGTCGCAGACCACGTGCAGGACGTGGCCGCCGCCGATGGCGTAGCCGTTGATCAGCGCGATCACCGGCTTCGGCATCGAGCGGATGTAGCGCTGCAGCGGCAGCACGTTGAGCGTGGGGATGCCGTCGTCGCCGATGTAGCCGCCCTCGCCGCGGACGCGCTGGTCGCCGCCGGTGCAGAAGGCGCGCTGGCCCACACCGGTGAGCAGCACGACCCCGATGTCGGGGTCCATGTGGGCGTCCTCGAACGCCCACGCCATCTGGTCCAGGGTCTGGGGGCGGAAGGCGTTGAGCACCTCCGGCCGGTTCATCGTGATCTTCGCGATGCCCTCGGCCTTGTGGTAGTAGATGTCGCTGTGGTCGCCGATCTGCTCCCACTCGATGGTCTGGGTGGCCTCCGTCGTCATCGTGGTCTCCACTCCGTCTTCGCGTGTCAGGCCCGTGCCGCCGCGCGTGCGCCCGGGTAGGCGCGGCGGAGGAACTCGAGCAGCGGGCGCCGGAACGCCTCGGGACGCTCGAGGTGGGCGGCGTGCCCTGCGCCCTCGATCGCATGCATCGTAGCGTCCGGCATCGTGCGCGCCATATCCCGCGCGATCTCCACGTACTTCGTGTCCAGCTCGCCCGCGACCAGGAGCGTCGGCACATCGATCGCGCCGACGCGGTCCTGGAGCGGATCCTGCGCGCCCGCGCCCATCCCGCGCAGCGAGTTGGCGAGCCCCGTGGTCGTGTTCGCCGTGCGCGTCGCGCGGATCGCCGCGCGGGTCTCGGCGGGCAGCGATAGCTGCGTGGCGAAGAGCGGCACCTGCTCCCAGGTGTCGACGAACGCCTCCACCCCGTCGCGCTCGATGCGGTCCGCCATCGCCTCGTCGTTGCGGACGCGCGCCGCGCGCTCCTCAGGGTCCGCGATGCCGGGCGAGGCGCCCTCCAGCACCAGCGCCTCGACGGCGTCCGGGTGCTGCGCGACCACCTGGAGCGCCGTGCGCCCGCCGAGCGAGTAGCCGAGCCACGCCGCCCGGTCGTGGCCAAGCCGGCGCACGAGTGCGACGAGGTCGCTCGCGGCGCGCGGCATGCGGTAGCGCTCGACGCCGGCGGGGGCGTCGGAGCGTCCGTGGCCCACGAGGTCGGGTGCGATCACCGTGTAGTCCTCGGCGAGGTCCGCCGTCAGGCCGGCCCAGGTGTCGGCGGCGCCGGTGAAGCCGTGCAGCAGCACGAGCGGCGGCCCGGAGCCCGCCACGTCGGCGTGCAGCGCGAGCCCGTCGACGTCGAAGCGGGGCATCGGCGCTACCGCGCGCCGGCCGCGGCCGGCGGGGTGGGCTCGGCCTCGGCGTCGCGCAGGGCGGCGTCGACGCGCTCCCACGCCTCGCGGTGCAGCGCGACGTTGCGCTCGCGGTCGGTGCGCAGCTCGACCACGGTGAGACCGGGCAGGTTCGCGGCGCTGCGCAGCGCGTCCAGCCACTCGCTCGGCTCGGGGCGCACGAGGCGCCCGCCGAAGGTGCCGATGGCGCCGGAGAAGTCGAGCCCGTGCGGCGTGCCGAACCACTCCTCGAACTCCGCGGGGGCGTGGTCGGCCTGCGGGAGGAAGTGGAAGATGCCGCCGCCGTCGTTGTTGACCAGCGCCACGAGGAGCGAGAGGTGGTGGCGGCGCAGCGCCCACAGCCCGTTGAGGTCGTGCAGGAACGAGAGGTCGCCGACCAGCGCGGCGACAGGACCCAGCCCCGCCGCGGCGGCCCCCACGGCCGTAGACACGACGCCGTCGATGCCCGAGGCGCCGCGGGTGCCGAGGAAGCGCAGCGCGCGGGGCTGGCCCCACATGAACGAGTCGGCATCGCGGATGATCATCGAGTTGCCGAGGACCACCGTGCTGACGTCGCGCAGCGCGCTCGCGAGCGCCACGGGCGCGTACCCCTCGAACGGCTCGGAGGTGTCGCGCAGCATCTGGTCCAGGGCCGCGCGCGCGGTGCTGTTCGCGCCGGTCCAGAACTGCAGCCACGAGGAGTCGGCGTGGTACGGCGCGCCGACGCGGGCCGGGTCGTTGGCGGCCCCGGTGAACGCCGATGGCCGTCGCGCGCCGAGGGCCTCGACCACCGCGTCACACAGCCCGTGCGGCTCGGCGCGCAGCATCACGGACGCGACCGCGTCCGGGTCGCGCCATCCGCCCGCCACGTCGACGACGAACTGCGGCACCCCGTCCAGCGAGGCGAGGAACTGGTTGAGCACCTTCGACGTCGGCGCGGCGCCGAAGCGCAGGACCACCTCGGGCGCGGCCCGAGCGGCGAAGCGCGGGGAGCGCAGCAGCGCGTCGTAGGTGTCGATCACCCGCACCATGCTGTGGCGGCCCGTGCGGACGCCGGAGAGCGGGTCGGCGAGGATCGGCCAGCCGAGCGTGCGCGCGAGGGTGTCGATGGCCTCGGCGGGCAGGCCCGCCGACTCCGGGCCGCAGACGATGATCCCGCGGCGTCCGAGGATCGGCCCGACCAGCCGCGCTGCCGCGGCGCGGGCGTGCTCGTGGGGGCGCTTGATCTGCGGCGTGAGCACCGGCGCGTATGGCCGCCGGGGCGCGGGCTGCTCGAACGGCGTGACCGGGTTCGGCAGCACGTCCAGGGACGCCGTCGCGGCGCCCTCGTCGAATGCACGCTGCCAGCCGGCCCCGATGAGCGGCTCGCGGAGCGGCACGTTGACGTGGACCGGCCCCGCGGGCGCCTCGGCGGCTGAGGCCACGGCGCGCGCCGCGATGCTCCGCGCGTACGCCTCCAGCGCTGCGCTGCCGTCGGTGACCGGGAGCTCGACGGCCCACCGGGCGTGGCTCCCGAACAGCCCCGTCTGGTCGATGGTCTGGTTGGCTCCGATGTCGCGCAGCTCGGGCGGCCGGTCCGCCGTGAGCGCGACGAGGGGGATGCGTGACAGGGACGCCTCGACGATGGAGGGGAGGAGGTTGGCCGAAGCCGTCCCGGAGGTCGTCACGATCGCGACGGGTGCGTTGAGCTGGCGCGCCAGGCCGAGCGCGAAGTAGCCGGCCGCACGTTCGTCGACGTGCAGCCACGTCTTGATCGAGGGGTGGCGGTCGAGCCCGAGCGTGAGCGGGGTGGAGCGCGAGCCGGGCGCGATCACCGCGTGGCCAACGCCGCTGCGCGCAAGCTGGGCCGTGAAGGCGCCGATGTAGCGGTAGAGCGCGTTCGCCCCGTCGTCGGTGGTCACAGCTGGCCCCCGCCGAGGGCGGTGGTGAGGGGCCGGAACTTCAGCTCGATCTCGGCCAGCTCGGCCTCGGGGTCTGAGTCGCCCATGATGCCCGCGCCCGCGAAGAGCCACGCGCGCGCGCCGCGCACGAGCGCGGAGCGCAGTCCGACGGCGAACTCGCCCTCGCCGGCCGCGTCGATCCACCCCACCGGCCCCGCATACCAGCCGCGGTCGAAGCGCTCGTAGTGCCCGATGACGGCGCGCGCCATCGGGGTCGGCCAGCCGCCGACGGCCGGCGTCGGGTGCAGGCGCTCGACGACGTCGAGCACGTCGACGCCGGAACGCGCCTCGGCGGTCACCTGGGTCGCCAGGTGCTGGATGTTGAAGAGGCGGAGCAGCTCGGGCTGGTTGGGCGCGTGCAGGCCGGTGCCGAGCTCGTCCAGGCCCTCGCGCAGCGCGCGCACGACGATGGTGTGCTCGATGCGGTCCTTGACGCTGTTGAGCAGCGCGTCCCCCAGCTCTTCGTCCTCCTCGGGTGTCTGCCCGCGGCGGATCGAGCCCGCGAGGCCGAGCGTGGTGATGCGCCCGTCGCGAAGACCGGCGAGCTGCTCGGGGCTCGCCCCGAGGAAGATGCCGTCGCCCGCGCGGTAGCTGAAGAGGTGGCACATCGGGTAGCCCTCGCGCAGGCGGGCCAGCGCGACGCCGGGCTCGATGGGGCGTTCGGCCTCCATCTCGCGCGTGGCGGCCAACACGGCCTTCTCGTAGGCGCCGGAGCGGATGTCCGCCGCGACGCTGGCGACGGCCATGAGCAGGGCCGGGCGGTTCACGTCCCACAGCACGCGCAGCTGCGTCGCGTCGGCGACCGGCGCCTCGCGCTCGGCCGGGTCGCGCGCGGCGAGGTCGGCGAGGAGCGTGTAGAGGTCCTCGCGGTCCGTGTCCGGGGCCAGCACCACGCCGCTGACGCCGCGCTCGCGGATGAACAGCATGCGTGGCAGCAGCAGCCAGCCGGCGTCGAACCCCGCCCAGTGCGCGCTGCCCGTCGCGGCGTCGTCGAACGCAAAGCCGCCGAGCAGCCGCGGCCGCAGCACCTGCTTCGCCGAGCCGTCCCACGCGTCGAGGAGCTTTCGGGCGGGCTCGCGCAGCGCGGTCGCGCCGCGTCCGGGTGGCGCGACGACGCGCGCGGCCACGCCGATGCCCGCGAGCACGAGGTCCTGGTCGGGGCGCTCGTAATACGCGCTCACTGTCGAGGCCGTCGCGCCATTGAGCAGCACGCGCGGGTCGAAGCGCTCCGGCAGCTCGACGACGTGGAAGCGGCCCTCCGCCGCGTCCGCAGGTCGGGTCGGGGCGTCCTCGGCGCGGTCGGGCAGACCGGGCGAGTCGGTGGCGCGCGGCGTCGAAGCGCGCTGCGAGGCGTCGTCGAATCCAGCTTCAGTCACGGCCCCAGTATAGGTGCGCGCGAGGCTACCAGTGCCGCGAGGCGGCGGCGTCAGCGCGGCCCGTGGTGGCATACTGCCGGGGTGCTGGACCGTCAGATCCTGGTGATGACCGTGGTGCTCTCGCTTGTCGCGGGCGTGATCTCGTTCGCGTCCAGCGGGGGAGACTGGCTGACGGTCGCGATCTCGATGCCGCTCTTCGTGACCGCCAGCTTCTGGTCGCTCCAGCTCTCGCGGTGGATCTCCCGCAAGATCGTCGGCGAACCGAAGGAAGTCCCGCCCCCGCAGCCCACCGCACCGACGACCTCGCGGCCCGGCCACGCCCAGCGCCGGCGGCGTCGACGCCGGCAGCGCGGCCGTCGCCAGTAGCGCTCAACCCGCGCGGTCCGCCTCCTCGCACGCGGCGATGACCGCGAGCGCGACGTCGCTGTAGCGCATCTGCACCTCGAGCGGCCCGTGCAGGCCGTTGGTGACGTACGCGACGGCGAGGCCGCGCTCGGGGTCGGCGTACCCGATGGTGGACTGCTGGCCGCTGTGGCCGAAGACGTCGGGCTGGTTGTACGGCTCCATCACCCCGCCGACGAGGAAGCCGAGGCCGTACGACGCCGGCAGCATGAACGTCCGGTCGAAGTCCGTCCGCCACTGGCGCGTCGTCGCCTGCGTCGCCACCTCGGCGGACAGCAGGCGCGGGCGCGTCGAGGCGTCCCGGGGGCTGCGAGCGTCGAGCATCGCGTCGTAGAAGCGAGCGAGGGCTTCGGCGCTGCCGATCGCGTTCGCGGCGGGCATCTGCGCGCGCAGCGTCGAGGGCAGGCGGAAGCGCCGCACGATGTCCGAGGTACGCCGCTCGCTCCCCGTGGGGTCGAGCATCGTGACCTCGGACATCGCCTCGACGGTCACCACGTCCGGCTGCCGCGCGTCCTCGATGCCGAGCGAGGCGTCCATGCCGAGCGGCCCGAAGACCTCGTCGCGGAGGAAGTCGCGCGGCGCGCGGCCGTCGACGCGGCGGATGACCTCGCCGAGGGCGAAGCCGTAGGTCACCGGGTGGTAGCCCGTGTCCTCGCCGGGCGCCCACGCCGCCTCCATGGCGGCGGTCACCGCGCAGACCGCGTCCCAGTCGTCGATGTGCTCCCAGTCGTACTCCCACGGGAAGACGGGGAAGCCGCCGCGGTGCGTGAGGACGTGGCGGACGGTGCACGCCTGCTTGCCGCCCGCGCCGAACTCAGGCCACAGCTCGGCGATCGGTGCGTCGAGGTCGAGCGCGCCGCGCTCGGCGAGCATGAGCACCGAGACGGCGGCGAGGGGCTTCGTGGCGGAGAACCACAGCATCCTCGCCTCCGGCGCCGAGGCCGAGCCGATCCGCAGGTCGACCTGCAACTCGCCGTCGCGGTAGACGGCGAGCTGCGCGCCGGTGTGCAGGCCGTCGTCGAGGTGGCGGCGCGCGACGGCCTCGACGCTCGCGCGTCCGGCTGGGGCGAGGCCGCGCGGGGTGGGCATGGCTCAGTCCGCGATGTGGAGGACGATCTTGCCGAAGTTGGCGTTGCTCTCCATGTAGCGGTGCGCCTCGCCCACCTCCTCGAGCGGGTAGACGCGGTCGACCACGGAGACGAGGCGGCTCGAGGCGAAGTGCTGGAGGTGACGCCGTGCGAAGATCTGGGTGAGCGCCGCCTTCTCCTCGAGTGGGCGGGCGCGCAGCACCGTGCCGTGTACGCGCAGGCGCTTGCCCATGAGCAGGCCGAGGTTCGTCTCGAGCCGGCCGCCGCCCATCGTCCCGACGAGCACCATGCGCCCGCGCACGGCGAGCGAGGCGAGGTTGCGCTCCCAGTAGGGCGCGCCGATGACGTCGAGGATGACGTTGACGCCGGCGCCGCCGGTGTCCTCCGCGATGACCTCGGCGAAGTCGCTGTCGTTGTAGTTGATGCCGACATCGAGGCCGAGGTCGGCGGCCTTGGCGAGCTTCTCCTCGCTGCCCGCGGTGCCGTAGACCCGGCAGCCGGAGACCGCGGCGAGCTGCACGGCAGCCGTGCCGACGCCCGATCCGGCGGCGTGGACGAGCACGTTCTCGCCCGGCAGCAGCTCGCAGTGCTGGAAGAGCGCGTCGAACGCGGTCAGGTACACCTCGGGGATCGCCGCGGCCTCGTCGAAGCCGAGGCCGTCCGGGACCGCCATGACCTGGCGCTCGTGGACCGTGACCTTCGAGGCGTACCCGGCGCCGCCGAGCAGCGCCATCACGCGGTCGCCGACCTCCCACGCCGTGACGCGGTCGCCGGCGGCCTCGACGACGCCCGCCATCTCCAGCCCGGGCACGTCGCCACGGATGCCGGGCGGGGCAGGGTACCCCCCTCGGCGCTGCATGAGGTCGGCGCGGTTGAGCGCGCTGGCGTGGACGGAGACGAGGATCTCCTCGGGCCCGGGCTCCGGGTCGGGAAGCTCCCGGATCTCGAAGACGTCGGGATCGCCTGGCTCGCTGATCACGGCCGCACGCATGCATCGATCCTTTCGTGATCGCCCGCCGTATCGACCGCGGGATGCTAGCACGGCGCACAGCCGGGAGCGTGCTACGCTCGACTGACCACCACCGTTCGCCGCGGCCGAGCCGGAGGGGACACGCGATGAACGAGCCGATGGGCGCCCTCGAAGTCGGCGTCGAGGACCTCACGGCCCGCTGTGACGCGGACGATCTGCCGTTCGCGAGCACCGAGGAGCTCCACGCCGTGGAGGCCGTCTTCGGGCAGGAGCGCGCCGTCCGCTCCATCGAGTTTTCGCTCGGCATGAAAGCGCGCGGCTACAACCTCTACGCCTCGGGTCCCGACGGCATCGGCAAGTCCTCGATCATCGAGGCGCTGCTGCGCCGCCGCGCGGAGATGGAGCCCGCGCCCCCGGACTGGGTCTACGTCCGCAACTTCGAGGACCCCGACCGCCCCGTCGGCCTCGAGCTGCCCGCCGGCGGCGCGACCGGATTCGCCGCCCTCGTGCGACGCACCGTCGAGCGCGCGGTCGAGGACGTGCGCGAGGCGTTCGAGTCGGACGCGTACGTGCGCCGCCGGGCGGACGTGGGCGGCGGCTCGGAGCAGCGCCGGGGCGAGCTGATCCAGGCGCTGCAGCGCCGCGCGTCGGAGATGGGCTTCGCGCTGCAGATGACGCCACAGGGGGTCATGTCGGCGCCGCTGATCGATGGCCGGGCCGCCTCGGACGAGGAGTTCGCCGCGCTCCCGGACGAGCAACGCGACGAGACGATGCGGCGCGCGCGCGAGGAACTCGAACCGGTCGTGCAGGACACGCTGCTGGAGATCCGCGGCCTGGAGCGGGAGGCGCGCGACGCCCTCGTGCGCCTCGACGAGGATGTCGCGCGCGAGGCGGTCGAGGAGCGCTTCGGGACGGTGCAGCAGCTCTTCCCGGACCGCGACGACGTGAGCGCGTTCCTCGCCGCCGTGCAGGCGGACCTCGTGCGCGAGCGCGACCGCCTGCGCGCCCCGGCGCAGGGCCAGCGCCCGGGCGGAGCGGACACCGACCAGCAGCGCGAGGCGCTGCTCCGCCGCTACCAGGTCAACGCGCTCATCACCAACGACGCGGGCGCGGGTGCACCGGTGATCGTCGAGACGAACCCGACGTACCAGAACCTCCTCGGGCGCATCGAGTACGTCGGGCAGGCGGGGATGGTCGTCACGGACCACACGATGATCCGCACGGGATCGCTGGGACGGGCCCACGGCGGCTACCTGATGGTGCGGATGCGCGACCTGCTCACCAACGGCGCGGCCTACGAGGGGCTCAAGCGCGCGCTGCACTCCGGCGAACTCACGATCGAGAGCCTGCAACAGGCGCTCGGCCTCATCCCCACCGCCGGGCTGCGCCCGGAGCCGATGCCGCTCGACGTGAAGGTCGTCATCATCGGGGATGCCTCGATGTACCCGTACCTGTACCGCCTCGACGCGGACTTCCGCGAGCTGTTCAAGGTGAAGGCGGACTTCGAGGTCGACTTCGAGCGCAGCCGCGAGAACATCCTCGGGCTCTCCTCGGTCATCCACCGCCAGTGCGACCGCGCCGGGCTCGCCTGCTTTTCCGACCAGGCCGTCGCGCGGCTCATCGAGCACTCCTCGCGGCAGGTCGAGGACCAGCGGCGGCTCTCCGGCAACATCGGCGCGCTGCTGGACCTCGTGCGCCAGGCCGACTACTGGGCCGCGCAGGACGGCACCGGCGTCGCCGACCTCGTCCACGTCGAGCGGGCGCTCGAGGAGAGCGAGTACCGCTCCTCGCTGGTGCGGGACCGCATGCAGCAGCTCATCGAGGAGGGCACGGTCTTCATCGACACCGCCGGCGAGGAGGTCGGGCAGATCAACGCGCTGTCCGTCTACAACCTCGGCGACCTCACCTTCGGGCGTCCCTCGCGCATCACCTGCGTAGTCTCCGCCGGGCGCGGCACGATCGTGAACATCGAGCGCGAGAGCGACATGGCCGGGCGGACGCACAACAAGGGCTTCCTGATCCTGCGCGGCCTCCTCGCCGACCGCTTCGGCCAGGACATGGCGATGGCGCTCCACGCCAGCCTCACGTTCGAGCAGCTCTACAACGACATCGACGGCGACTCCGCCTCCTCGACGGAGCTGTACGCGCTCCTGTCCGCGCTCGCCGAGGCGCCGATCCGCCAGTCGGTCGCCGTCACCGGCTCGCTCAACCAGCGCGGCGAGGTGCAGCCGATTGGCGGCGCGACCGCGAAGATCGAGGGCTTCTACGAGGTCTGCGCCGCGCGCGGCCTCGACGGCACGCAGGGCGTGATGATCCCCGCCTCGAACGTCCCGAACGTCGTGCTCCGCCCCGAGGTCGCCGAGGCGGTCGAGCGCGGCGAGTTCCACGTCTGGGCCATCGAGCGCATCGAGCAGGGGATCGAGCTGCTCACGGGCGTGCCCGCGGGTGAGCCCGGCGAGGACGGCGCGTACCCGCCCGACACGATCTTCGGCCGCGTGCAGGCGCGGCTGCGCCGCTTCGCCGAGGCGCTGCGCGGCGCCGCCGCGCCGGGCGTCGACGTCTCGCTCGTCCCGTCGGCTCGCATCGCCGTGCCGCCGCAGCCGGGCGTCCCGCCGCAGCCGCCGCCCGAACCACCCATCGAGGTGCGGGGCCAGGACACGCCGCAGGCATGACCACGGGCGGCCGCGAAGAGCTCCCGCTGCTCACCGTCGACCTCGACGGGGTGATCTGCGGCCCGCCGTTCGGGGGCGAGCGCGGCCTCAACATGGGGATCAGCCGCCGCTTCCTGGACCCGCACGAGCGGCCACACCGCGCAGTGGTGCCTCCGAAGTGGCTCTCGTGGCCCCTCGACCACCTGCGGTTCGACTTCCGGCGGCCGCTGCCCGGCGTCGGCGAGGCGCTCGCGCGGCTGAGCGAGGTGCGTCGCGTCGCGGTGCTGACCGGGCGGCGCAGCTCGCCGATCCACTGGCTCGAATGGCACGGGCTGGACCTGTACCTGGACAACGCGTACTGGAACATCACCTGGCTGCCGAGCCCGCACTTCAAGGCGGGCTCCGTCATGGTCCTCGAGGCCGACGAACACATCGACGACGACGGCCGCACCGCGCAGTACCTCGCCGACCGCACCGAGGTGCGCCCGTTCCTCCGCGACTGGCCTCGCAACCGCGACCTGCCGTACCACGAGCGCGTCCAGCGCGTGGCGGACCTCGCGGCGCTGGCGGACCTGCTGGTGGAGGAGGCGGGGGCGCGCGGCTAGCGTCAGTCTCACGCGCACGTTAGGTTCGTCTCCCGGGGCGCCCTCGGCCAGTGGGTGGAGGCGAGCATGGCCGCAGACCGCGCGAGCATGTTCTCGTCGCTGCGCATCCGCGACTACCGCCTGCTCTGGCTCGGCGTCTCCAGCCACTCCGCCGCGCTGTGGACGGAGAACATCGCGCGGCCGTACCTCGTCTACGCGCTGACCGAGTCGCCCGCGCAGCTCGGCGGGGTCATCGCGGCGCGCACGCTGCCGCAGTTCGTCTTCGGCATCTTCGCCGGCGTCGCCATCGACTGGTTCGACCGCAAGCGCGTGCTCCAGCTCTCGCAGATCGGCGCGTTCGTCCTCAACGTGAGCTTCGCGGTGCTGCTGGTCGCGGGGCTCATCGAGCTCTGGCACATCTACGCCGCCGCCGCGATCCGGGGCGTGACGATGGCGTTCGACCAGCCCGCGCGGCAGTCGCTCGTCCCCGAGGTGGTGCCGCCGGACCGCGTTACCAACGCGATCGCGCTCTTCTCGGCGACCCAGAACACGATGCGCATCGCGGGCACGGCGGCCTCGGGCTTCCTCATCGCGGCGGTCGGCGTCAACGGCGCGTTCGTCGCCATCGCCGTCATCTACGCGGGGACCGTCACGGCCACCTCGATGCTGCGCGTGCCGCCGCACGTCCCGCCGGCCGCGTCGGGCGTCGGCGCGATGCTCGGCGGGCTCGGCGACGCGATGCGCTACGCGTGGCGCACGCCCACCATCCGCGGCGCGATCGGCCTCGCGCTCATCTACTTCGCGTTCGGGCTCTCGTTCATGCAGCTCTTCGCGCCGCTCTTCGCCCTCGAGGTGCTCGACATCGGGCCGTTCGGCTTCGGGGTGATGATGTCGCTGACGGGCGCGGGGTCGCTGGTGGGCGCGCTCACCATCGCGTCCAGGTCGCCGCGGCGGCTCGGCGTGCTGGTGCCGCTGATGATGGTCGCGTTCGGCTCGCTGCTGATCCTGTTCGCGCTCAGCACCTACCTGCCGGGCGAGCTGGGCCGGGCGTGGCTGGTGCTGCCGCTGGTGCTCGTCTTCGCTTCGGGGCTGTTCCAGTCGGGAGCGTTCGCGCTGGTGCAGGTGATCATGCTGGACGCCGCGCCGGACCAGATGCGAGGCCGCCTGATGGGCCTGCTCGCCTTTGACCGCGCGACGATGATGATGGGCGCCGCGGCCGGCGGCCTCCTCGCCGAGGCGATCGGCACCCAGCCCGCCCAGATCATCTACGCCCTGCTCGTCATCGTCGGCGCCCTCGCCGTCCTCCTCCTCGCGCCCGGCTTCCGGTCGACGGTGGTGGGGGAGGCGAGACGGGGGGCGGAGGAGCGTGAGGCGGGCACGCGCGAGGGCTCCCCGGCTCGCTAGCTCGCCTGCCTACACCTCGACGCCGAGGCTGCGGAGTAGCGCGGTTGCGCGGGCGGGGGCGCCGGCGACGAACGGGGGGATGCGCTCCTGCTGGGGGGAGAGGTGGAGCGGCTGGCCGTTGGTCTGGAGGATGACGCCGCCCGCAGCGGCGAGGACCGCTGCGCCGCCCGCCGCGTCCCAGACCGACCGAGGGCCGGTCGAGAGGTAGACGCCGGCCTCGCCGGTGGCGGCGTGGACGAGCTTCACGACGGCCGAGCCCAGCGGGTACACATCGAAGGGGAGGCGGTGCTGCAGCCGGCGGTGCTCGTAGTCCCAGCGCGAGACGACGATGCGGCCCGGGTCACCCTCGCCGTCGGCGTCGACGCCGCTGCCATCGAGTGTCGGCAGCCAAACGCCGTCGACGCGGGCCTCGCTGCGGCCGTCGGTGACGAGGCCGCTGTAGACGACGGGCTCCTCGCCGGCGGGCAGCCCCGCCGCGCCGAGCACGAGCCGGTCCTCCGCGAAGAGGCCGACCGAGACGCCGAACTCCGGGAGGCCGCGCAGGAACTCGCGCGTACCGTCCAATGGGTCGATCACCCACGTCGGCTCGCCGGGGACGAGCGGGTGTTCCTGCTCGGACTCCTCGGAGAGCCAGTGCGCGCCGGTGATGAGCGGCGTGAGGCGGCGGTGCAGGATCTCGTCGGCGGCGTGGTCGGCCTCGGTGACCGGGCCCTCGCCCCACTTGTGGCCGACGCGGACGGAGCCGCGGCGCATGACCGTGCGGATCGCCTCGCAGGCGTCGTGCACGGCGGCCTCGAGGGCGTCGCGCAGTGTGTCGAGGTCGAGCGCGGGAGGCGGGGGAGGCGACGTCACAGGGCACCTGCCGTGGTGACGGGCCGGCGAGGCGTCTGCGCGGAGCCGGTGTCGACGTGCCACAGCGAGCCGAGGCCGCGCTCGTTGAAGTCGTACGCGTCGTACGCGTACCCGCCGACGGCCTCCGCGATGGCGATGCGCTCGATGGGCTCCGGCAGCGGGATCATCGCGGGTACGTCGTCGAGCAGCAGCCGCTGGGCGGCGCGCGCGCCCGCGGCCCGCGCGCCGGGGTCGATGGACGCCAGCACGTCGCGCACCGCGCCGTCGTAGACGGGGTTCGAGTAGCCCCACGGCGAGACGCCGCTGAGCCCGCCCGACATGTGCAGCCGCAGCCCGATGTCCGGGGAGCGCACGGGTTCGAGCTCGAAGAGGATCGCCTGGAAGTCTCCCCCGGCGAGGTCGGTCTGCAGCCGCGAGTGGTCGACGAGGTCGAGCACGGCCGTGGCCCCGGCCTCGCGGAGCTGGCGCGCCATGAGCTGCGCGAGGCCGCGCAGCGGCTGCGTGAGCGGTGCCTCGAGGGTGAACGTCAGCTCCTCGTGGCCCGCAGCCTGCAGCAGCTGCGCCGCTTCGCGCGGGTCGTGCTGGAACAGCTCGTGCGTCCCCAGGGTGGCGGGTTCGAGGGCGTCGGCGGCGAAGGCGGGGCCGATCGGTCCGGCGTCGACCGCGTCGTCGTAGGCCGCAATCGCGTCGCGGTCGAGCGAGATCGCGACGGCGCGGCGGACGCGCTGGTCCTGGAAGGCCGGATGGAAGCGCACCTCGCGTCCGCCCTTCGTGCCGACGAGCGAGAGCCCGAGGCCGCGCGCGCGCCGCGAGCTGCGCTGCAGCACCCGCGCGTCGGACCGCTCGGAGGCGCGCAGGACGCTGTCCGGCGAGCCGAGCGCGAGGACGTCGAGGGCGCCGCCCGCGAAGGCCGCGCCGAGCGTGCGCTCGCGGTCGGCGGTGGCTATCTGGATCGCACGCAGCAACGGGAGCCCGAGGCGGTGGTAGCCGGCGTGGGGTCGCAGCATGAGGCTGCCGTCCTCGTGGCGCTCGGGGATGAAGGGGCCACTCCCGAGCGGGATGCCGACCGTCGACGGCGCGTCGGCGCGGATGCCCGCGGTCGCGACGTCGCCGAGCTGGTCGAGGAGCAGCGCGTAGGGGGCGCGCAGCCCGAGCCGCAGCGTCAGCGAGTCGACGGCGGTGATCTCGTCGGCGACATGGCTGAACAGGAACTCCTCGGCGTCGGCGCGGATGGTGAAGTCACGGGCCACCTCGGAGGCGTCGATCGCATCCGGCCCGCTGCCCGAGCCACCGCTGCGCGGGTGGTAGACGGCGTGGGAGTTCATCGTGAACGTGACGGTGAGCGCGTCGGGCTGCTCGATGAAGTCCGCGAGGTCGCTGTGGATGCGGGCGTCGCGAGGGTCGACCGTGACCAGCGTGGAGTAGACGAGCGCCGTCGGCACCTCCGGCTCGGCGACGGTGGCGAGCCGCAGCAGGCCGTTCGACGCGACGGCCGGGATGGCGGGCAGGGGTGCGAGGGGCAACGCGGGACCAGGCGACGGCGTGGGCTCGGGCGTCTCGCCGGGCTCGGGCTCCTCGTCGTCGGACGTGGTGCACGCCGCGAGCAGGGCGGCGGCGAGCACGCCCGCACCGAGGCGCAGCACGTCGCGGCGGCTGCGAGGCCGCCCCCGGGGAGGCTGCGAGTCGGCCGTCATGCGGGGCGCATGATCGAGTGGCGGGACGGCGCGAGGGGGTGCAGTGCTACCAGATGCCGAGCTGCATCCGGACCTCTTCCGAGGCCATGGTCTTTGGGTCCCAGGGCGGGTCCCACACCAGGTTCACCTCGACGTCCTCGACGCCTTCGAGCTGGGTGAGCATGTGGTACGCCTGCCCCTGCAGCATCGGGCCGATCGGGCACGCCGGCGTGGTGAGCGTGAGGTCGATGGTCACGAGCCCGTCGTCGTCGATGTCGACGTGGTAGACGAGGCCGAGGTCGACAATGCTCATGCGCAACTCGGGGTCCTGGATGTCTCGCAGGATCTCGCGCAGCGTATCGACGTTCGGGCGCTCCACGGAGGTCGTGTCGGTCATGTCGTCATGCTCCTCTCGTCGGTCGTGACGGGATCGGCCTGGTCCGCTTGCGCGGTCAGCGCCTGTTCGAGGGTCTTCCAGGCGAGCGATGCACACTTTACCCGCACCGGGAACTTGCGCACGCCCGAGAGCGCCTCGATGTCGCCGAACTCCTCGTCGAGCGGGTCGCCGTCGACCATCATGCGCTGGAACGCCTCGACGCCGGCGAGGGCCTCCTCGGTGGGCCGCCCCTTCACGTACCCGGTCATCATCGAACTCGACGCCTGCGAGATCGAGCAGCCCGAGCCCTCGAACGCCACGTCCACGACGTTGCCGTCGTCGTCGAGGACGACGTCGAGTGTGATCTGGTCGCCGCAGAGCGGGTTCGCGCCGTCGGCGCTGGCCGTGGGCGCGTCCAGGCGGCCGCGGTTGCGCGGGCTGCGGTAGTGGTCGAGCAGGATCTCGCGGTAGAGGTCGTCGAGGGCGGCGTCGGTCATCGTCAGGCCACCGTGGCCCCGGGCGTGAAGCCGAAGTAGCTCGCGGTCTCGCGGACCGCCTCCTCGAGCGCGTCGACCTCGTCGCGGGTGTTGTAGATGTAGAACGACGCGCGCGCGGTGGCCGGGATGCCGAGGCGCTGCATCACCGGCTGCGCGCAGTGGTGCCCGGCGCGGATCGCGACCCCGCGGCTGTCGAGCACCTGCCCGACGTCGTGCGGGTGGACGCCCTCGAGGCTGAACGAGACGACGCCGCCCCGCAGGTTGGGGTCGAGGGGGCCGTGCAGCGTCACGCCCGGCACGCGCGCGAGCGTGCTCAGCGCGTAGCCCGTCAGCTCGCGCTCGTGCGCCCGCACCCGCTCCATGTCGAGCGCCTGCAGGTAGTCGATGGCGGTGCCGAAGGCGATGACGCCGCCGACGTTGGGGGTGCCGGCCTCGAACTTGTGGGGCACCTCGTTCCACGTGGACTCGGTGAGCGAGACGGTGGCGATCATGTCGCCGCCGCCGAGGAACGGGGGCATGGCTTCCAGCAGCTCGCCGCGCGCCCACAGCACGCCGACGCCGGTGGGGCCGAGCATCTTGTGGGCGGAGAACGCGAGGAAGTCCGCGCCCAGTTCGCCGACGTCGATCGGCAGGTGCGGCGCGGCCTGCGCCGCGTCGACCAGCACGCGCGCGCCGTGCGCATGCGCGAGGTCGGCCAGCTCGCCGACGGGGACGATGGTGCCGAGGGCGTTCGACATCAGCGTGATGGCCAGCAGCTTCGTCCGCGGGCCGATGGTCGCGCGGGCAACGTCGAGGTCCAGCGTGCCGTCGTCGAGCATCGGGATGTGGCGCAGCACGATGCCGCGCTCGTCGCGCAGCATCTGCCACGGGACGATGTTCGAGTGGTGCTCGATCTCGGAGATCACCACCTCGTCGCCTGCCTCGAGGAACGCGCGCGCCCAGGCGTGCGCGACGAGGTTGATCGACTCGGTGGTGTTGCGGGTGAAGACGATCTCGGACGCCGACGGCGCGCCGATGAAGGAGCGCACCTTCTCGCGCACGCCCTCGTACTGGTCGGTTGCCTCGACGGAGAGCGTGTGCACGCCGCGGTGGATGTTGGCGTTGCTGTCGCGGTAGAAGCGCGTGATCTCCGCCATCACCTGCACGGGCCGCTGCGAGGTAGCTGCGTTGTCGAGGTAGACGAGGGTGTGCCCGTTGACCTCGCGCTTGAGCACGGGGAAGTCGCGGCGGATGCGCTCGACATCGAACGCGTAGGCGGAGCTGCCGACGCCGTCGCCCGAGGTGGTCACGATGCCGCCTCGCAATCCACGAGCACGTCCTCGCCGTCCACGGTCACGTCGTAGGCGCTGACGCCGCGCACGGCCGGCAGCGTGAGCGCGCGGCCGGTGCGAGCGTCGAAGGCCGCGCCGTGGCGGGGGCAGATCACTCGGCCGCCGCGCAGCCGCCCCTCGCCGAGCGGGCCGTCGTCGTGGGTGCAGACGTTGTCGATGGCGAAGAGCTCGCCCTCCACGTTGCTGACCGCGAGCGAGCGGCCACTGGAGCAGAGCACCACGCGTACCTCACCCTCGGGAATCTCGGAGACCGAGGCGACGCGCTCACGCGGCACGGGCGCAACCTTCCATGGGGCGGCTACAGCTCGGCCCGGGCGAGCTTGGCGAAGACCGTCTCCTCGAGCTCCTCGGCGACGCCCTCCAGGCGGATGTCGCGCAGCACGGTCTGGAAGAAGCCGCTCACGAGGAGCTGCAAGGACGTGCGGCGGTCGAGCCCGCGGCTCTGGAGGTAGAACAGCGCCTCGTCGTCCACCGGCCCCACGGTCGCGCCGTGGCCGCAGCGGATCACGTCGGCTGTCAGGATCTCGAGCACCGGGTCGGAGTCGGCCTTCGAGGCGTTCGAGAGCAGCAGGTTGCGGTTCTGCTGGTTCGCCTCCGCGCCCGCGGCTTCCTCGCCCACGCGCGTGATGCCGTAGTAGATCGAGCGTGAGGCACCGGCGAGCGCCGCCTTCACCTCGACGTCCGAGGTGGTACGCGGGCCCGTGTGGTCCTGCAACGTAACGAAGTCGAAGTGCTGGTCCTCGTCGCCGAGCGCGACGGCGCGGATCGCCGAGTTGGCGCCCTCGCCCTCCAGCGTGACCTCGACGGTCTGCTTGACCACGCGCCCGCCGATGGCCAGCGAGGCGACCTGGAGGTCGGCGTCGCGGCCGAGGCGCGCGCGGACGGTGGTGTAGTCCTGCGTGTCGGCGCCCCAGCGGTCGTCGATGAGCAGCCGCACGCGCGCGGCCTGGCCCGCCTCGATCTCGACGATGCCGGCCGCGAGCAGCGGGGCGTTGGTCGAGCGGAGGCGCAGCACCACGGTCACCTCGGCGTGCTCGCCGGCGACGACGAGCACGCGCGGGAAGACCGCGGCGTCGCCCTCGGGCACGTCGAGCTCGGCGACGACGGGTGCGTCGAAGACCGTGCGCGCGGGTGCGTGGACCAGCACGCCGTCGGTCCAGAGCGTGGCGCTGGCGGCCTGGAACTTGCCCTCGGTCGCCGGCGCGAGCGAGCCGAGGCCGTCGCGCACGATCGCCTCGTGGGTGCCGAGCGCGCCGGCGATCGTCCCGGCGTAGGCGCCGTCGGGCGTCGTGGCTTCGATGCTGAGTGCGCCGGGCGTGGGCGCGAACGCGGCGAAGTCGAGCCCCGTCACGTCGGTGTAGCGCCACGGGCGCAGCGCGCGCGTGGGCAGGGGGGTGGCGTCGAAGGCGCGAGCGGCCTCGGCGCGGCGGTCGCGGAGCCAGCCGGGCTCGCCGCGCCCCTCGGCGGCGACGGTCACGGCGGGCTCCGCGTAGTGGTCGGTGGCGGCGTCGGTCGTCATGGGCGTCCTGTGTGCTCGATTCCTTCGAGGGCCGGCGCTAGCCGACCGAGCCTTCCATCTGGAGCTCGATGAGGCGGTTGAGCTCGATGGCGTACTCCATCGGCAGCTCCTTGACGATCGGCTCGACGAAGCCGTTGACGACCATCTTGCCGGCCTCCTCCTCGGTGAGCCCGCGCGACATCAGGTAGAAGAGCTGGTCGTCGCCGAGCTTGGAGACCGAGGCCTCGTGGCCGATGTTCACGCGCTCCTCGTCCACCTCCATGGTCGGGTAGGTGTCGGAGCGGGAGTGCTCGTCCAGCAGCAGCGCGTCGCAACGCACCGTCGACGTGGAGCCCTCGGCGCCCTCCTCGACCTTGAGCAGGCCGCGGTAGGAGGTGCGGCCGCTACCGCGCGAGACGGACTTGGAGACGATGGCCGACGAGGTGTCGGGCGCGACGTGGATGACCTTGCCGCCCGCGTCCTGGTGCTGCCCGTCCCCGGCGAACGCCAGCGAGAGGATCTCGCCATGCGCGCCCGGCTCCATGAGGTAGACCGAGGGGTACTTCATCGTGAGCTTCGAGCCGATGTTGCCGTCCACCCACTCCATCACGGCGTTCTCGTACGCGACCGCACGCTTGGTGACGAGGTTGTAGACGTTGTTCGACCAGTTCTGGATGGTCGTGTAGCGGACGCGAGCGTCCTTCTTGACGATGATCTCGACCACTGCCGAGTGCAGCGAGTCCGTGCTGTAGATAGGCGCGGTGCAGCCCTCCACGTAGTGCACGTACGAGCCCTCGTCGGCGATGATCAGCGTCCGCTCGAACTGGCCCATGCTCTCGGTGTTGATGCGGAAGTAGGCCTGCAGCGGCACCTCGACGTGCACGCCCGGCGGCACGTAGATGAACGAGCCACCGGACCACACGGCGCTGTTGAGCGCGGCGTACTTGTTGTCCCCCGGCGGCACCACGGTCCCGAAGTGCTCCTCCACCAGGTCGCCGTACTCGGCGAGCCCCTGGTCCATCCCAAGGAAGACCACGCCCTGCTTGGCGAGGTCCTCGCGGATGTTGTGGTAGACCACCTCGGAGTCGTACTGCGCGCCCGCGCCGGCCAGGAACTGGCGCTCCGCCTCCGGGATGCCGAGCTTGTCGAACGTGTCCTTGATGTACTCGGGCACGTCATCCCAGTCCGTGGAGTCGCGGTCGGTCGCGCGGACGTAGTAGGTGATGGCGTCGAAGTCGATGGCCTCGAGGAGGTCGGGGCTGCCGGCCCAGGTCGGGTCCTCCTTCTCGAAGAAGGTGCGGAGCGACTCGAGGCGGAACTCGCGCATCCACTCCGGCTCGTCCTTGAGCCCGGAGATCTGGCGTACGACTTCCTCGTCCAGCCCCTTGTCGGCGCGGAAGAGCGGCGCCTCGGTGTCGTGGAAGCCCCACTGGTACTCGCCGACAGCCTCGCGTGCCTTCGGGTTCACGGTTGTCATCGTTGGCCCCTCGCTTCGTTCGCTAGTTGCGTCGCTGGCCTAGGTGGCCGCCCCGGCGGGTTGGCCGAGCTCTTGCAGGATGGGGTCGTAGCCGTCGGCCTCGATGCGGTGTGCGAGGTCGGCGCCGCCGGAGCGGACGATGCGGCCGTCGACCAGCACGTGCACGAAGTCCGGCGTGATGTAGTTGAGGATGCGCTGGTAGTGGGTGATGAGCAGGATGCCCATCTCCGGGTTGTGGAGCGCGCTCACGCCCTCGGCGACGGTGCGCAGCGCGTCCACGTCGAGGCCGGAGTCGGTCTCGTCCAGGATCGCGAGCTGCGGCTTGAGCATGCCGAGCTGGAGGATCTCGGCGCGCTTCTTCTCGCCGCCGGAGAAGCCGTCGTTGACGTAACGGCGGGCGAAGTCCTCGTCGATGCGGAGCGTCTTGAGCACCTCGCGGAGCTGCTGCAGGAACTCGCGCGCCGGGGGCTCCTCGCCGCTGCGGGCCTTCATGGCCATGCGCAGCAGGTTCACCATCGTCACACCCGGGATGGGGGTGGGGTACTGGAACGAGAGGAACATGCCCATGCGCGCGCGCGCGTCGGCGGTGAGCGCCGTCACGTCCTCGCCCTGGAAGTGCACCTCGCCGCTGTCGATGACGTACTCGGGGCTGCCCGCGATGGCGTTGGCGAGCGTGCTCTTGCCCGAGCCGTTCGGCCCCATCAATGCATGCACTTCGCCGGGCCGCACCGCGAGGTCGACGCCCTTGACGATCTCAATCTCCGGGTCCGCGGCCACGCTCACGCGGAGGTCGCGGACCTCCAGCAGCGGCTGCGCCGACTCCTGCCCGTTCACTGCGCTCACAGCAACTCCACTCTCGCTCGGCTCGATGGCTCTTGACCTGGCCTTCTGCCTGGTGATGGTGGCGCCGGCGCGCCAAACGCCGGGACCGATGAGCCGCGGGCGGCGTCGCCGTCCGCGGGCTTTCTCACGATGTACTCGCAGCACGCCGACCCGCCCGCGATGGTCGCGACCTGCTCGACCGGCGCGCCCACGAGCAACTCGATGCTGTAGCGGTCCGCCTCGCAGGCGGCGTCCGTCTCGAGGGCCGTCGAGCGGCACGGGCAGCCGACGTTGCTGAGCCGGAAGGCGTCACCCTCGTCGACGGCGTCGTGCAGGACGCCGACCTCGCTCATGGCGGAGACGACCTCGGTGATGCGGTTCGGCAGCTCGTCGCTGCGCACGAATGGGGCCTGCTCGGTGGCGACGCGCTCCGCGACGGACTCGAAGATGCGCCACAGGATCGCGGCGCCGGGCTGCCCCGACACCTCATCGGCGGCGAGGTCGGTGAGGGCGGGGTAGACGTGGTCCAGCAGGCGCTGGTAGTTGGCCGCGGACGAGCGTTCCTCGCCGGCCTCGCTCAGCGAGTAGACGGTGAGGGGGCGGCCGCGCGGGCGGCGCTCCTGGCGGGTCTCGATCAGCCCGTCGGCGCCGAGGATGTCGAGGTGGCGGCGCACGGAGCCCTGGGACATGCCCATGGCCTCGGCGAGGCCGGCGACGGAGCTGTCGCCGCGCTCGTGGAGGATACGGATCAGTTCGTCGCGTGCGCGCTCCATGCGCCCCTTCAGCCGCACCGCGTACGCTCGCCTCGCGCGTCGGCGCAAGGGGTACCGCTGATGCTTTCCGGCTCGGCTTCCCCGCCTGGGAACCGGTCACGCGTCCCCGGTCGGGGGTGCGTGGTCCGTGTGTCCATTATCGCCGGTCGGCGGGCTGGGTCAATCTTTTTTCGCATTTATTCGTAATCAACGGTTAAATGCTGCGGAATACGCTTGCGGGCCGTCAATCCAGCGGGCTCGACCTAGAATGCAACCATTGAGGCAGGGCGCAAGACGTGGCTGAGCAAACGCACGAGCCTCGAATTGCAACGCTCGGTGAGCGGACGAGCAACCTCGTCACGCGTGGCGATCTGTACCGTGCCCTCCTGATCCAGACGCTCGCAATAGCCGCCGTTGTCGGCGGCATGCTCCAGTTCGCCGGCTAGTCGTCGCGGCGACGCCGAGTAGCGCACACTGATGCGCTGGCCCAAGGCGTGCCGCGTTCGCGCGATTCCGGCTATGCTCATCGCGACTTCGCGGCATGCGAGGAGTACACGCGCCCGCCGGGCGCGCCAGGCGAGGGGATGACGATGGCTGATGACGTCCAGGGCGTGACCGTCGGCACGACGGTGAGCTTCGAGAAGACCGTGACCGAGGAGGACATCTCGATGTTCACCCAGGTCTCCGGCGACACGAACCCGCTGCACAGTGACGCCGAGTACGCGGCGCGCACGCGCTTCCGCGCGCCGATCGCCCACGGCATCCTCGCCGCGGGTGTGATTTCGGCGGCCCTCGGCACCCGGCTCGCGCCGGACGCGGTCGTGATCTACCTGGGGCAGAACCTCCAGTTCCGCGCCCCCGTCTCGCCCGGCGACACGCTCACCGCGAACGTCGAGGCCACGGCCGTCAACACCGAGCGCAACCAGGTCTCGCTCAACACCAACGTCACGAACCAGGATGGCACCGAGGTGATCCGCGGCGACGCGCTCGTCATGATCGACGAGCTGCGCTAGCCACGGCAGCATCGGAGCAGACGCCAGGGTCCGAGGAGCAGAACCATGATGAAGCCGGAAGAAGCGACGGCGATCCAGGACGCGCAGGGCACGTGGGAAGGCGGCCCGCTGGCCAAGGTGCTGGGCCGCTTCCCCGAGCGCCGGCAGACGTTCGAGACCTCCTCGGCCGAAGCCCAGCGCTTCTACACCCCGCTCGACGTCGAGGGTGTCGACTACCTCGAGGACATCGGCTTCCCGGGCCAGTACCCGTTCACGCGCGGCGTGCAGCCGACGATGTACCGCGGGCGGCTGTGGACCATGCGCCAGTACGCCGGCTTCGGGACGCCCGAGGAGACCAACGAGCGCTTCCGTGAGCTGCTGGCCAACGGCCAGACAGGGCTCTCCACGGCGTTCGACCTCCCGACGCAGACCGGCTACGACTCGGACCACCCGATGGCGGCCGGCGAGGTCGGGCAGGTGGGCGTCGCCATCGACAGCCTCGCCGACATGGAGACGCTGTTCGAGGACATCCCGCTGGACGGGATCTCGACCTCGATGACGATCAACGCGCCGGCGCCGATCCTCGTGGCGATGTACATCGTCGCCGCCGAGAAGCAGGGGCACCCGCCGAACGTGATCATGGGGACCGCGCAGAACGACGTGCTCAAGGAGTACGTCGCTCGTGGCACGTACATCTTCCCGCCTGGGCCCTCGGTGCGGCTGGCGGCCGACCTCATCAACTACTGCGCGCAGGAGTCGCCGCGCTTCAACTCGATCTCCGTCTCCGGGTACCACATCCGTGAGGCGGGCTCGACTGCGGCGCAGGAGGTCGCGTTCGCGTTCTCCAACGCCTTCGCCTACCTCGACCGCTGCCTGGAGCAGGGCGCGTCGGTTGACGACGTGGCGCCGCGGGTGTCGTGGATCTTCAACACGCACAACTACTTCTTCGAGGAGGTCGCCAAGTTCCGTGCGCTGCGGCGCATGTGGGCGCGCTCGATGAAGGAGCGCTACGGCGCGACCAACCCGAACGCGATGATGTTCCGCACGCACACGCAGACCGGCGGCTCCACGCTGACCGCGCAGCAGCCGCTCAACAACCTCACCCGCTCGGCGATCCAGGCCCTCGCGGCCGTCGTCGGCGGTGTGCAGTCGCTCGCGCTGTCGTGCTACGACGAGGCGCTGGCGCTGCCGACCGAGGAGGCGCAGCAGCTCGCGCTGCGGTCGCAGCAGATCATCGCCCACGAGACCGGCGCGGCCGACACCATCGACCCGCTCGCCGGCTCGTATTACGTCGAGTCGCTCACGAACCAGCTCGAGGAGGCCGCGCAGGCGATCATCGACCGCGTCGAGGACATCGGCGGGGCGGTCGCGGCGGTCGAGAGCGGGTACGTGCAGTCCGAGATCCAGGAGGCCTCGGTCGCCTACCAGCACGAGATCGAGAACGGCGAGCGCGTGGTCGTGGGCGTCAACCAGTACGTCGACCAGGACGAGGACGCGACGCCGATCTTCCGCCCGAACACGGCGGTCATCGACGCCCAGCTCGAGCGCCTCGCGCGCGTGAGGTCGGAGCGCGACCAGGGCGCCGTGGACACGGCGCTGGTCGGTCTGCGCGAGGCCGCGCGCGGCGACGACTCGATGATGGAGCCGATCCTCGACGCGGTGCGCAGCTACGCCACCCTCGGCGAGATGTGCGACGTGCTGCGCGAGGAGTGGGGCGAGTACACCCCACCGACGGTCGTCTAGCCAGCAAGCGCTTCACCCGCGCCCCCTTCTGGTTCTGATCCCCTCTCCTCCGTCTGCGGAGGAGAGGGCGAGGGTGAGGGGGTCTGCGCACGCCGAGGCCTCGTCGCACGCTTGAGCAGGCTCACCCGCGCGCGGGGACGGGCCGGACCGGACAGGCTTGCGCCCTCGCCGCCGCACGGTCACGATGCGGCGCAGAACATGAGCCCACCACAGGGAGGCGGAGATGGCTGGAGCACTCGAGGGACAGGTGGCGGTGGTGACCGGCGGCGGCCGCGGCATCGGGCGCGCGTGCGCGATCGAGCTGGCGCGCGAGGGCGCGTCGGTGATCGTCAACTACGTGTCGAACGCCGACGCGGCCGAGGCGACGCGCGACATGATCCACGAGTTCGGCGGGACCGTCGTACTCGTCAAGGCCAACGTGGCCGACGCCGACGAGGCCTCGGACGTGGTCGAAACTGCCGTCGAGGAACTCGGCAAGATCGACATCCTCGTCAACAACGCCGGCGTGAACCGCGACCGCACCATCGCGCGGCTCTCCGTCGAGGAGTGGGACGAGGTCATCCAGACGGACCTGTCGTCGATGTTCTACTGCACGCGCGCGGCGGTGCCGCACATGCGCGAGGCGAACTACGGCCGGATCATCAACATGTCCTCGATCATCGGCCAGATGGGCAACGTCGGGCAGGCGAACTACTCGGCGGCGAAGGCCGGGATGATCGCCTTCACGAAGACCGCCGCGAAGGAGCTCGCGCGCAACAACATCACCGTCAACGCGGTGTGCCCGGGCTTCGTCTCGACCGACATGGTGACGGCGCTCTCCGACGAGATTCAGGACAACATCAAGTCGCAGATCCCCCTCGGCCGCTTCGCGGAGCCGGAGGAGATCGCGGCGCTGGTGCGCTTCCTCTGCACCGAGGGCGGCTTCTTCACCGGCGCGCAGCTCTCGCCCAACGGCGGCCAGTACATGTAGGTCGCTCCCGACGAGGAGCGCGGCGCGGCCCGCAAGGGCCCGCGCCGACCATCGAGACGCCGCTGCGCGAGAGCGCGGCGGCGTTGTCGTTCACGAGGCGCCGAGGTGTGTAGGCCGCGCGGACGCTGGAGCACGTGACGGACATCGGCAGACGGATCGTGGTCGTGGGCAGCAGCGGCGCGGGCAAGACCGCGCTCGCGCGGCGGCTCGCAGCCGCCCTCGGCGCCCCTCACGTCGAGCTGGACGCGCTCCACTTCGCCGAGGAGTGGGTGGAGGTCCCCGACGAGGTCTTCACCGCACGAGCCGAGGCCGCAACGGCATTGGGCGGGTGGGTCGTCGACGGCAACTATTCGGCGATGACCCAGCGGGTCGTCTGGCCGCGGGCGGCAGCCGTGGTCTGGCTCGACTACCCGTTCCGGACGTGCGCGTGGCGGCTGCTGCGCCGCACCATGGCGCGCTCGTGGCGGCGCGAGGAGCTGTGGCACGGCAACCGCGAGAGCTGGCGGATGTCCTTCGCGAGCCGGGACTCGATCCTGCTGTGGCTGCTCCGCACGTTCCGGCGTCGCCGCCGTGAGTTCCAGGCGGCGATGCGCGACCCCGCGCACGCCCACCTCGAGTTCGTGCGGTTGCGCTCCCCGCGCGAGGCGGAGCGCTGGCTCGCGAGCGTGGGCGCGAGCGAGGAGCCGTCCTCACGCTAGCGGCGGGCCGGGATGCTCAGTCGGTCGAGTCCCCGGGCGTCACCAGGATTGCCTCGTAGAGCGAGACGTGGGGGGCGTCCTGCATCACGCCGCCCGCGAGGGGCTGGCCGTGGGCCTTGCGGAAGACGTCGGACTGCGTCCACGCGACAAACGCATCGCGCGACTCCCAGGTGGAGTGCGAGATGTACTCGCCGGGGTTGTCGCCCTTGAGGAGCGCGAAGTGCTGGAAGCCCGGCACCTCGTCCAGGTAGCTGTCGCGCTCGCGCCAGCTCCGCTCGAACTCCTCCTCGCGGCCCTCGGCGATCTGGAACCGGTTCATCGCGATGAACATGGCGCCTCCCTGGCGTGTGGGACTTCGTGATCGAGTCGCGGTATGACGTGGTCGCGAGTCTACACATATCTTCCATTTATCGTGATTTCTTGCACGCATGGTGAGAACGGCACGGCGCGGTGTGCCTACCCTCGAAGGACGCCACCGAGCTGAACACGACCGGAAGGCCATCCGTGGGCAGCATGATGCACGCAGCCCGGGCTGCGCTGGTGCTCCTCGCCGTGACGCTCGCAGCCGCGGCATGCACGGGCGAGGACGACGCCGCGCCCGGCCCGTCCGCGGTCGCGACGGCGGAGCGCACCGCGACGGCGGAGCCGACGGCGCCGAGCACGCCCACGCCGACGCCTGCCGCGGCGGCCACCGATACCGCGACGCCCGCACCGACGCCGAGGGCGACCACCACGGCCAGATCGACACCCGCGCCCACGCCGACCGAGCCGCCGGTCGAGGAGGCGCCGGAGCTGCCCGTCACCGTCACGGACGTCGACGGCGACGAGATCGTCATCGAGGACGTCTCGCGGCTGGTGGTGCTGAACGGGACCATCACCGAGATCGTGTTCGCACTCGGGCTGGGCGACCGCGTCGTCGGCGTGGATGCCACGTCGACCTACCCGCCCGAGGCGCAGGAGCTGCCGGAGGTGGGGGTGCAGATCGCGCTGAGCGCCGAGGGCATCATCGCGCTCCAGCCCACGCTGGTGCTCGGCACCACCTTCGCCGGACCGCCCGAGGTGATCGAGCAGATCCGAGGCACGGGTATCCCCGTGCTCATCCTCCCCGACTACAACACGCTCGAAACCATCGAGGAGAAGATCACGCGCATCGCCTCGGCGCTGGGTGTGCCGCTCCGCGGCGAACGGCTGGCGGCCGAGTCGTTGGCGGCGATCGAGGAGGCGATCGCGGCCGCCGCGAGCTCTGAAGCCGAGCCGCGCGTCGCGTTCATTTACCTGCGAGGGGCGCACACGCAGCTCATCGGCGGCGACGGCGCCGGAGCCACCTCGCTCATCGAGGCCGCGGGCGGGATCGACGTCGGCGTCGAGGCGGGCGTGCAGGGGTTCATGGCGATCACGCCGGAGGCGCTGGTCACCGCGAACCCCGACGTGATCCTCGTGATCACCACGGGACTGGAGTCCGTGGGAGGCATCGACGGACTGCTTGAGATCCCCGGGATGGCCCAGACGGCAGCAGGACGCCACCGCGCCGTCGTGGACTTCGACGCCCAGTATCTGCTCGGCTACGGTCCGCGCTCGGGCGCGGCGCTCGCCGAGCTGATCGCAGCGATCCACGCGGGATCCCCGTAGAGCGTGCGTCCATGATCCGACGCCAGACCGCCGAGCGAGCTCGAGACGTGCGAAGAGGCGTGCCGCGCGGCGCGTGGTGGCGGCTCTGGCAGCGAGGCGAGGGGTCGAGCGCGTCGAGCGCTGCGCCCGCGTTCGCGCTGCTCACCGTGCTGCTCGTGGTCGCGGTTCTGCTCAACGCGGGTATCGGCGCCGTACGTGTCCCACCGGCGGAGGTGGCGACCGTCTTGCTCAACCGCGTCGGCATTTCCACGGGCATCGAGGTGGACGTGCTGCGCGAGCAGGTCGTGTGGGGCATCCGGATGCCTCGCATCGTGCTTGCCATCTGCGTGGGAGCCGGGCTGGGCATGGCCGGCGCGTCGCTGCAGGCGATCTTCCGCAACCCGCTCGCCGAGCCGGGCCTGATCGGCGTATCGAGCGGGGGAGCGCTGGGCGCGATCGTGCTGATCATCACCGGGGTCGCGCCGCTCGGCTGGCTGTCGCTCCCGCTCGCGGCGTTCGCCGGCGCGCTGCTGCTCACCCTCGTGGTGTACGGGCTGGCACGGTCCGACGGCCGGACGCAGGTGGTGACGCTCATCCTGACCGGCGTCGCGATGAACTCCATTGCAGGGGGCTTGATCGGCCTCGCCGGCTTCCTGGCCGACGACGCAGAGTTGCGTAGCATCGTGTTCTGGACGCTCGGCAGCCTCGCGGGCGCGACCTGGCGCGTGGTGCTGCCGGTGGCGTTGATGACGGTCTTCGGCCTGGTGCTGCTGCCGCACGCCCGCGCGATGAACCTGATCGTGCTCGGCGAACGCGAGGCGTTCCACCTGGGTGTGAGTACCGAGCGCGTGCGAGTACTCGTGATCGTGGTGTCAACGCTTGTCGTCGGTGCGGGGGTTGCGGTCGCCGGAATCGTGGTCTTTGTCGGCCTCGTCGTGCCCCACCTGCTGCGTATCGTGATCGGCCCCGACCACCGCGTGCTGCTACCCGCGAGCGCGCTCGGGGGTGCGATCTTGCTGCTCGGCGCCGACCTCGTGGCTCGCACGATCGTGGTGCCGGCCGAGCTCCCGCTGGGCGTGGTGACGGCGCTCATCGGCGGGCCGTACTTCCTGTTCCTCCTCCGCCGCACCACGCGCGAGCAGGGCGGTTGGATGTGACCGCGCTCCTCGCCGTCGATGGCGTCTCGTTCGAGGTGGGCCAGGCGCGCCTGCTCGACGACGCGAGCTTCGAGGCGGAGCGCGGCGAACTGCTTGCGGTGGTGGGACCCAATGGAGCGGGCAAATCGACCCTGCTCCGCATCGTTGCCGGAGAGCTGGCGCCGACGTCGGGTAGCGTCCGCATCGAGGGGCGGCCAATCGCCGACATGCGCGCGATGGAGCAGGCGCGCCTTCGCGCGGTGTTGCCGCAGCAGACGCCGACAACCTTCCGATTCACGGCACGTGAGGTGGTGAGCTTCGCGCGGGTGCCGTGGCTGCGTACGCCCGAGTCCGGCGACGATGAGGCCGCCGTCGAGGAAGCGATGCGGCTCACCGGAGTGGAGTCGATGGCGACGCGCACGTTCCCGACGCTCTCGGGGGGAGAGCAGACGCTTGTCTCGCTGGCGCGTGTGCTGGCGCAGCGCACGCCGCTCGTGCTCCTGGACGAACCGACGAGCGCACTGGACCTGCGCCACCAGGCGCTGGTGATGGACTTGCTCCACGACATTACGGCCCGCGGGATATCGGTCGTGGCCGTGCTGCACGACCTCAACCTCGCGGCCACGCACGCCGCACGGGTGCTCCTGCTCCACGGCGGCCGCGTCGCCGCTTTCGGACCGGCGCGCGAAGTCCTCGAGGCTTCGCTGCTGAGCGAGGTCTTCGAACATCCCGTGCGCGTCATCGAGGATCCTGTCGAGGGCAATCCGCTGGTCCTCCCCGAGCGGCGCGTTCGGACGTTGGCCGGCTGACCGGATCGTCTCGCCCTCGCCGGGTACGATGCGTGTATGGCCAATCGCCTTCGCTTCTCCGCCCGCGCCGCCTACGCGCACCTGCGCACGGCCGACCCCGTCGTCGGCGCGTTGATCGAGGAGCACGGCCCGTACCAGCCGCGGCCGGGCGGCGACCCGTACGCGGCGGTGGTCCGCTCGATCATGTTCCAGCAGCTCGCGGGCGCCGCCGCGCGCGCCATCCAGCGCCGCTTCTTCGCCCTGTACGGCGACGAGGAGCGCACGCCCGATCCCATCGACATCCTCGCCACGACCGACGAGGCGTTCCGCGGCGCGGGCGTGTCGCGCCAGAAGGCCGGCTACCTGCGCGACCTCGCGCAGCACTGCGTCGACGGCACGCTCGACTTCGACGCCATGCCGGACCTCGGCGACGACGAGGTGATGGAGCGGCTGACGGCCGTCAAGGGCGTGGGCGAGTGGACGGCGCACATGTTCCTGATGTTCGAGCTCGGCCGCCCGGACGTGCTGCCCGTCGGTGACCTCGGCGTGCGGAAGGGGATGCAGGCCGCCTACGGCCTCCCCGAGACGCCGACGCCCCGCCAGGCCCGCGAGATCGGCGAGCCGTGGTCGCCGTACCGCACCGTGGCGTCGTGGTACATGTGGCGGGCGGTGGAGACGGTCACGCCGGAGGCGTAGGGTGCGCCTCGATCGTTGGGTATACTCCTCGGGCCGACTGCTCCCACCATGCGGTTGGAAGTGACGAGACGAACATGGCCGCCGAAGACCTTCCTCGCGAGCCGAAGGCGCCCGAAGATGCCGAGGATGTACGCGTCTCCCTCGAGCGACTGGAGAGGGAAGACAGCGTCTCCTGGGAGTCGATCAAGGCGAAGCACGAACTGACTGATGCCGAACTGGATGCCCTCGAGGACGCCGAGGATCTGCGTCTCGGGCTTGAGCGACTCCGTCGCGTGAAGACGGAGGGCACGATCCCCTGGGAGGCCGTGAAGGCGAAGTACGGCCTCTAGCGCCCCTCTCGCGTGCCCTGGACGGTTGATCTGGCGACGTCGGCGGAGCGTGACTTCGGCCGACTCGGGAGCGTGGTCCGGCGACGACTGCGCCGCCGCATTGAGCAACTTTCGGACGACCCTCGGCCAAGCGGCTCACGCAAGCTCGGTGGAGTCCCGCTGCACCGCATCCGCGTTGGTGAGTACCGCGTGATCTACGCGATCTACGACGACACCCAATCGGTGATCGTCGTCGCGGTCGGGCATCGTTCAAGCGTCTACCGGAGACTTCGACGGCGCTGAAGCGACAGGCACTACGCGCAGCGTTTCACGCCCCTTCGACGCGTACCGAGGCAGTGCCGGTGAGCAGGACGGCGCCGGCGGCGGTGGCGCACTGCACCGCGTAGCTCGCCACGCCGTCCTCGACGCCTCGAGGCTCCGCCGTCGCCGTCACCTCCACGGGCTGGATCGCCGGGGCGCGCCAGCGCACCTTGAGCGCGCCGCTCGCCGCCCAGCGCTCCCCGAACGTCGCGCTCATCGCCTCGGACACGAGGGCGAGCACGAGCATGCCGTGGGCGATGGGGCGGCCGAAGTCCGTGGTCGCGGCGAAGTCCGCGTCCGTGTGGATCGGGTTCGGGTCGTTCGCGGCCACCGAGTACCGGCTCACGCGGTCCTGGTCGATGAGGCGCGTCACCGGGGCGACCTCGGGCGGAGTCGTCACGAGGCTGCCTCCCCGGCTGGCGCCGCCACGGTCGAGCGGCCGCGCAGCACGGTCTCGCCGTCGGAGCTGCTACGCAGCTCCACCTCGAGGGCGAGCAAGAGCGTGCCTCGACGCTCGGAGCGCTGCGCGACCCGCACGAGCGTCTCCAGCGACTCCCCGGGTGCGATGGCGCGCAGGAACTCGAACTCCTGCCCCGCGTGCAGCGCGCCGCCCGGCAGCGGCACGCGCTCCATGAGCGCGCCGAGCGCCAGCGCGCCTGCCGCGATCGGCGGGACCACGCCGTCCCAGCGCTCGACGGGCTCGCCCGTCGCGTCGAGGTACGCACGGATGCTTGAGGCGTCAAACGAGAACGACGGCAACAGGAACTCGTCGCCGCGGGCGAGGTCGTGGAAGTCGGGCTCGGCGGTCACCGGGTGGGCGGGCTCAGGCGGGCGAGGCCGCCGAGAGGTAGCGGGCTCCCCAGTGCTGGATCGGGCGCATCGCGTCGTAGAGCTCGCGCCCGCGCGGGGTGAGGTCGTACTCCACCCACGGCGGCATCTTGTTCACGATCTTGCGCCGCACGATGCCGACGTCCTCGAGCTCCTCGAGGCGGTCGCGCAGGGTCCGGGCGTTGCAGCCGCCGATGCGGATGGCGAGCTCGTTGAAGCGGCGCTTGCCGCCGCCGAGCTCGTAGACGATGTGGGGCACCCACTTCTGACCGAGGATCGAGAGTGTCGCCCGGATCGGGCAGTACTCGCCTTCCGGCGTATGGGACAGCTTTTCTTCCATCACGAGCGCGTCACCCCCCGCTTCTCGTGATCTGCCTCGCCGATCGCACCCCGCCCTACGAGCCCTGGATGGCCGCCAGCACGTCCGAATGGTCGCGCGCTTCGAGGATCGGGTTTTGCTGCGAGTAGGCGACGTTGCCCGCCGCGTCGATGACGACCGTCAGTCGCTCGGCTGCGCCGAGGTCCTCGTTCCACGTGCCGTAGGCGCGGGCCACCTCGCCCTTGAGGTCGGCGAGGAGGGAGTGCTGGAAGTTCTCGGCCGCCTTGAAGGCGGCGTGGGCGAAGCGGCTGTCGCGGCTGATGCCGAAGACCGTGGCGCCCGCGCCGCTCCAGCCGGAGTACTCGTCGCGGATCTCGCACAGCTCGCCGGTACAGATGCCCGAGAAGTCGAAGGGGTAGAAGACGAGGACGACGGGTGATCCGCGCAACTCGGAGAGCGTCACCTGCTCGTTGTCCTCGTTGACCAACGTGAAGTCAGGTGCTTCCTGGCCGATCTCCAGCGCCACGCGTGTCTCCTTCGTAACGCGGGCTCGCACCGCGAGCCCGACTCAACGTTCGTCCTTCTACTCTAACTGGTTGGAGCGCAGCCCGACCACCGGTGGGGCGGGCAAACCTACCACTCGCCGGTCGCGAGGTACTCCTCGATGGACGCGGCCGCGACGTGGCCGTCGGCGAGGGCGGTGACCACCAGGTCCGCGCCGTTGATGTCGTCACCGCCGGCGAAGACGCCTGGCCGGTTCGTGCGCATGGTGTCGGGGTCCACGGTGAAGCGGCCCCACGGGTCGCGGTTCACCGCCGGGGCGACCTCGCCCCACTCCTCGTCGACGTTGTAGCCGATGGCGATGACGACGGCGTCGGCGGCGATCTCGAACTCGGTGTCGGGGACCGGCTCCGGGCGCGCGCGCCCGCTCTCGTCGGGCTCGCCGAGCTGCATGCGCTGGCACTGGACGCCGCTCACCGCGCCGTCGGCGTCGGTCAGGATCGCGAGGGGCGCCGTCACGTAGTCGAAGATCACGCCCTCCTCGTAGGCGTGCTGGCGCTCCTCGGAGCGGCCCTGCATCTCCTCCTCCGTGCGGCGGTAGACGAGGCGCACCTGCTCCGCGCCGAGGCGGACGGCGGTGCGGACGCAGTCCATCGAGGTGTCGCCACCGCCGATCACCACCACGCGGCGCATGTCCGGCAGCGGCTCGCGGAGGTGCTCCGGCAGCTCCTCGGGCGGCAGGTTGCCGCGCACCAGGAACTCGGTCGCGGCGTACACGCCCGGGGCGTCCTCGTGCTCGAAGCCCAGCTCGGCCCCGGCGATCGCGCCGGCGCCGATGAACACGGCGTCGTAGTCGCGTTCGAGGTGCTCGAACGGGATGTCCCGGCCGATGTGGGTGTTCATCACCAGCCGCACCCCCATCGACTGGAGGTCGTCGAACTTGCGGGCGACGGTGGCCTTGTTCTGCTTGAAGTTCGGGATGCCGTAGTGCAGCAGCGCGCCCGGCACCGGCCACGCGTCGAACATCGTCACCGCGTGCCCGTTGCGGGCGAGGCGCTCGGCGACGCCGATGCCGGCGGGCCCCGCGCCGATCACCGCGACGGTCTTGCCCGTCGCGGGGGCCGTCTCCGTCGAGGGGCCCGTGCCGTCGGAGCGCTGGTGCTCGGTCACGAACGCCTCGAGCTTCCCGATGGCGACGGGGATGCCCTTCTTGCCGACGACGCAGTCGCCTTCGCACAGGCGCTCCTGCGGGCAGAGGCGGCCGCACATCTCGGGCAGCTCGCTGGTCTCACGGAAGACGTTAGCCGCGCCGTCGATGTCGCCCAGCTCGAGCAGCCACAGCGCGCCGGGGATGTCGTTGTCGACGGGGCAGGCGACGGTGCACGGGGCGGCCGGGCACTGGATGCAGCGGACGGCCTCGGCCTTCGCGGTCTCGGGGTCGAAGAGGTGGAAGACCTCGTCCCAGTTGTGGACGCGGACGTCGGGCGCCTGCTTGTCGGGCGTGTTGGCCGGCAGCTTCATCCGCGCCTTGCGGTCGATCTTGGTGGGATCGGGCGAGCCGGAATCGGGCTCAGCGCTGCTCCCGCCGGGGTCGGCGGGGGCCGGCGAATCGGGCGACTTTGCGGCGGGGTCGGCGACCATCGCTGCTCTCGTGCGCGGGCCGACCGAGTCGACCCGCAGGGAGGCCCGTGGAGTACGTCAAGCGTAGGGGTGACGCCGCTCGCGCTCAACCGGGGCCCCGGGGTGCGTTCCTGGAGCTACTCGGCGGCGCCAACCGGGAGGCGCGCTCCGCGTCGCGAGGTGGCCGCGAGGGTGACGGCGAAGGCCAGCGTGGAGCCGAGCACGATAGCCGGGCTCGCGGCGACGTCGGCGTGGAAGGAGGCGTAGAGGCCGAGGATCGAGGCGCCCACGGAGAGCACGAAGCTGATCGCGATGATCTGCGGGATGCGCCGCGCCAGCAGGCTCGCGGTCGCCGGCGGGATGATGAGCATCGCCGAGACCAGCACAATGCCGATCGCCTGCAGCGCCACGACCACGGCGAGGGCGATCAGGACCAGCAGCGCGTACTCGAAGAACCAGGCGCGCACCCCCGCCGCCGCGGCCATCGCCGGGTCGTACGCGACCATGACCATCTCGCGGTAGAACGCCAGCACGAATCCGACGACGACGACCGCGAGGATGAGCTCGCCGACGAGGTCCGCGCGCGAGACGCCGAGGATGTCGCCGAAGACGAACGAGATCAGGTCCGGCGTGTAGCTCGACCGCCGCGAGATGATGAGGATGCCCAGCGAGAAGGCGGAGACGTAGAAGATTGCGATCGCGGTGTCGTAGCTCACGCGCGAGTTGCTGCGCACGTAGCCGATGCCCACGCCCGAGGCGACGGCCGCGACGAGCGCGCCGAGCGCGATGCTCACGCCATTCACGAACGCGATGGCGACACCCGCGAGTGTCGCGTGCGCCAGCCCGCTACCGGACGCCGCCAGCCCCTTGTGTACGACGAACGTCCCGACAACCGACCCGACCACGCTCACGATCACGAGCGACATGAGTGCGCGCTGCATGAACGCGTACTCGAAGGGTTCGAGCAGCCACGAAACGAGGTCGGCCATCAGTTCGCGCTGTGCTCGTGACCGTGCGGCTCGCCGGCCACGGCGATCGCGTCGCCGCCGAAGCTGATGCCGCTCTCGCCGACGGTGATGAGGTGACGGTCGAAGGTGCGCGCCAGCACCTCTTCGGTGAGCACGTCGGCGGGTGTCCCGTAGCCCTGGACGGTGCGGTTGAGGCAGCAGGCCTCATCGCACGCCGTCGCCACGCACGACAGGTCGTGCGTGGCGATGAGGATGCTGCACCCCTGGTGCGTGAGGTCGTCGAGGATCGCGAGGAGGTCGTGCTCCACGCCGGCGTCGAGGCCGGCGAACGGCTCGTCCAGCAGCAGCAGCCGCGCTCCGCGGGCGATCGAGCGCGCGATGAGCACGCGCCGCCGCTGTCCACCGGAGAGCTCGCCGACCTGGCGCTTCTCCATGCCCGAGATCTGCACGCGCTCCAGCGCGGCGTGCGCCATCTCGCGGTCTTCGCGAGACCAGCGCCGGAAGAGGCGCGTCCCGTTCCAGCGACCCATCAGCACCACGTCCATGACGCTGACGGGGAAGTCCCAGTCCACCTCCTCGGCCTGCGGCGTGTACGCGACGTCGCGTCGCGTCTCGCTGACGGGGCGGCCGAAGACACGGACCTCGCCGAGCAGCGGCCGCATGACACCGAGGATGGACTTGAACAGCGTGGACTTGCCGGCTCCGTTCGGGCCGACGAGCCCGACCATCTCGCCCTCGGGGACGACGAAGCTGACGTCTTCCAGGGCCGGGGTCTTGCCCGGGTAGCCCGCCCAGAGGTTGTTGACCTCCAGCGCGAGCGGCCCGTGGCTGTGCCCGGCGGCGAGCCGGGCGCGAGCCGGGACGTGCCCGGCCGCGTCCAGGCCCATCTCGTCGTGTACGTGGTCCGGGTCCTCGTGGCCGGCGGGGCCATGAGCTCCGTGTCCGTGCTCGACACCGTGGTCTGACGTCACGGGCCCCTCCACTCCCCGCCGCCGCGTGCGTTACCCGCCGCCGAGACCCTCGACGAGCGAGCGTGCGTTGAACCGCATCAGGTCGACGTACGTGTCGATCTCGTCCGTGAACGCGCCGCTGTAGAGCACCAACACCCCGACGCCGGCCTCCTCGGCGATGGCGTCGAGCGCGTCGGCAGCGAACTGCGGCTCGCGGTAGACGGCGCCCACGCCGTGCTCCTCGACGATCTCGATGATCTCCGCCACCGCTGCCGCGCTTGCCTGCTGCGACGGGCTGGCCGGCAGCACCGCGGCTGCCAGCTCGAGGCCGTACTCGACCGCGAAGTACTGGAACGCGTCGTGGTAGACGATCAGCACGCGGCGCTCCTGCGGAATCCCGGCGACCGCGGCGCGGACCTCTTCGTCCAGCGCCTGCAGCTCGGCCAGGTAGGCCTCGGAGCGCTCGCGGTACGCCGCGGCGTTGTCGGGGTCGGCGGCCGCGAGGCCGTCGGCGATGTTGCGCACGTAGACCATGGCGTTCGGGACGGTGAGCCACATGTGCGGGTCGCCGTCGGCGACTGCCAGCTCGGCGCCAGCCGGAGCCTCGGCCTTCTCGTGGTCCTCGTCGCCGTGGTCTTCGCCCTCGTCCTCGTCGTGACCTTCGCCTTCGTCCTCGTCGCCGTGGTCGTCGCCTTCTTCTTCCTCGTCCTCGTCGTGGTGCTCGCCCTCTTCTTCCTCGTCGCCGTGGTCTTCGCCTTCGTCCTCGTCCTCGTCGCCGTGGTCGTCGTCGCCCTCGTCGTGGTCGTCGCCCTCTTCCTCGTCGCCGTGGTCGTCCTCGTCGTCGTGGTGACCACCTTCGAGCGGCTTGATGCCGGCGGCGGCGATGACGAGCCGGGCGTCGTCCGGGATGTGCTCGAAGATGGTGGCGAGCGTGCCTTCCTCGAGGTTGAAGCCGTTCACGATCACGACGTCGGCCGCCGCGATGTTGCGGATGTCGCCGGTGGAGGCGCTGAAGGTGTGCGTGTCGGCGCCCGCGGGGATCACCGCCACCACCTCGGCGTCATCGCCCGCAACCTGCTGGGCGAAGTGCGCGAGGATGCCGGTGGACGTCACGACCTTGAGCGGCTCGCTCGCGGCAGGGGCCGTTGTGGCGTCGGTAGCGCCAGCGCCGGCCTCCTCGTCGTCATCGTCGTCGCCACAGGCGACGATGGCGGCGGCGACGAGCGCCGCAGCCAGGAGCAGGAGTGGTACGGGAGTGAATCGTCGGAGTCCGCGTAGCATGAGTGCCCTTCATGGATACGTGGTCGCGCGTCAGTCGACGAACGGTACGCGGTCTCGATAGGGCGGTCAAATACCAAGTATCAGCATGGCTCACGCGTGCGAACTCGAGGGCAGGCGCTCGCGAGGCGGCCCGAGGAGGCGATACGGGCGCGAGGCAGCCCGGTTAGCTCGTGGACGCCTGGAGTGGCAGGCGACAGTCCGAGCAGAGGCCGTAGACCTCCAGGCGGTGCGCCTGGATCTCGTAGCCGGTGCGGCGGTGCAGTTCGTCCAGCAGGTCCTGGATGTCGCACGTCGCGAAGTCGCTCATGGCGCCGCAGCCAGAGCAGACGATGTGGTGGTGGTGCCCCTCGCTGGTGAGCCGGTAGCCCACCGTCCCGGTCTCCATCACCACGTGGCACAGTGCCCCGAGGTCCAGGAGCAGGCGCAGGGTCCGGAACACCGTCGCGCGCCCGACGCCGGGGGTGGCCTGCAGGAGCTCCTCGGCGGTGAAGTGGTCGCCGAGGTCCCGCATGGCGTCGATGAGGGCCCGTCGCGGCTCGGTGATGCGATAGCCGGAGTCGGCGAGGCGTACCTCCAGCGCTTCGGTGGTGACCATGGAGTGTCCTCCTTCAGTCACCTCTGATCGTGGCCGCTTCCCGGGGGCCTGTCAACGCGGAGCATGAATCCGTCACAATGAGGCGCGCGCGGCGGGGATGAAGGCGGCGATGGCGTGATGACGGCTGCTCGATGGCGGATCGCCCTGTGGGCCGGCATGTTGCTCCTGGTGGCCTGGGTCGCGTGGCAGGCGCGCTGGGCGCTGCTGCCGTTCTCGATCGGCGCGCTCTTCGCGTACGTGCTCACGCCCGTGGTGGATCGCCTCGCGGGCCTCGTGCCCTGGCACTCGCGCCGGGACAACGTGGTGCTCCGAGGCTTCGCGGTGGTGCTGGTCTACCTGGCGATCGCCGGCGTGCTCGCCGGCGCGGGCGTGGCGGTGGTCCCGGTCGCCGCCGACGAGATCTCACAGTTCGTCGACGACCTCCCCGCCCACATCGACGACACGCAGGCGCAGGTCAACGTCTGGCTCGAGGTCTACCGCGAGCGCGTCCCGGAGGACATCCGCGAGCGCATCGATGAGTACGCGGCCGAGTTCGGCGACGACCTCGGCCATCGCATCGCGTCGGCCGGCGCCCCGGTGTTCGAGTCGCTCACGGGCTGGATCGCGGTGATCGCCGGCTTCGTGGTCGTGCCGATCTGGATGTTCTACGCGCTGCGCGACCGTCACAACTTCGAGCGCAACTTCGCCGCCGCCGTCCCGGAGCCGGTGCAGCCGGACGTGCTCAACGGCGTCCGCATCGCGGATCAGCTCATCGGGCGCTACCTGAGGGGCCAGCTGCTGCTCGGCTTCCTCGTGGGCGTGGCGACGTTCATCGGGCTCACGTTCCTCGACGTGGACCTCGCGATCGCGCTCGCGGTCTTCGCGGGGGTCGCCGAGCTGATCCCGATCGTCGGGCCGTTCATCGGCGCTCTGCCGGCCGTGCTGATCGTCGCGGCGACCGATCCCGACAAGATCATCTGGGTGCTGCTGCTCTACGTGCTGGTGCAGCAGGTGGAGAACCACCTGCTGGTGCCCCGCGTGCAGGGCCACGCGGTCGACCTGCATCCCGCGGTGATCATCATGCTGCTCGCGATCGCTGGCACGGTGTTCGGGTTCATCGCGCTGGTGGTGATCATCCCGCTGGTGGCGCTGCTCCGTGAGCTGTTCTGGTACGCCGACCACCGCTTCAGTGGCCTCGCCCCCCGCGAGGCAATGTCGCGTACCCACGTCGCGGCCCACTTCGGCCTCGACGATGAGGACGACGAGGAGGCTGGTGAGCCCTCGGAGCCGGATGCCGAGGCCACCGAAGGTGCCGAGGGCGCCGAGGAGGCAGCCCCCGCCGTCGAGGAAGCTTCGTAACGGCGACTTTCCCTACCCCTCGTCCAGGCCGAGGAGAGTCTGCGCACGCGCGCCAGCTATCGAGGAGCCTACCGGACCCTCACCCTCCGCCCTCTCCCGCAATGCGGGAGAGGGAACCGGACTCTGATCCCCGCGCCTCACCCGCGGGGTATCCCCGCGTCGAGGAGAGCGGGGGCTTGCCCCGGCTCTCCGACCCAGCCCGACGGCGGGGGAGAGGGTGACGGTGAGGGGGGGTCTGCGGGGTGCATGGACGCATCGAGGAGCTCGCCGGACCCTCACCCCAACCCTCCCCCGCACTGCGGGAGAGGGGGCCGGACTCGCGGAGCAGGCGTCGAGGGGAGGGGGCGCTACGGCACCCAGCCTGAGAGCACGATCGGCGTGGGCATGGCGTCCGAGCCGCCGACGGGGGCGGGCGTGATTGCGACCGAGAATGGGTTGAACTCGAAGTCCAGCTCGATCAGTACCTGTGCGTCGCCGTCGGGGGTCGGGACGAACGTCCCGCCCGAGACCTCGTCGAAGCCCTCGATGAGCCACAGCTCGTAGACGGTGCCGATGGGGAGCGGGGGCAGTTGCTGCGCGATCACCACGCCGGCGCCGAGATCCGCGCTCCACAGGTAGCGCCCCTTCGCCCCTCGGCCGGCGGTGGTGCTCTCCAGCGGCGCCTCCTGCACGTTGGGGTCGGCGAGGATCGCGATGATGCGCTGATGGGCCTCGAGCGTGGTCTGCAACTCGTTGCGGACCGCCTCGTCGCCGCCGCTGCCCACGCGCTCGGTCTCGATGGCGTCGAGGCGTTGGGCGTCGGCGGCGATGGTCGCGGCGAGTGACGCGGACTCCTCCTGCAGGGTGTCGATGGTGCCCTGGAGGCGCACGCCCCAGCTCACGGCGATGGCGACGACGGCGAGCGAGGCCGCGATCGCCGCGACGCGCAGCACCGGGAACCGGCGGGTCGGCGTGGGGCGCATGCGCTGCGCCGACTGCAGCATGCGGTCGCGCAACGCGGGGTCGGTGCGGCGCAACGGCGCCTCGAGGCCGATCAGGTCGGCGATCTCGCGGTAGGCGGCAAGCTGCTCGGCGGCCTCCGCGTCGGCGGCGACCAGCGCCTCGACCTCGTCGGCCTCGGGGCCGCTCAGCGCGTCGAGCGCGTACGCGGCCAGCAGCTCTTCGCGCTCTTCCGGTCTCATGGTCTGCTCCGCGACACCTCGCTCAGCGGTTGCGGTCTGGCCTGCTGGAGCGCCTCGCGCAGCTTGCGCATGGCGAGGCGCACACGGGTCTTCACGGTGCCGATGGGCGTGGAGGTCGCCTCCGCGATCTCTGCCTGCGTCATCCCGGCGAAGTATGCCAGCTCGATCACGCGCCGCTGCGTCGGCGGCAACTGCTCGACGGCGGCGCGCACGGCCGCGCGCTCGTCACTCAGCGCGGCGACCGCCGAGGGGTCGTCGAGGCGGTCGGTGCTGGGCACCGCCTGGACCACCTCGCTGTCACCGCCCTCCTCGCGCAGGCGGCGGGCGCGGCGGCGCTGCTCGTCGATCGCGCGGTTGCGCGTGACGGACATCAGCCAGCTCACAAAGCGGCCGCGCGAGGGGTCGTACATGCGAGGACGGCGCCAGAGCCGCAGGAAGACCTCCTGCGTCATGTCCTCGGCGAGGCCCTGGTCGTGCAGCACGCGCAGCGCGACCGAGTAGACGAGGGTCGAGTAGCGGTCGTAGAGCTGCTCGAGCGCCTCGATCTGCCCCGACCGGAGCCGGCGCAGCAGTTGGTCGTCGGTGGCGGGTGCGGGCTGGCGCGACTCGGCCGCCTGGCGCTCGGCGCGTGCGGCGGCAAGGGATGCGGGGAGCTGGGCGACTCGGGACTGCGCTTCGGCCATACGGCCCCCCGGATTCGTGCGAGGGAGGCAGGGATATTGTACGACGCCCCGTGCGCCGTCTACTCCCTTATACGCACGGCGACCGGAAACGGTTCCATCCTCAGACGGCGGCGCCCGTCGCGAACAGCAGGCCGCGCGCAAGGACCTCGCCGGTGAGGACGGCGCCGACGGCGATGTAGAGTAGGCCGGTGGCGGCCATCATGCCGCGGATCGCGGCCGCCCTCCACGCCAGCCACGCCAGCACGGCGGGGAAGATCAGCCCGACGCCGACGCGGAACCAGAACGCCGGATTCTCGCCCAGTGCTACCCCGAACGCGGTCTGCGTGAGCGGCACCTCGCGCACCGGCGCGGCCGCCGCGACGACCGCGAACGCCGCCTGCGCCACGAGCGCGCCCAGCACCACCAGCGACATCTCCTCGAGCGGCTCCTTCGGGAGCCCGGAGTTCGTCAGGTACCAGTGGCCCCAGCTCATCGCCATCATCGAGCCGCCGAGGGCGACCGAGGCCGCGAGCATGCTCCCCAGCACGCCCACGTACGACCAGGCCGGCCCGGCGACGAGTACCGCGAGGATCGCGAGCGTGACGACGCCCCAGGCGCCGCCGAGGACCCCGGACCACCTCGCCACCGGCATCCGCTCGGCGAACGCCGCGACGAGGTTCACGAGGGCGATTGCCATGAAGACGAGCAGCGCCACTCGCAGCGCCCCGACGGCGCCAGAGCGCAGCGTGAACCCGTCGATGACGTCGACGGGGGAGATCGCGAAGGCGATGACGATGGCGAGCAGGAGCGTGGGCACGACGACCACGCCGCCCATCTGCACGTAGCCGTGCGTGATCTGCCCACGCCGCTCGAACCACGTGACGAAGACGAGCGATCCGACGGCCAGCTCCACGAGGAGGATGAGGACGGTGTACGGCAGCGTGTCGGCGCTCATGCGGCGAGGTTGGCCGCATCAGCAGTCGCGGTCAACGCGGCGTCGGGGCGCATTGACAGGCCGGGCGCGCCGCGCCAACGATCGCGACGTGCCACCCTCGACGCGTCGCTACGGCTCGAACCAGCGCTGGCTCATGAAGGCGCTGCGCGAGGTCGCCCACGAGGTCGGTGAACTGGTCTCCGGGCTGCCCGAGGAGGCGCTGCAGCGCCGTCCGCCGGGCGAGGGTCTGCGCGAGGTGTGGTCCATCGTCGAGACCGTCGGCTTCCTGCGCGACTCGGAGCGCGAGGACCTGCGCGCGGTGCAGGCGATGGTGCGCCGTGACGGTGCTCGGCTGGCCGAGCGTCGCGCCCACCTCGGGCCGGGCGAGGGCGGGTACAGGGCGGCGTCGGTCCACGATCTGGTGTGGGACTTCGCGGGGCTCCGCCAGGAGCTGCTCTGGGAGCTGGAGTGGGCCGGGTCGGCGTGGGACCACCACGGCACGCACCCGTACCGCGGCGACGTCTCGCTGGCCGACTACGTCCACGAGATCAACGAGCGCGACCTCGACGCCATGTGGAGCCTGCGACGCCTGCGCGAGGAGGCGGAGGCGCTCGCCCTCTGACGACGGCCGGGGAGCGCGCGTAACGGGCGGCCTCTCTACGCTGTCGCGTGCGCTGGTGAGGGGCCGCCGTGGGCGACGACGCCGTGCTGGACGATACCGCAAGGCGCGCCGGGATCGATCCCGGCGCGTTCGGCCAGCTCGTCGCCGGACTGCCCCGGCAGGCCATCGCGGCGTGGGACGCCGGCCGCGAGTGGGCCTCGTCGCTGACCCTGCTCGCGCCGCGCCGCGTGGTGGTCGCCGGCATGGGCGGGTCGGCCATCGGCGCGGAGATGGTGGCAGCCCTCGGCTCGACACGCTCCGCCACGCCCATCGAGGTGCTGCGCGACTACACCCCGCCGGCGCTCGACGCCGGCTCGCTCTTCGTCGCCTGCTCGTTCTCCGGCAACACCGAGGAGGTCCTGACGGCCTTCGACGCGGCCGGCTCGCAGGGGGCCGCGCGCGTCGCGATCACCACCGGCGGCAAGCTCGGCGACCGCGCCGCGGACGCTGGTGTGCCCACGTTCTCGTTCGCCTTCGCGGGCCCGCCACGGACAGCCCTCGGCTACAGCGTGCTCCCGTTGCTCGCTCTGCTGCGCCGGGCCGGCGTACTTAAGGTGGGCGACGGCGAGGTCGCAGCCGCGATCACGCTGCTCAACCGCTGTAGCGAGGCCGCGGACCCCGACGTGCCGACGTCCTCGAACCTCCCGAAGCAGATCGCCGGGCGCCTTGCCGGGCGTATCCCGGTCGTCGTCGGTCCCGGCGTGCTGCGGGTCGCCGCCTCGCGGTGGGCGGGCGTGATCCCCGAGAACGCGAGCCAGTGGGCCGTGTCGGCGGAGCTCCCCGAGCTCGACCACAACCTCGTCGCCGGGTTCGCGCGACCGCGGGAGGCGGTCGAGCGGCTGCACGTGGTGCTCCTCGACGGGGACGGGCTGCACGCGCGCAACCGTCGCCGCGTGGAGGTCACGGCGTCCGAGCTCCAGCGGGCGGACGTCTCCTCCGAGGTCGTGTACGTCGAGGGCTCCGGCGGGCTCGACTCGGTGCTGCACGCGGCGTACATCGGCGACTGGGTGTCGTACTACCTCGCGCTGCTCAACGGCGTCGACCCGTTCGAGGTGGCGCCCATCGACCGCGTGAAGGCCGCGCTCGCCGCGCACGACGACCCGCCCGCGTAGCGACCAACCGCCCGCCCGACGTGACCAACCGTCTGCCCGACGCGACCGAGGGTCTGTCAGGCGCGGCATCGCCGGTCGTACCCTGTGCGGCATGGCAGCCGGCAGTGACGGCGAGGCGCGGGCGTGAGCGCTGACGCGTGGCTCACCCTCGCGGTGACCGCGATGACCGTCGTCGCGATGTTGCGCGGCTTCGCGCCGCCCTCCGTGGCGCTGCTCGGGGCGGCCGTGATCCTGATGGCGGCAGGCGTGACCGAGCCCGAGCAGGCGCTCGCCGGCTTCGCCAACCCCGCCCCGTTTACCGTCGGCGCGCTGCTCGTCGTCGCGCGTGCCGTGCACGAGACCGGCGCGCTCGTGCCCGCGCTGTCGACGATGCTCGGCGGCGGGCGCAGCTTCCTGCAGGCGGGCGTGCGCCTGCTGGCGCCGACGGCCGGCGCATCGGCGTTCCTCAGCAACACCTCGATCGTGGCGATCCTCGCGCCGGCGGTCTCGGAGTGGAGCGACCGCCAGGGCACGCCGCCGTCGCGCTACCTGATGCCGCTGTCGTTCGCCGCCGTCCTCGGCGGCACGATGACGGTGCTCGGCACCTCGACGACCGTGGCCGTGGCGGGGCTCGTCGAGGGCGCGGGGATGGACCCGATCGGGCTCTTCGAGGTCGCGAAGCTAGGCCTGCCGCTCACCGTCGTGGGCCTCGTGGTCATCGTGGTCCTCGCGCCGCTCGTGCTGCCCGACCGCAGCGGTCCGCGAGGCAGCCTGGGTGCGGCGTCGCGCGAGTACACCGTGGAGATGGTGGTCGAGCGCGCGGGCCGCCTCGACGGCGTCGAGGTCGAGGCGGGCGGCCTGCGCAGCCTGGACGGCGTCTTCCTCGTACAGCTCGAGCGCCCCGGCTACACCATCGCGCCGGTGTCGCCCCGGACCGTGCTGCGCGGCGACGACCGGCTGCGCTTCGTCGGCCGCGTCGACGACGTGGTCGACCTGCACGGCATGGCGGGCCTGCGGTCGAGCGAGGACGGCCAGCTTGCCCGGCTCGGCCCGGGCACGGGCGCGATCTACGAGGTCGTGCTGGGGCAGCAGTCGCCGGTGGTGGGCCAGACGCTGCGCGACTCGGAGTTCCGCGGGCGCTACCAGGCCGCGGTGGTGGCCGTGCACCGCGCGGGCTTCCGCGTCGACGCGAAGCTCGGCGACATCCGCATGCGCGTCGGCGACACGCTGTTGCTCATCAGCGACGACGACTTCGAGATGCAGTGGGCCGAGCAGCCCGACTTCCTGCTCGTATCGAGCGTCGGCGAGATCACGAGCCGGGGTGTGCAGCGTCGGGCGCTGGTGGTGGCGCCCATCGTCATCGCGATGGTGGCGCTGGCCGCGACGGGCGTGCTGACGCTGGTCGAGTCGGCCCTGCTGGCCGCGCTGGCGGTCGTCGGGCTGCGCGTGCTGAGCCCGATCCAGGCGCGCAACGCGATCGACCTGGACGTCGTGGTGACGATCGCGGCCGCGTTCGGCCTCGCCGCCGCCGTGCGCGAGTCCGGGCTCGCCGACGAGTTCGCGATCGGCATCGTCGACGCCTTCGAGGGCCTCGGGCCGCGCGGCGTGCTGCTCGCACTGGTCATCGCGACGATCGTGCTGACGGAGCTGGTCACGAACAGCGCGGCGGCTGTGCTCATGTTCCCGGTGGCGGTCGCGGCAGCAGAGGCGGCTGGCCTCGACACGCGCAGCACGGCGATCGCGATCGCGGTCACCGCCTCGGCATCGTTCCTCACGCCGATCGGCTACCAGACGAACATGATGGTCTACGGGCCGGGCGGCTACCGGTTCCCGGACTACGCGCGGCTCGGCGCGCCGCTCTCCCTCACGGTCATCGCCGTGGTCGTGCTCGGGACGCCTGTCTTCTGGTAGTGGCCCGGGAGGGGCGCGACGCTACGGCGCGCCCCCGCTGTAGGCCTCGATCAGCACCTCGGCGACCTCGGGGCGGGTGAACTCGGCAGGCGGGGCCTCGCCGGCCTCGAGCATCTCGCGCACGCGCGTGCCCGACAGGAAGACGTGGACGTCGTTGCCGTGTGGGCAGGTGTGCGAGCTGGCCATGCCTTCGCAGCGCACGCAGAAGAAGCTGTGCTCGAACTTCAGCGGCTGGATCGCCAGCGCGCCCGGCTCGAGCTGGTCGAAGATCTCCTGCGCGTCGTACGTGCCGTAGTAGTCGCCCACGCCGGCGTGGTCGCGGCCGACGATGAAGTGCGAGCAGCCGTAGTTCTGGCGCATGATCGCGTGGAAGATCGCCTCGCGCGGCCCCGCGTAGCGCATCGACGCCGGGAGCACGGAGAGCACGACGCGGTCCTGCGCGTAGTAGCCATCCAGCAGCACCTGGTAGCACTGCATCCGCACGTCGGCGGGGATGTCGCCCTCCTTCGTCTCACCGACGAGGGGGTGCAGCAGCAGCCCGTCCACGACCTCGAGGGCGACCTTGGTGAGGTACTCGTGGGCGCGGTGCACGGGGTTGCGCGTCTGGAATCCGACGACAGTGCGCCAGCCGCGCTCGGCGAACGCGGCGCGCGTCTGCGCCGGGGTCAGCCGGTGCTCCGGGAACTCCGGGTCCGGGGGGAGCGCGAAGGCGCGGACGGGCCCGCCGAGCAGCAGCTCGGCCTGCTCGTTGACCGCCTCGACGCCCGGGTGCGCGGGGTCGGCGGTGCGGTACACCTTCTCCGCCTCGCGCTCACGGTCGTACGGGTAGGCTTCGCCCGCGTCCATCACGGCGAGGAGCGTGCCGTCCTCGGCGGCCAGCGCGATCTGCCTGCCGGCGAGGTCGGCGGCCTGCCCGGCAGTGACGGGGAGGGTGATGGGCACGCTCCACACGGTCCCGTCGGCGAGGCACATGCCCTCGACCACCGCGCGGTAGTCGGCCTCGTCCATGAAGCCGCCGAGGGGGCTGAGCGCGCCCACGGAGAGCAGCTCGAGGTCGGTGACCTGGCGTGCGCCGAGGCGCAGCACCGGCAGCTCGCTCGCCTGCGCGACGAGCGCGGCGGCCTCCTCGCCGGTGGCGAGCAGCTCGCGCAGCGTACCGCCGTGCGGGGGGACGAGCTGGGAGGTGTCGGGGCTCACGATGCGTCTCCCCGGATCAGGTCGCGGGACTCGAGGTAGCCGACGATGTCACCCAGCGACTCGTCCTCGTTCTGCGTCTCGGAGTTGACGCGCACCTCGGGGTGTTCGGGCGCCTCGTAGGGGTCGGAGATGCCGGTGAAGTTCTCGATCTCGCCGCGCAGCGCCTTCTCGTAGAGGCCTTTCACGTCGCGGCGGGTGAGCTCCTCGATCGAGCAGTCGACGTGGATCTCGATGAACTCGCAGGGTTCGTCGGCGATGCTCGCGCGCACCTCGTCGCGGATGGCTGCGTAGGGCGAGATCGCCGCCGTGATCACGGCGACGCCGTTGCGCGAGAGCAGCCGCGCGACGTAGCCGATGCGTCGGATGTTGGTGTCGCGGTCCTCCTTGGAGAACCCGAGCCCCTTCGAGAGGTTCGTCCGTACTTCGTCGCCGTCGAGGACCTCGACGTTGCGCCCTCGGGCCGAGAGGACGGGTGCGAGCTGTTCGGCGAGGGTCGATTTGCCGGCGCCGGAGAGGCCGGTGAACCACAGGATGATGCCGCGATCGGTCACTGTCTGGAGCTCCCTGAATGGTGTGTCTGGCGGTGAGATCGCCGGGCGGCGATCCGATAGTGACCCAATGTAGCGCCGATCGCGCTTATGGACGCGGCGCGGGGTGGGGCGCGTCGCGCGCCACGCTCGCAAGGGGGTGGACACGTGTGGCACTATGCGCGGGAACCATCGTTGCGTGGTGGCCGGCAGGCGGCTCGCGAGAGCAGCGGTCCCGCGCGAGGCGAGGAACGTTGGTGAGGGGGAAACCGTGGCAGCAGAGGCTCGCGGCGTGACGACGGAAGATCACGTCCATCACTGGATCCTGTCGGAGCCGTCGGGCGGGGGAGTGCCGGGCCGCTGCAAGGGCTGCGGAGAGACGCGAGAGTTCCCGGCGAACCCCTCGAACCCGTACCTGCGAGGACTCGCGAAGAAGCGCCCGACGCGCCGCGAGTCCTGACCAGCCAGACCCGGGCGTCACAGGAAGGCGTTCCCGTATCGAGGGAGCGCCAAGGCTGTAGTGCCCGCAGGGGCAGACCCACAGAGCCCGATCCGCGCGAAGCAAGAAAGCCCCGGTGGACCCGGGGCTTCTTCGTTGGGCGCGGCCGCGCCCTCGCCGGCGCAGGCGAGCGGCTTCCGCCGCGCGGTCGTTCCGCGAGCGGCGGCGTCCTGAGCGTGGGGTCGTCCGCGGGGTGGGCCTGTTAGCGGCCGACCTTCTTCCAGAGCAGCACGCGCCGGGACTTGTCCTCCCACGAGGAGCGCACCTTGGTGCCGGCCTGCCTCGCGGCCTCGGAGAGCAGGCGCTTCACCCGGGTGGGATTCTCGCCACGTGCGAGCTCGATCTTGCCGGCGTCGGAGGCGCTGACGGCCTCCACGTAGTGGGCACGTTCTTCGGCAGCAGCCCTCGCGCGGCCGATCAGCACTTCGGATGGCTCCATGGGAGTGAACTTCGGCATCGGTATTCCCTCGCTTGATCCGTGTGTACCAGGCGAGTCTACGCAGATGCGGGCCTGGATCCAATCAGTGTGCGCGGCAATCCGGCGGTTTCGTGATAGTGCATACGAGCTCAGACGGCGGACGACAAGGCGGGCATCTTACTCGTCACTATGATTGTGATGATGATGGCCCGAACCGGGCCCGTGGTCCAGGCGTCAGCAACCTGGCTCGCCGTGGTTGCCGCAGCAGAGCGACAAGGTGCGCATCTTGGTCCAGTTATTTCGAACGTAAAGACGGAGCTTCGTGCTGAACGGCGCGTCGTAGTCCCGCCAGTTCTGCACGGGCTCGACGAACGTCGCGACCAGCAGCCGCCTGACCTCCACCTAGGCTACCGAGGGGTCGTAGTCCATGCCGATGTGGCCCATGCGCTCGAAGTCGGCGTACTCCTCGTCGGAGTAGCCCATGACCTCCTTGTAGACGTAGTCGTTGTCCTCGCCCAGGCGCGGTGCGTGCCGGGCCTCCCCCGGGTTGTCGCCCGTCGTGCGCCACAGCGGGCCGACGTGACGCTGCGTCCCCGCCTCCGGGTGGCTGATGGTGCGCCAGAAGTCGCGGGCGCCGTGCTGGCGGTTCTCCAGCACGTCTCGCTCGTGCATGGCGACGCCCGCCGGGATGCCCTCGATCTGGAGGCGCTCCATGACCCAGTAGGCGTCCTTGATCGCCGTCCACTCGGCGATGCGCGCGTCCAGCGCGTCGCGGTGCTCGTGGCGCGACTCCATCGTCGCGAAGCGCGGGTCGTCCTCGAGGCCGAGCTGGTGCATCACCTTGCAGAGGCTCGCCCACTCGTCCTCGGACCGCACGGCGATGGCGATCCAGCGGTCGGTGCCGAAGCACGGGTAGACGTTGTGCGGCGCCATCGTCGGGTGGGTGTTTCCGAGCCGCTCCTGCACGCGGCCGTTCATGCTGTAGTCCATGACGAAGTCGCCGAGGAACGGGACGAAGTTCTCCGCCGTCGCGGCCTCGATCATCAGGCCCTTGCCCGTCTTGCGGCGCTGGCGGAGGCCCATCGCGAACGCGAGCGCACCGCCGATCCCCGACGCGGCGTCCGAGGGCACCGCCATGGGCGCGTAGTCCAGGCTGAGCTGCGGGTAGGAGCGCAGCACGGGGTGACCCAGCAGCGCCTCCATGTGGTTCCCCCACGTCCGGTAGCCGCGGTAGGGACCCTCGATGCCGAACGCCGGGACGCGCAGCATGATCATCTGCGGGTTGACCGCGGAGACGCGCTCCCAGGTGATGCCCTGCTTCTCGATGTTCGGCGGCAGGTTGTTCTCGATCAGCCCGTCGGAGTGCTCGATCAGCCGGTCGAGCGCGGCCTGCCCCTCGGGCGTCCCGAGGTGCACGGTGACCGAGCGCTTGTTGCGGCCGTGGTTGTTGAAGTAGGGGCCGCGGTTCCACGGGCGCTCGCCCAGGAGGTCGTCCGGGTAGCCGCCGCCCTGGTTCGCGCTGTTCTCGGCGAACTCCTGCGGCGGGCGGGCGATCAGTCCGCGCGTCTGCGGCGCGAAGTGGTGCACCGACTCGACGCGGATCACCTCCGCGCCCCAGTCCGCGAGCTGCATCGTGCAGTAGGGGCCGGCCCAGACGACGGTGAAGTCCAGGATGCGCACGCCCTCCAGGGGGAGCCGCTTGCCGTTGGATGCTGGTGACGTCATGGCGCTCCTCCCCTGCTAGATCACGCCCGAGGCGCGTAGCGCCTCGCGTTCGCCGGCTTCGATGCCGAGCTCCCCGAGCACCTCGTCGGTGTGTTCGCCCAGCAGCGGCGCGCGGCTGCGCTCCGGCATCGGCTCGTCGCGGTGCAGGACCGCGTGGAAGCCGGGGTACTGGATGGGGCCGGTGGTCGGGTGGTCGATCTCCTGGAAGAACTCCCGCGCCTGGAAGTTCTGGTCCTGGAAGAGGTCCTCGATGGTGTTGAGCGGGCCGCCGAGGACGCCGAAGCGCTCGCACTCGGTGCGCACCTCTTCCTTGGTGCGCTCGAGCAGCCACGGGATGAGGATCCCCTGGAACTCGATGGCGCGTTCCGCCTTGGACAGCTCGGCGACGGTCGACCAGTCCGGGTGCTCCAGCAGGTCCTCGCGGCCGACCATGCGGATCATGCGCTGAACCAGCCCGGCGCCCGCGTTGAGCCCGAAGTAGCCGTCCGCGCACGGGAAGATCCCGCTGCCGATGGCGCCCGCCATGCCCGAGCGGCCGACGAGGCGCCCGTTGTACTGGTACGCGAGCGTGCGGCCGAGCCGGCCGTCGACGGAGTGCGAGTGCGTCTCGAAGATGCTGATGTCCAGGTGCTCCCCCTCGCCGGTCAGCTCGGCGGTCATCAGGCCCATCGAGGTCGCCAGGGCGGCCACGTAGCCCGGGTAGTACGTGGCGTGGTGGCCGGCGGTCTTGAGCGGCTCGTGGTCGGTGTCGCCGGTGCCCTGCATGTTGCCCATGGCCAGCAGCGTCAGGTCGGTGCCCTGCCAGTCGCGGTAGGGGCCGGTCTGCCCGAAGTTGCTGATCGAGGTCAGCACGATGCCGGGGTTCACCGCGCGCAGTGCGTCGAAGCCGAGCCCGAGGCGGTCGAGCGTCCCGGGCGCGAAGTTCTCGATCACCACCTGCGAGCTCGCGGCGAGCTCGAGCGCGATCTCACGCCCCCGCTCGCTCTTGAGGTCGAGCGTCACGCTGCGCTTGTTGGTGTTGAGGAACAGGAAGATGCCGCTGCGTTCGAGGCCGGGCTCGTCCTGGTAGAACGGAGGGAGCGCGCGAGCGGGGTCGCCCGTCCCGGGCTGCTCGATCTTAATCACGTCGGCGCCGTAGTCGCCGAGGACGCGGGTGCAGAACGGCCCGGACGTGTAGCGCGACAGGTCCAGCACGCGCACGTCGTCCAGGGGCATGATGCCGGTCATGCGCAGCCTCCTCCCGGCGCGCCCGACACTCTAGCAGCCGCCCGTGTCCGCCGGCCGCGAGGGCGCCGGGGCGTCGCGCCAGCTACTCCTCGACGTCGCCGAGATAGATCACCTCGGCCTCGGCGCTGCCATCGTCGTTGAGGTCGAGGACGGCGACGTGGCCGAGCAGCATGCTCTGCTTGATCATCGAGGTGCTGCCGGGGTTCACGAACAGCACGTCGCGGAACGTCTCCACCATCGCCTCGTGCGTGTAGCCGAAGATCACGATGTCGACGGTCTCGCCGAAGATCGCGACCAGCTCGTCCTCGAGGTCCTGGTCCTCGGGGTACTTGGAGAGCGAGCCCGGGTAGATCTCGTCGACGATCGGCAGCAGCTCCAGCTTGTGGACGACGCCCACCTTGCGGCCCTCGAGGTCCAGCACCAAAGTCGTCCCCGTGCGGGGGGCGCCCTCGGCGACGGCTGCGAAGCGCGACTTGGCGGACTCGACGGGCGCGATGCGGCCGAGCCACTCGAGGCAGGAGTCGGCGTAGATGTCGCCGGCGTGGACGATCAGGTCGACGCCCTCGAAGGCCTTGATCACCTGGTGCGGGGGCTCGGGGCCCATCGACGGGATGTGGGTGTCTGAGATGACGCCGATCTTCATGTTGCGCCCCTTCCGGCGGACATCAGCGCGAGTGGTCGGGAACGGAAGATAGCACCTGACGCCGTAGTGCGGCCCGCGGCCTGCCCGGCCGCACCGCCTGCGTGGGGACGACAGCGAGTGAGCCCCCACCGCCGTATCGCGTCGGAGGTCCGGTCAGGACTCGATCAGCCCCTCCTGGGGCCGCGTCCAGGGCAGCTCGTAGACGGGCGCGAACTGCGGGGCGCGCGGGATCGGCATGTCGCCGAACGGCACGTCGATGACGACCGGCGCGTCGCGCTCGAGCGCCTCGGGAAGTAGCGTCTCCAGCTCCATCGGATCCGATGCCCGCATGCCGACCGCGCCGAACGACTCCGCGAACGCGACGAAGTCCGGATTGTGCAGGTCGGTCCCGTAGGCGCCGCCGAACGCCACGTCCAGGTCGCGCGCGACGTTGCCGTACGAGTCGTTCCGGAAGACCACGGTCACGACGGTGAGGCCGTGCTGGACGGCGGTGGCGAGCTCGGATGCGTTGAAGAGGAAGCCCCCGTCGCCAACCATGCAGACCACGGACCGGCCGGGCTCCGCCACCTTCGCCCCGAGCGCCGTCGGGAACGAGTAGCCGACGTTGAACTGGTAGCCGGAGTCGATGTACGTCTTCGGGTGGTTCACCCGGTAGTGCGTGCGGGCGTAGTAGCCGAACTGCGTGACGTCCCAGACGATGAACGCGTCCTCCGGGATGGCGCCGTGGATCGTCTCCAGCACCGCGTACTGCGGCTCCTTCAGCCTGATGTCGTAGTAGGCGATCAGGTTCCGGGCCGCCTCGACGGCCCTCGCCGGCGACGGGCGGTCGCCCGCTCCGGCCTCGTCCAGGTAGGGGAGCATCGCCTCGATGGTCGCCCTCGCGTCGCCGTGGAGGGGGACCGTGTTGGACTGGATCCGCATCAGCTCGGCGTCGTCGACGTTGATGTTCACGAGCGTGGAGGCGTTCCCCGCCGGATTGCCCAGCGAGAAGCGCGCGCCGATCCCGATCACGACATCGGCCGCCTGCATCACCTCGAAGAGCTGGTTCATCTCCTGCCGCTCGCCCCGGGGGCTGAAGCACGAGCCGTAGGAGAGCGGGTGGCTGTCCGGGATCGTCCCCTTGCCACCGCTCGACGTGACCACGGGGATGTTCGTCGCCTCGGCCAGCCGGACGAGGGCGTCCTCGGCGTCCGACCGCGCCACACCGCCGCCGGCGTAGATAACGGGCAGGCGCGCCCCGGCGATGACGCGGGCTGCCGCCCGCAGCTGGTCGGGGCTCGGCACGATCGGCGAGACCGGCGCCGGATCCCACAGCTCGACCTCTTCGCGCTCGACACCCGCCTCGGGCGGCACCTCGATCAACACGGGGCGCGGACGACCGGTGCGGAGCTGTCGGAAGGCCTCGGTTACGGCGGCGGGAATCTCGCGAGGCCTCATCGCGGCGCGCCGCCACTTGGTCACGGAGCGCACCGTGTCGGCCTGGTCCAGCACCTCGTGCACCGCCCCGGCGTCCTTGCCGATCGCGGCGCGCGGCACCTGCCCGGCGATGACGAGCACAGGCGAGGAGCGCGCGTACGCCGTGGCCAGGCCCGACGCGGCGTTGTAGAGGCCGACACCGGGCACCACCAGCGCCACGCCGGGCTTCCCCGAGGCGCGGGCGTAGCCGTCTGCCATGTACGTCGTGGCCTGCTCGTGACGGGTCGAGATCAGGCGGATACCCGGCTCGTCGCGCAGCCCGGCGACGAGCCCGTAGGTCTGGATGCCCGGCAGCCCGAAGACCACCTCGACGCCCTCGCGGACGAGTGAGCGGGCGAGGGCCTCGCCGCCGCTGAGCCTGGCCATGGACCACCTGCCTCCGCCGGGCCGGAAGTTCGCAGTACCGTCAGTGATGGCTGCCGGGGGAGGAATCGAACCTCCATCAAGGGATCCAAAGTCCCCTGTGCTACCGTTACACCACCCGGCACCGCTAGGCATCCAGTCTAGGCAACCGGCCCTTCCCGGCGATAGCCTGATAGGTGAAGACGGCGCAATCGAGCAGCCGCCCTTCCGCACATGGGAGGCCTCACCATGACCGAGTTGCAGGCCACGACCCGGCAGCGACTGGACGAGTTGGAGTCGAGGTTCGAGGACCTCGCGGGACACTTCCTCGGCTACCCCACGAACCAGGACTTCGACTACTCCGCGCTGCTGCCGTTCCTGAGCTTCAACGTCAACAACGTTGGCGACCCGTTCCACGACAGCAACTTCGCCACCAACACCCACGAGATCGAACGCGAGGTGATCCGTCGCTTCGGCGACCTCATGCGGCTCCCCCGCGAGGACCTGTGGGGCTACGTCACCAACGGGGGGACCGAGGGGAACATGTACGGCATGTTCCTCGCCCGCGAGCTCTTCCCGGACGGCATCGTCTACTTCTCCGAGGACACCCACTACAGCATCCTCAAGATCACGCGCGTCCTCAGGACCCGCAACATCATGATCAAGAGCCAGGAGAACGGCGAGGTCGACTACGACGACCTCCGCGAGTCGATCCGCATCAACCGCGACGTGCCCGCGATCTTCATGGCCAACATCGGCACCACCATGAAGGGCGCCGTCGACGACGTGAGCCGCGTGCGCGAGATCTTCGACGACCTCGCGGTCACGAGGCACTACATCCACGGCGACGCGGCGTTGAGCGGCATGATCCTGCCGTTCGTCGACGACCCGCAGCCGCACACGTTCGAGGACGGCTTCGACAGCATCTCCATCAGCGGCCACAAGCTCATCGGCGCGCCCATCCCCTGCGGCGTCGCGCTCACGCGCAACGAGTACGTCGCCCGCATCGCGCGCTCGGTCGAGTACGTGGGCGTGATGGACACGACGCTGACGGGCTCCCGGAACGGGATCACGCCGCTCATGCTGTGGCTGGCCTGGGAGCAGTACGGCATCGAGGGCTTCACGCAGCTCGTAGCCGGCATGCTCGACGTGGCGGCGTACGCCGTCGAGCACTTCAACAGCGCGGGCATCCCGGCGTGGCGCAACAAGAACTCGGCCACCGTCGTCTTCCCGCGGCCGCCCGCGGACATCATCGAGAAGTGGCAGCTCGCGCCCTACGAGGGCATCGCGCACCTCATCACGATGGGGCACGTGACGCGCGACCAGATCGATCAGCTCGCCGAGGAACTCGTCGCCGCGGGCCCCGTGGCGCAGCCCGCCTGAGCACGCCGCCGGCGGCGGAGAGGGGCGCCATGCAGCGCATCATCGTGAGCACCAAGAACGAGGTCGGCGTGATCGCCGGCATCACGGCCGCCCTCGCCGAGCGCGGCATCAACATCCAGTCGCTCGACACCGAGGGCGTGGGCGACCACGGCATGGTCGTCATCACGACCGACGACGACGACCGGGCACTCCTCGCGCTCTCGGCGGCGGGCTACCGCGCCGTGGCGGACGACGCGCTCATCGTGCGCCTCGTCGACGAGCCGGGGGCGCTCGCGCAGCTCTCGGCGAAGTTCCGCGACGCCGGGGTGAACATCCAGAGCATGCACATCCTCAACCGCCACGGCGGCCACGCGACGATCGCCCTCAGCGCCGACGACCTGGACCGCGCCCGCTCCGTGGTGGACGAGGACTCGATGCTCTGACTCCGATCCCCTCGCCCCCGTCTGCGGGGGAGAGGGCGAGGGTGAGGGGGTCTGGTCTGCCCTCGCCTGACCTGCACCTGCACGCCCGCCGGACCCTCACCCCAACCCTCTCCCGCAGTGCAGGAGAGGGAGCCGGATAGAGCGGGGTGAGGGGGTGTCTGTGCGGTGCGCCCCTCCGTTGAGGACTTAGTCCTCGCCGCTCTGGCGGACGAGGACGATCTCGCCCTCGGGCATGTAGCCTGCCGCCGCCGCGAGGGCGAGGCCCCCCGTGTTCTCTCCGTGCACCATCACGTAGATCGCGCTCGCGCCCTCGCCGAAGAGGTGCCCGGCCGCCTCGTCCATGAGCGCGCGCGCCACGCCCTTGTGGCGCGCCGCCTCGGTCACCGCGACGTGGTAGATGTACGCCCGCCACCCGTCGAATGAGGCCACGGCCGCGCCGACCACGGCGCCGTCGTCCTCGGCGATCAGCACGGCGGCCGCGGGATGCGCGATCAGCACATCCCACTCGGACTCCTCGAGGCGCCCGAGGCCGGTATCGACCCAGAGGTCGACGAGGCCGTCGTGATCGCTGCTGTTCGCTCTGCGGATCTCCACCATCACGGGCCTCGCTTCCCGCCGCGGCGCAATCGCGGCTCACGACGAACGTGCACCGCGGGCGGCGAGGCCGTCAACAGCACGCCCGTGTTCGCGAGCCCGACCGCGGCCGGGCGAGGCCCCCGCGAGGGCTACCGCCCCTTGAACTGCGGCGCGCGGCGCTCGGAGAACGCGGCCACCGCCTCGCCCATGTCGTCGGTCTTCATCGCCAGCCCCTCGGCGGCGAGGGAGAACGGCATCACGTCCTGCGAGATGCGCTCCAGCGAGCGGTTGATCGCGCGCTTCGTCGTGCGGATCGCGTAGGGCGCGCCCGCCGCGATGCGCGACGCCATCGCGATCGCCTCGTCCAGCAGGTCCTCGTCGTCATGGACGCGGAAGACGAGGCCGAGGCGCTCGGCGGTCTCGGCGTCGACGTGCTCGCCGGTGAAGAGGTAGTACTTCGCGGCCTGCGGGCCGATCAGCTGCGGCCACAGCACCGCGCCGCCGTCGCCGGCCGTGATGCCGACCACCACGTGCGTGTCGCCGATGCGGATGCTGCGCCCCGCCAGTACGATGTCGCCGAGCAGCGCCACCGTCGCGCCGAGGCCCAGCGCGTAGCCCTTCACGGCCGTGATCACCGGCTTGTCGAGCCGCAGGAACCCGTCGACGATGTTGCGCGCCTCGCCCTCAAGGCCGAGCGGCAGCGCCGGGTCGAGCGAGGCGTCGCCGAAGCTCGCCTCGACGTCCGCGCCGGAGCAGAACGAGCGCCCCGCGCCGGTGAGGACGGCGACGCGCACGTCCGGGTCGTCCTGGATGTCGCCGGGGAGCTGCGCGAGCTCGGTGTGCATCGGGCCGCCGACGGCGTTGTGGCGCTCGGGGCGGTTGAGCGTGACCACGGCGACACCGTCGTCGCGCTTGTCGATAAGGATCACCTCGTAGTTGCTCTGGTCGAGGGTGCGTGCCGGTCGAGCCATGGGTGTGTGCGTCCTTTCACGATCGCTTGCTGGTTTGATGCTACATCCGAGGCCGCGTGTGGGCCTCGGCGCCCGGAGGCGCTGTCTCCGTCAGGCGTCGCGGCCGGCTGCCTCGGTGAATCGCGCGAGGTGGCGGGCATAGGCCTCGGGCGAGACGGACGTCGGGGCGTCTGCCGTCTCGAACCGGTCGGTCGCTTCATCCCAGCGGTGGGTGAGGCGCGCGACCACCTCGCCGTCGCGGACGCGCTCGACCTCGTGGATGGTCTCGACGGCGCGCCGCTCGGGAGCCTGCCACCTGCCGAAGAGCCGGATGTAGACCACCACGTCGATCAGAGAGGCGTGCTCGTCGGGGACGCCGTTCTCCGCGATCACCTCGAACGCCGAGTCGATGCCGTCCGCGTGCAGCGCCGTCGCGATCGCGTGCCCGCGCTCGTGCGCGGCCTCGAAGATTCGACGCACGTCGGCGCCCCAGAGGTAGCTGTCGGTGACCGGGTGGGGCGCGATCTCGGACATGGAGAGATAGCCCGGTGGTGCGCCCTCCTCCGGTATGCCGAGCGACTCCCCATGACGCCGCCCGAGCATGTGGAGCGGCACCGCGTCCGGGCGCTCCTCGAACGCCGCCGTCATCAGCGTGGTCTTCCCCGCGTTCCGCGGGATAGCGACCACGAGGAGAGACCGGCGCTCCTCGACCGCGGCCGCGAGGAGCGCAGCCATGCCGGGAGCGAGTGTCCGGTTCGCGATGAGGTCGGTGAGCGTGATCACCATCGCTAGCCGAGCCCGGCGACGCCCGGCGCGAGGATGTCCGCGCTGCCGAGCAGGCGCGCGAGGTCCCGCGGCGAGGTGTCACTGCCGAGCCCGCGGACGGCTTCGAGGACACATGCGCGGCCCTCGGAGGTGAGTGTGCGGTCCGTGAGGTCGGCGAACTTGGCCTCAAGCTCGAGGGGCGAGAGCGGGCGCTCGGGGTCGCCCTTCGCGCCCTCGACGTACTCGCGCAGCACGCGCCCGTCGGTGAGCTCGAGCTCGACCTCGGCGGGCCAGTGTTGCGGGAAGATCGCCTCGAGGCGCTCCGAGCGGTAGCACTCAACGCGGTCCATGAGCGCGGCCGCCTCGGTGGAGGCGATGGCGTCCGGGCGGAACTGGCGTGTCCCTGCCGCGCGGTGGAGCACCGCGATGGCCGCCGCGTACGGCATGCTGAACTGCGCGTCGACGACCGATGTGGGCCGGCGCTTCTCCGCCTCGGGCTCCGCGACGATGCTCCACCCCGCCTCCAGCACGCCGACGCGCACGCGCGCGACGGCGTCCGGTGCGAGGTCGTGCGTGCGGACGAGCGCGAGGATCGCGTCGATGGGCGCCTGGTTGTAGCGGCAGCACGCGTACGCCTTGAGGCTCGTCGTGTGGACCGCGAGGGGCGACGAGCCGAGGCCCGCCGTCAGCGCGCCCGCCTCAGGTGTGTCGGTGTAGGCCTGCAGGAAGCCGGAGCGCCCCGCGATGGGGTCGAGCGGGCCGATGTAGCCGAGCGCGGCGAGCCGCGCGGCGATGATGCCCGCGTGCGCCGCCCAGCCGGGGTGCAGCCGCTTCGTCCACGCGCCGCCGTCGAGGAACGCCATCGAGCCGGCCGACTGGCTCAGCGCGATCCCCAGCGCGGAGCGTAGCTGCGCGGCGTCGAGGCCGAGCAGCCGCCCGGCGGCGACCGCCGCGCCGAAGACGCCGACGGTGCCGGTCGGGTGGAAGCCCCGCTCGTACTGGCCCGCCGCCGTGGCCGCCTCGCCGATGCGCGCGACCACCTCGTACCCCGCGACCACGGCTTCGGCGAAGGCGTCGAAGCCGGCGTCGGTGGACTCGGCGAGCGCGAGCGCGGCCGGGAACACGGCCGAGCCGGGGTGGGACGACGAGGGCTGGTGCGTGTCGTCGGATTCAAGCGCGTGCGCGCTCACCCCGGCGACCAGCGCGGCGTACTCCTCGGACGCCTGCAGGCCGCCGGGCGCCGGGCTCGCGCCCGGCCGGACGGCGACGAAGCGCCGCACGGTGCGCGTCGACTCGGCGTCGAGGCCGCCGAGGCTGTTCGCGGCGTGGTCGAGCAGCAGGTAGCGGACCTGCGCCGCGTTGGCGTCGTCGAGGCGGTACGAGGCGGCCCAGTCGAGCAGCGCGGCGGTGGCGGTGAGGTCGGTGGTGGTCATGGCTCGGGGTCCGGCTGCGCCGCCGCGGGGATGCGGGGTGGGTGAGGTTGGAGGCCACGGTCGGAATCGAACCGACGATAAGGGTTTTGCAGACCCCTGCCTTACCACTTGGCTACGTGGCCCCGGACATCGATTGTCGCGGTTGCGCGCTGCGGATTCCAGCGCGGCGGCGGGCCTCGACGCCCCGGATGGCCGTGCGCCCCGCATGTGCGGGGCGCGATCGGTGTGATTGCTGGTGCCGAGGATGAGACTCGAACTCATACGCCCTTACGGGCACCGCCCCCTCAAGACGGCGTGTCTGCCAATTCCACCACCTCGGCGAGTGGTTGCTGGCAGGAGTGGAGGGACTCGAACCCCCGACCTGCGGTTTTGGAGACCGCTGCTCTTCCAGCTGAGCTACACTCCTGCGCCCCATCGAGTCTAGCAACGGGCTCGCGGGGAGTGAAGCAGGCTTCGCCGCCGGGGTTAGCGCGCGGGCTCGTCGCGCTCGATCGCCGCGCGGAGCCGCGACTGCACGTCGCGCATCTGCTCCGGGCTCTCGTAGGGGTGGCGGGGCCAGAAGAAGCCCCGCAGCCCGTCGCCGCGGGTGCGCGGCACGACGTGCAGGTGCAGGTGCGCGACGCTCTGGCTGACCCGGTTGTTGTTCGCCACGAACGTCCCCTCGGCGTCGAGCGCCGCCGGCATGACCCGCGCGATGTGCTGCACCACCGCAAAGAACGCGCCGAGGTCGGCTACAGGCAGGTCGGGCAGTGTCTCGATGTGCTCGCGCGGGACGACCAACGTGTGGCCCGGGAAGAGCGGACGGTGGTCGAGGAACGCGAGCGTCCGCTCGTCCTCGTACACCACGTGCGCCTCCGCCTTACCGGCCACGATGGCGCAGAACACGCAGCGTGGACGCCGACCCTCGTCCGGGGTGGTCACGCGCCGTCGTCGAGGCGGACGCGCGCGGCGATGAGCGCGGCGATGCCGGTGGTGATCGGCACGGCGGCGACGATGCCCATGCTGCCCATCAGCGTGCGCACGATCTCCGTCGCGAACTGGTCGCGGCTGATCAGCAGCGCCAGCGGCTCCGGCTGCGAGGCCAGCAGCACGACGAGCGGCAGCGACGCGCTCACGTAGGCGAGGACGAGCGTGTTCACCGTCGAGGCGATGTGGTCGCGGCCCACGTTGAGCGCGCGGCCGAACAGCTCGGTCGCGCTGAGGTGGTCGTTGGCGCGGTGCAGCTCGAAGACCGTCGAGGCCTGCGTCGCCGTGACGTCGTCAAGCACGCCGAGCGCGCCGATGATGATGCTGGCGAGGAGCAGCCCGCGCGCGTCGATGGTGTTGTCGGCGAGGATGTTGAGCGCGATCGCGTGCTCGTCGGCGAGGCCGGTCAGTTCCGTGAACGCGACGCCGAAGCCGGCGAAGACGATCACAAGCGCGAGGCTCACCCCCGTGCCCGAGATGGCCGCCACCGTCTTCCAGTTCGCCCCGTGCGCCAGCACCAGCGTGGTGAACGCGATCACGATCGACCCGATCACCGTGACGCCAACCGGGTTCCAGCCGCTCAGGATGGCCGGGATGATGAACTGCACGATCACGAGGAAGCTCGCCGCCAGCCCGACCATAGACCACAGGCCGCGCCACCGCCCCACGAGGGTGACGAGGGCGGCGAACGCGATCACGAGCACCCAGAGCGCGAGGCTCCGCGAGCGGTCCGCGATGAAGTACGTGGTGCCCTCGGGCGTCTCGTTGGCCGTCACGAGGACGCCGTCTCCGGGCTCGACGTGGATGCCGATCGGGTCGTCCTCGAAGAACTGCCGCTCGATGGCGACTTCTTCGCCGCCGCTGAGCCGCACGCGCACGTGCTGGCTCACGATCGTCCCGGCCTCGGTCCGGTCGCGGGCGGTCACCTCCACCGCGACGACCTCGGCCTCGCTGGACTCGGCGCCGAAGGGGTTGAGGGGCGGGACCTCGAAGCCGGCGACCACGGGCGCGACGAAGACCGTGAGCACGAGCACGATCGCGACGGCGCTGTAGGTGAGCGCGTGGGAGTGGCCGAGCAGGGCGCGTGGCGTCACGGTCGGCAGTCTGACCGCCTCACGTCGCCCGCGCCACCTGCGACGCCGACGTATGATCGGTACATGAGCAACGTCGCGGCGCCGCCCGTCCAGCGCAGGCGGCCTCCGGCTGTCCCCACGCGCCTGATCGCCTACTTCGTGATCGGCGCGACGCTCGTGTGGGCGATCGTGCAGGGCGCCCACTCGCACGACGGCCTCCGGCCGGTCGCCGCCGACCTCTCGACCGCCGAGGTGTCCCGCGTCATCCACGTCGACGCGTCCACGGGGCAGCTGGACCTCCAGGATGTCTCGGTCGTCCCCGGCGAGGTGGTGGAGTTCGTGCTGGACGGGAGCGGCGGCTCCGGGCACCTGTTCGTGCTCGACGGCCTCACCGGCGCGGCGATCGACCAGCGCACCGCCCCCAACGGCGACGTGATCGTGCGCGTGCAGGCCCCGCCGAGCGGCGCGCTCAGCTTCTTCTGCGCCGTCCCGGGCCACGAGGGCCTCCACGGCAGCCTCGTAGTGGGAGTCGGGGACTAGGCGGAGTCGCGCTGCGCGCCGGCCTGGCCGTGCAGCGCGGGCTCGAGGTCGTGCTCGCGCAGCAGCTCGCGGTCGCCGAGGACGACCTCGGTGGGCCCGTCACCCACGACCCGGCCGTCGGACAGCACCACCACGCGGGAGGCGAGGTCGCGCGCCATCGCCATGTCGTGCGTGGCGATGATCTGCGTCTGCGGCAGCGCCCGCAGCAGCTCGATCAGCTCGTGGCGAGCAGCGGGGGCGAGCGCGGACGTCGGCTCGTCGAGCACGAGGATGTCGGGGCGCATCGAGAGCACGGTGGCGATGGCGACGCGCTTCTTCTCGCCGAGGCTCAGCCGGTGCGGTGTGCGGTCCTCGTAGGCCGCCATCCCCACCTCCGCCAGCGCGGCGCGCGAGCGCGCCAGCACCTCGTCGGCGTCGAGGCCCTGGTGGAGCGGCCCGTACGCGACGTCATCGATGACCGTCGGCGAGAAGAGCTGGTCGTCGGGGTTCGAGAACAGCAGGCCGACGCGCGACCGGATCGAGCGCACCGTCTCGTCGGTCAGCCGCTCGCCGAACACGTCAATGGCCCCGTCGCCGCGGATGAGCCCGTTGAGCAGCCGCATCAGCGTCGACTTGCCGGCCCCGTTCGGCCCGAGGACGGCGACCAACTCGCCACGCTCGATGTCGAGGTCCACGCCGCGCAGGCCGGTGCTGCCGTCGGGGTAGTCGTAGTGGAGGCCGCGCAGCCGCAGCGCGGGCGCGGCGTCTCCGGTCGGCCGCGCGCCGTTGTCGCTCACAGCCGCACCCCCACCTGGACCGCGCAGCCGTAGAGCACCATCAGCACCGCGACGACGAGTGCCGCGCGGTCGAGCGCGGGCGCAGCGAGCTGGCGCGGCTCGCCGTCGTAGCCGCGCGCGAGCATCGCTGCGTGCACCCGCTCGCTGCGCTCGATCGAGCGCACGAAGAGCGTCCCGACGAGGTTGCCGGCCACGCGGGCGCGCCAGCGCACGCTGCCGCCGGACCGGCGCCCGTCGATCGCCGCGCTGCGGCTGGATCGCGCTTGCAGCATGCGCGTCGCCTCGTCGGTGACGACGAAGAGGTAGCGGTACGCGAACTCGATCGACGCGACCAGCAGCCGGGGCAGGCGCAGGGCGCGCAGCGACCGCAGCAGGGCGGGCGCCTCGGTGGTCGCCATCAGCACGACCGCGACGATCACGGAGAGCCACGACTTCGCGAGGATGGTGACGACCGCCACCGCGCCCTCGTCGCTGACGGTCCAGCCGAGCACGGGAAGCTCGGCGATCGTCTCGCCGGGGCGCGTGAAGAGCAGCGGCAGGGCGACGAGCAGGAACGGCAGCGTGAGCAGCGCGCGCCGGAGCACGAGCAGCAGCGGCAGCCTCGACGCGACCACGACCGCGACGACGGGCAGGGCGAGCAGCGCGAGCGCCGTCCAGTCGCCCTCGCGCGTGAATGTGATCGCGAAGATGTAGGCGAGCGCGGCGATCAGCTTCGCGCGCGGGGCCGCACGGTGGATGGCGCTGTGGCGTGCGTGGTACCGCTCGAGGAGCCCGGAGACCGCCACGTCGCCGCCTCGACGCCCGCGCTACCGCGGCCGGGCCGCGCGCGATCGCAGGATGCGCCCGGCCAGCAGGGCGATCGCGGCGACGACGAGCACGCCGACCGCGCCGGCAAGCACCGTCGAGGCGGCCTCGTTGTCCACCCCGGGGATCGTGTAGTCGGGCAGCAGGTCGAAGGGTGCGTCCTCCGCGCTCTCGATGAAGCCCTGGTCCTCGGCGACGCGCTCGAGGCCGTCGGGACTGCTCGATGCGTTGGGCGCGAGGACGAGCACGACGAGCAGTGCGACGGCGAGCCCGCCGGCGAGGAGCGCGAGGTTCCCGCGGCGCATGGCTACACCTCGGCCTGCGCGTGGCGCGCGAGGAGGTCCGGGCGGGCGGCCCGCACGAGGCCGAGCGCGCCGAGCGTGATCAGGCCCTCACCGACGCCGATCAGCGCGTGCACGCCGACCATCGCGGGCAGCGCGACCGCCAGCGGCGAGGTGGCGGAGGCGGCGAGTTGGAGCGTCGTCGCGACCGCGGCCGCCTCCACGGAGAGCCAGGCGGCGGCGAACGCCGCGACGGCCGGCACGACGGAGTGGACCCCGCGCAGCAGTTGCAGCCCCCGGTACACGCCCCAGCCGACGAGGGCGCTGATGACGGCCATGTTCAGCGTGTTCACGCCGAGCGCGGCCAGGCCGCCGTCCTGGAAGAGCAGCGCCTGGAGCGCGACCACGGCGGTCATCACGATGATCGCCGCCCACGGCCCCAGCAGGATCGCGGCCAGCGCGCCGCCCACCAGGTGGCCCGAGGTGCCGCCGGCGACGGGGAAGTTGACCATCTGCCCGGCGAAGATGAACGCGGCCATCACGCCCATCAAGGGCGCGGCGCGCTCATCGAGGTTGCGGTCCGCGCGTCGCGCGGCCAGCGCGATCGCCGCTGCGGCGAGCACCCAGCCCACCGCGGCGACGGGCGCGCTGACGAAGCCGTCCGGGATGTGCAGCGCGGGCGCCTCGGCGGCCGTGATCGCGGCGACGGGGTCAACGGCGGCCATCAGGCGCCCCCGTCCTGGCCATCGTCGTCCGTCCGGCATTGCGGGCAGAGCCCGGGGATCGCGAGGTGGCGGATGTCGGCCTCGAAGCCCGCGCGCTCGCGGATCTCCGCCTCGGCCAGCTGCAGCGAGGTGAGCTCGACGACCTCGGTGCGGCCGCACGAGCTGCACTCGATGTGGTGATGGGTGGTGCCGGGTTCGTTCCACTCGTACACGGTGGTGCCGGACGCCCCTCGCAGCTCCGAGGTGAGCTGGAGGTTCGTCGCGGTCTCGAGGGTGCGGTAGACGGTCGAGAGCGAGATGTCGGCGTGCGGGTCGTCGCCGCGCACGCGGTCGAGGACCTGCTCGGCGCTCTGGTGCTCGTCGGCATGGCGGAGGGCGCTGAGGATCTTCGCGCGCTGGATGGTGAGCCGGCGTCCGCGGTCGCGGACGGCCTGCGCGATCTCGGGCTCGCAACTCATGGTCGTCCCCCGCACTGCGCGGATTCGCTGCTGCGAATCTTCGCAGCAGCATCATAGCGCAACCGCCGGGGCCGTAGCACCCTCGAACGACTATCCTGACGGCTCCGCGCATGCGAGGAGGCCACCATCGACGCAGCCCTGATCGCCGTCGTGGTCGCGCTCAAGTACCTGCTGCCGCTGCTGCTGGTCCCGTTCCCGGCCATCGCGGGATGGGCGAACTTCATCCTCGACAGCGCGGACGGCGAGCTGCTGATCCCGCTGGGCCTCTCGGACCCCGTGTACCAGCAGATCGACAAGTCGGCGGACTACGTCACGTACGTCTTCATGGTGGTCGCCGCGTGGCGCTGGCCGCTGCGACGCATCGTGATCGCGCTGTTCGGGCTACGCACGGTGGGGCAGGCGCTGTTCTTCATCACGGGCGACGAGATCGTCTTCTTCCTGTTCCCGAACTTCCTCGAGCCGCTCTTCCTGGTCTACGCGACGATCCTGCTGTTCAAGCGGGCGGACGCGCCGGCATTCTTCGCGCGCCACGCCATCGTGATCTGGGTGTTCGTCGTCGCCTACAAGCTGCAGGACGAGTTCATCACGCACGTCGCGAACGTCGACCGCTCCGAGCTCATCGGCCGGCTCTTCGGCGCATGACCGTGGGCGACCCGATCGCACGGCCCGCCACGACGAGGGGTGACGAGGGGCCGCCGCGTCGGGGATGGGTGTGCGTGGAGCGGGAGATGGGATTCGAACCCACGACCCTCTGCTTGGAAGGCAGATGCTCTACCCCTGAGCTACTCCCGCCCGGGGTATCCATTCAAGCGACGCCGCCCCGCGCGGTCAATGCGCGTCCCCGGCTCGCCGATAACGCATACGCGCTATAACATATCGCGATGCCGACTCTTCGAGGCCGGATCACCCCTCACGGGCCGCGAGGTTCGATAGCGGCCGTCGGACGGCGCCACCAACGCTCGCGCGTCCCCGTGCTCGCCGCGGTCCTGCTTGCGGCCGCGGTGCTCGCGGTCCTCGGCTCCCCTGCGCCGGCGGGAGCGCAGCAGCCGTTCGCGAACGGCCAACAGGTGGTCGTCAGCGCGGACGGTGACGGCCTGCACCTGCGTGCGGGCGCGACCCTCGGCGCACCGATCATCACCACGCTCGCGGACGGCACGGTGGTGACCGCGCTGGGCGAGCAGCGAGAGGCCGACGGCTACGTCTGGGAGCGTGTCCGCTACCTCGGCCGCCCCGGCTGGATGGCCCGCGCATACCTCGTCGCGCTCGACGACGGCGGCGACGACGCCGAGGACGCGACGCCACCTGCCCCGGAGGAGCCCACCGTGCTGGCCGTGCCGCCACCGGGCGGCTTCACGGCCGGGCCGGTCGGCACCACGGACCTCGCCGCGTTCGTGGAGGCGCAGTCGTTCGAGGTCGCCGGCGTCTGGTACTTCAACCCGGCGACGCAGGACTACTCGAGCTATCTCCCCGGCGCGCCGGCGATCGTGAACACCCTCGACGGCTCGACGCTTCGGCCCGGCAGCGTCGTCCTCGTCTCGCGGCGGGCTGGCGAACAGGGCGAGCCGGTCGGCCCGCCGCCCGCGACGGGCGACCCGGTGACTGGCGAGGCGAACGTGCTGCCCGTGCCCCCGCGAGAAGGGCTCACGATCGGCGTCTCCGGGACAAACGACCCGGTCACGCTCGCCGAGGCGCAGCCGTTCGAGGTCCGCCAGATCATCATGCTCGACGTGCCCTCGCAGCAGTGGCTCACGTACGTGCCGGGTGCGCCGGGCATCGTCCAGACGCTGGGTCGCGGGCAGCTACAACCGGACTCCGTCGTGTGGATCCGCGCGGGGGCCGTGTCGTCCGTGGTCGAGACGGTCGAGGCGACGCTCAGCTACTACTACTGCACCCAGGGGACCATCGCCGCGTCGATCGGCGACGGCGGCGGCTGGTGCGGCGCCATGGCGAATGGCGAGGTGGTCCACCAGGGAGCCGCCGCGTGCGACCGCAGCCGCCTCGGCGAGCGGTTCCGGATCATCGGCGACCCGCTCGAACTCACCTACGAGTGCAAAGACACGGGCAGCGCCGTCCACGGCCACCACCGCGACATCTTCTTCGCCCTCAGCGACGACGGCTACCGCTGGATCGTCGAGGTCGGCTATACGGCGGTGATCGAGATCCTCGAGGAGTAACACCCCGCACTGCGGCTCCATGGCGAGGACGCCCCGGCGCCCTCGGAGCCATCGCCGGGGTCGCTCCGGGTACCATCTTCACAATGCATGTGGTGAGGCGTGGCTTCGCTGTACTCACAGTGGGGGCCATGGTGGCCTCCCTCGCCTCGTGCCGTGGGGACGCCGAGCCCCCGCCCGACGCGACGCCGACCCCGACGCCCACCACACCCGCCGCGACCGCGACGCCCGCGGCCAGCCCCACCGTCAGCGCGACTGCGGCCGCCACGGCGACCGCTGAATCCACGCCCACCCCTTCGGCGGACGACATCGCCACCATCCGCGCGCTTGTCGCCACGTACTGGGCGGCGTTCAACGACTGGGACGCGGACCGCGCCCTGCTCATGCTGGAGCCCGCGTACCGGGCGAGCGAGGAGGAGCTGATCCGCCACGACATCGGACGCCTCGAGCAGTTCGGCGTGAAGCTCGATGTGTCCGAGGAGACGCCGCCAACGCTCAACGACGACGGCGACTACGAGACGTACGTCGCGATGGTGACGCCCATCGACACGCTCCGGCTCTGCATGGGGTTCCGCCGCATCGACGGCGAGTGGTGGATCGTGTTCTCGGGTGTCGTCGTCGAGTAGCGGGGAGCCCTCGACGCAGCACGGCTCGTCTGGCTACTGTGTGGCCGCTCGAAGGAGGCTCACATGCCCGATGTCGACCTCGACGGCGTCACGATTCACTACGAGGAGGCCGGAGACGGCCCGCTCGCCTACGTCTACTGCCACGGCCTCGGCTCGAACGGCGCGATGTTCGTCGAGGAGGACCTCGAGTGGTACGGGGAGCACTTCCGCACCATCGCCTGGGACCAGCGCGGCCTCGGGCAGTCCGGCCAGGCGGCGAGGTACTCGCTGCCGCTCTACGCCGCCGACCTCGCGAAGCTCCTCGACCACCTCGAGATCGAGCTGGCCGTGATCTACGGAGTGTCGTGGGGCGGCTACCTCGTCCAGCGCTTCGCGCTCGACTACCCCGAGCGCTGCGCCGCGCTGGTCATCGACTCCTCGTCGAGCGAGGTCAACGCGACGAGCTCGCAGGACTGGTACCAGCGCGGCGAGTTCGCGCGGCTCGGCCCGCAGGCGCTCGAGGGGCTGCAGTCCGAGGCGGCCTTCGAAGGCCACCGCGCGCTCGACGCCTCGAACGCGCCGGAGGTGCTCCCGGAGCACGTCGACTCCTTCGTGGCGCAGGCGCGCGCCATCGCCGGCACGCGGGAGCACCCGCTGACCGGCGAGCTGCACCGCATCTCGTGCCCGACGCTCGTCGTGGGTGGCGGGGCGGACGTGGTGGCCGGCGCGGGCGGCTCCGTGGTGCTCGGTCGCAACATCCCGGGCGCACGCACGGAGATCGTCCAGGACGCGGGCCACGGCGTGTACCGCGACAAGCGCGAGGTGTTCCGGCCGCTGCTGCTGGAGTTTCTCACCGACAACGGCCTGATCGGCAGCTAGGGACGGAGGCGCACCGTGGCGCTCGACCTCTCCAACCTCGACGAAGACGTGATGACGTTCCTCTCCGAGTACCACCTCGCGACGCTCACGACGCTCCGCGCCGACGGCAGCCCGCACGTGGTGCCGGTCGGCTTCGGCTACGACCCCGAGGAGCGCGTGGCGCGCGTGATCACGTTCAACAGCTCGCAGAAGGTCCGCAACGTCGGCGACGGCGGCCCGGCCGTCCTCGCACAGGTTGACGGCGGGCGGTGGCTCTCACTGGAGGGCCAGGCACGCGTAGTCCGGGACGCCGAGGGCGTCGCGCGCGCCGTCGAGGCGTACGCGGCGCGGTACGGCCAGCCCGGCGAGAACGCCAACCGCGTGGCCCTCGAGGTGTCAGTGACGCGGATGATGGGGCGCGGCTAGCGCGCTACACGCCGGTCCCGTGCGCGGCCTGATCGGCTCAGGCCAGACCTCCGTGTGACAGCGTTGCGATGGGGCGGCGGCGAGGCGCGCCCGCCTCGGCCGTCCCGTCGCCGTTGACCGGCTCGGCCGCGACCAGCGACTCGCCCGGCTCCGGCATCTCGATCGCGGCGACCGGTTCCGGGGCCTCGACGGCCTCCTCCGGCTCGGCGGCCTCGACGGCGTCGTCCGGCTCCATCGCCCCGTCGGCCGTGACCGGCTCCGGAAGCTCCGGCGTCGGCTCGTCCCCGTCGCGCTCCGCGCCGGGCGCCTCGATGTCGGCGACGGGCTCGGGGACCTCGATGGCGGCCGCGGGCTCGGCGTCGTTCGTGGCCGTGACCGGCTCAGGCGACTCGACCGGGGCGGCGGGCTCGGCCTCCTCGGTCGCCTCGACGGGCTCCGTTGCGTCGACGGGCGCCGCGGGCTCGACGTCGTTCGTGGCGGCGACGGGCTCGGGCGTCTCGACGGCCGGCTCCGGCTCCTCGGGCGGTTCGACGTCGTCCGCCGGCTCCTCGACTTCGGCGGCGGCGTGAGGCTCGACTGGCTCGATGACTTCGGCGGGCTCGGCGTCCTCCATCGCGGCGACAGGTTCCGCGGCTTCCTCGGGTCCTGCGTCCGCGAC
>VXMU01000079.1 GCA_009840945.1 Chloroflexota bacterium | reverse complement strand
TCAAGGCCGAGCGGCCCGAGCTGGAGGGCGACGCCTTCGCCCGCAACGCCGTGGCCGACGCGCTGATGCGCGTCGAGGTCGCCCGCGCGCTCGCCACGAACAACGCGGCGATGGTGCACAGCGGCCTGATCCCGACCATGGAAGCCTCGATGGGCAAGATCTGGACGACGGACTCCCGCGAGCGCGTCAACGACGCCTTCATGGACCTGCTCGGCCGCAGCGGCGGCATGCAGGCCGAGAACGGCGACGCCCCGCTCGACGGCGCGTTGGACGCCGCGTGGCGCGGCGCCCCGGTGGGGCGCTTCGGCGGCGGCACCAACGACATCCAGCGCCGCATCATCGCCAACCGCGGCCTCGGGCTGCCTCGCTAGGAGGGCGACATGGATCTCCGACTCAGCGAACTCCAGGAGCTGCTCCGCGCCAACGCGCAGGAGTTCTTCGAGCGCGAAGTCACCTTCGAGCGCATCCGCGAGATCGAGGCGTCCGACGCGCCGGACACGCAGCTCTGGGAGCAGATGGTCCAGCTCGGCTGGACCTCGCTCCCCATCGCCGAGGAGTACGGGGGGCAGGGCGGCACCCTGCTCGACACCTCGATCCTCGTCAACGAGGCGTGCCGCGTCGCGCTGCCCAGTCCGTTCACGTCCACGCTGATCGGCGCGACGGCAGTGCAGGCGCACGGCTCCGACGACGTCAAGGGCGCGCTGCTGCCTCGCCTCGCCGATGGCCTCGCCATCTCCTCGGCCGTGCTCGAGGCCGACGACGCGATCTACGGCGACCCGCAGACCACCTCCGACGGCTCCACCGTCAGCGGTGAGAAGCGCTTCGTCGAGTTCGGCGCGACCAGCGACGTGCACCTCGTGACGGCGACGCGGAACGGCTCACAGGGCATCGCCGTGGTCTCGCGCGACCAGGCCGGCGTCGAGCTGAGCCCCGTCCAGACCATCGGCGCGATCCCGCAGGTCAACGCCCGCTACAACGGCGCCGCCGTCGACGGCTGGATCGAGGGCGCGGACGCCGTCGACGGCCTGCGTGACCTCGGCACCGCACTCACGGCGTTCGAGGCCTACGCGTACGCGCAGAAGGCGCTCGACCTCACGGTCGAGTACGTGCAGCTGCGCGTGCAGTTCGGCCAGCCCCTCGGCGCGTTCCAGGCGGTGCAGATGCGCTGCGCCGACATGGCGACGATCGTCGAGGGCTCGCGCTTCCTCGCGAACGAGCTGCTGTGGAAGCTCGACCAGGGCGAGGCGACGCGCCGCGACGTCGCGATGGTCAAGGCGATCACCTCGAAGATGGCGCCGCAGGTGCTGCAGGACTGCCACATGCTGCACGGCGGCATCGGCTACATGCAGGAGTACGACCTGCACTTCTTCACGCGGCGCGGCAAGGAGGCCTCGCTGCGGTGGGGCTCCGCCCGCGAGACGATGAACGTCGTGGTCGACAACGCCTTCGCGTAGCCGCCGCCGCGGCTGCGCAGCACGACCTCGGTGAGGGGCGTCGTCAGGCGACGACGCCCCGCTCCTTGAGCGCCGCGATCGACTCGGGCGACTCGCCGAGCGCGGCGAGGACCTCGTCGGTGTGCCGGCCGAGGTGCGCCGCGGTGCTGCGCACGCTGCCCGGCGTGCCGAGCAGCCGGGGTGCGACGCCGACGTGGCGGACAGCGCCCACACCGTCCTCCTCCACCTCGAGCGCCATCGCGCGCTCCTGCTGGTGGGGGTCGTCCAGCATCTCGTCGAGGTCGAGCACCGGCGTGAGGCAGGCGTCGAGGTGGCCGAAGTCGGCGAACCACTCGTCGCGCGGGCGCTCGCGGAAGCGCGCCGCGAACGCGGCCTGCATCTCCGCCTGGCGCGCGGGGTCGTTCTGGTGCGGCACGAACTCCTCGAAGCCGAGCGCCCCGCACAGCTCCTCGAAGAAGTACGGCTCGATGGCGCCGACGCTGATCCAACGGCCGTCGGCGCACTCGTAGACCTGGTAGTAGCACCGCGCGCCGGAGAGCACGTGGTCGCCGCGGCGCGGCGGCCCCGCGCCGGCCAGCATGGCCGCGACGTGCGAGATCATGAGCGAGGCGACCCCGTCGGACATCGCGGCGTCCACGTCCTGGCCGCGGCCCGTGCGCTCGCGCGCCTGCAGCGCGAGCAGGATGCCGAACGCCGCCATCAGGCCGCCGCCGGCGAAGTCGGCGATGATGTTGAGCGGCAGCACCGGCTCCCCCTGCGCGTTCCCGATCGTCCCCAGCGCCCCGCCGATCGAGATGTAGTTGATGTCGTGCCCCGCGCGCGGCTCGTACGGTCCGGTGCGGCCGAAGCCGGAGACCGAGCAAGTGATGACCCGCGGATTGATCGCCTCGAGGCTCTCGTAGTCGATGCCGAGCCGCTTTGTCACGCCCGGCCGGAAGCCGTCGATGACCACGTCGGAGCGCTCGACGAGCGCGCGGAAGATGCGCTGCCCGTCCTCATCACGGAGGTTGATGGCCGTGCCGCGCTTGTTGCGCCGGAGCGCGTTGTGCGCGAGCGCGCGAGCCCCCGCGGCGGTCTGCGGCGCGCCGGCGCGGACGTTGAAGCGGGCGACGGCGCCGGGCGGCACCTCGACCATGAGCACGTCGGCGCCGAAGTCGGCGAGGAGCATGGAGGCGTACTCGCCGGGCGGGGTGCGGGAGAGGTCGAGGACGCGGATGCCCTCCAACGCCATGGTCATCGGTGGCCTCCTCGGTGCGCGCGCCGGGTCGGGCCGAGGGTAGCCTGTGGCAGGGCGCGGAACGAGGGGCGCGCGCGAACTCGCTTATTTGCGTTTGCACGGCATTCGAAAATGAAGCGCCGACATGTTTGCGCAAGCACAAACGACGGGCACCCCGCGAGGCTCTTATTTGCGATAGAGCAATAGAACGAAAATAATGGGAGAGGACGTTCGCGGAACCGCTAACAAGAGCGCGCTAGTCGCGCCTTGTTAGTGTTACATGGATAGAACGATAATAAAGGTGGAGGAGCGCTGTCGTGACTTCCCCGACCGAACGGATCCGTGAGCCGCACGGCCGCGTGGTCACCGCCATCGGTGGCTATCGCGCCTACGTGCCCGCGCCGGCTCCGCCGCTCCTGACATGGGACGTCGACCTCGCGGTGAGCCTTTCCGCCGCCGACCTCGCGGTCGGCAGGCTCGCCGGCGAGGGCCGGCGCCTGGTGAACCCGCACATCCTGATCCGGCCCTTCGTCCGCAAGGAGGCCGTCCTGTCCAGCCGCATCGAGGGCACACAGGCCACGCTCGGCGAGTTGCTGGCTGCCGAGGCGGGCGCCCGCGTCGAGCGCAGCCGCGACGACCTGCGCGAGGTGGGGAACTACGTCGTCGCCCTCGAGTACGGGGTCATGCGGCTGGAGTCGCTGCCCGTCTCGCTGCGCCTCGTGCGCGAGCTGCACGCGCGCTTGATGCGCGGGGTGCGCGGCGAGGTGGCGACGCCCGGCGAGTTCCGGCGCAGCCAGAACTGGATCGGGCCGCCCGGGTCCACGCTGAGCAACGCGACGTACGTCCCACCCTCGCCGCCGGAGCTGATGCCGTGCCTGGACGCCTGGGAGCGGTTCATGCACGACGAGTCGCTGCCCCCGCTGGTGCACGCGGCCATCGCGCACGCGCAGTTCGAGGCGATCCACCCGTTCCTCGACGGCAACGGGCGCGTCGGCCGGCTGCTCATCACGCTCTCGCTGGTGGCGCGGGGCGTCCTGCCCTCGCCGCTGCTGTACCTGAGCGCGTGGTTCGAGGCCACGCGCAGCGAGTACTACGCGCGCCTGCTGGGCGTGACGCAGCGCGGCGAGTGGGAGGAGTGGCTGACCTACTTCCTCCGGGGTGTCGTGCGCCTCTCCGAGGACGCCGTCGGGCGGCTGCAGCGACTCGACGTCCTTCTCGCGGGCTGGAAGCACGAGCTCGCCGGGGCCAGGTCGCGGACGCCTGAGCTCGCCCTGGACCTCTTTGCCGAGAACCCGTTCTGGGCGGTCCGCGGCGTGGCGCAGCGGTTGGGAGTGGCGTTCACCACCGCCCAGCGCGCCGTCGACCGGCTCGCCGAGGCGGGGATCGTCGAGCAGGTGGGGGAGGCGCAGCGCAACCGTGTGTACTGCGCCGGCGCCATCCTCGACCTGCTCGAGGAGGAGCCGCGGCTCAGTACGGGCGATACGCCGGAGCGTTATTAGCGTTTACCCCCGTATCGCAAATGAAAGGCACGGCTATTCTCATACCGCTAACAACGGGGCGAGGACCGGGCGCCGGCCAAGTCAGTGCGGCGGAGCACAGCAAGACGCCCGCCATCTGGCGGGCGTCTGCGTCTCTGCGGCTGTGCGCGGCTGCTAGCGCGAGCCTCGCAGGCGCGGGTCAAGCACGTCGCGGACGACGTCGCCGAGCAGGTTGAAGCTCAGCACGGTGACCGCGATGGCCAGGCCGGGGAACAGCGCCAGCCACGGCGAGGTCTCGATCGACTCGCGGCCACGGCTCAGCATCAGGCCCCACGAGGCGTCGGGCGGCTGCGTGGCCAGCCCGAGGAAGCTCAGCGCGCCCTCGATCAGGATGGCCGAGCCGAACCCCGCCGAGACGAGGATGAGGATCGGCGCCACCACGTTCGGGAGGATGTGCTGCATCATCACCCGCAGCGGGCTCGCGCCAATCGACCGCGCCGCCTCGATGTAGGTGTTCTCCTTCACCGACAGAACGGCGCCTCGAATCACGCGCGAGTTGTTCACCGCGACGATGAGCGCGATGGCGAGCACTCCGTTCGTCGTCGACGGTCCGATCACGCTGACGATGGCCATCGCCAGCAGGATGGCGGGGAACGACTGGATGGCGTCCACGACACGCTGGATGACGAGGTCGATCCAGCCGCCGGCGAAGCCGGAGAACAGCCCGATCACCGCGCCGGCGAGCGTCCCGAACCCGACCGTCAGGAATCCGACGTACAGGGAGATGCGCGCGCCGTACATGATGCGCGTCAGGATGTCGCGGCCGATGCCGTCCGACCCGAGCCAGTGACCCTCGACGCCCGGCGCGACGAACTTGTCGCGCGAAATCGCCTGCGGGTCGAAGGGCGAGACGTACGGCGCCGACAGCGCGACGGCGATCAGGATCAGGATGACCACCCCCGAGCCAGCGCCGACCGGGCTCTTCACGATCTTGATCGTTGCGTCTACCGCCGGATGACGCTGCCTTGCGGCAAGGTCTGAGAAGGTAGTGTCTTCAACTCGTGCGGCTGAAGCCATCTCTCACTCCGCTCTCTGTGCGCTTTTCCGCGCCGTGCCTAGGAGTACCGGATCCGCGGGTCGATGATCGCGTACGACAGGTCGACCAGCAGGTTCGAGGTGATGAACAGGATGGCGGTGAAGAACACCACGCCCTGCACCACCGGGTAGTCCCGCACCTGGATTGCCTCGAAGCCCAGCGTTCCCACGCCCGGCAGCGAGAACACCACCTCGATGATCACGAGACCGCCGAGGAGGAACGTCAGCTGGCTGCCGATGATGGTGATCACCGGGATGAGCGCGTTCCGCAGCGCGTGCTTGAAGATCACGATGCGCTCCACCAGGCCCTTGGCGCGGGCGGTGCGCACGTAGTCCTGCCGCAGCACCTCGAGCATCGCCGAGCGTGTCATGCGCGCGGTGATGGCGCTCAGGCGGTAGCCCACGATGAGTGCGGGGAAGACGAAGGCCTGCATGTTCGCCCAGGGATCCTCCCAGGGCGGCGTGTAGCCGAAGTCTGGTAACCATCCCACCCAGACCGACAGCACATACAGGAGCATCGTCGCCAGGAAGAAGTCCGGGACGGAGAGGCCCGTGATGGAGAACAGCCTGGCTATGTAATCCATCCAGCTGTCCTGTTTGACCGCGGATATGATGCCTAAGGGAATGGCCGTACAGATGGCTACGACCATCGACATGATGGCGAGCTGGATGGAGACACGCGAGCGCGTCGCGAGCGTCTCCAGCACGTCGCGGCCGGTCCACAGCGAGACGCCGAGGTCACCCTGGAAGACGCCCGTGACCCAGTCGACGTACTGCTCCGGGAAGCTCTTGTCGAGCCCCAGCTCGCGGCGCATCTCGTCGACGTCCTCCTGGGTGAGGTAGCCGGACTCGGAGAGCCGAGCCATGACGACGTCGCCGGGCTGCAGTCGCAGCAGGCCCGCGATGAGCACGGTCACGATGGCCAGTGACGGCATCGCGACCACGATCCGTCGAATGATGTATCGACCCATAGGTCAGGCCCTTCCCCCTGTGCCCGCCATGCGGCGGCGGAGCACCATCATAGGCGAGGCTGAATCATAGTGTGTAATGCGGCCCCGCGTCTCCCTCATGTGTAGCGAATCCTGGGATCCAGCGCCGCACACGCCACATCCACCACCAGATTCACCCCGATCACCGTCGTGGCGCACACGAAGAGCACGCGCTGAACCACCGGCCTGATCGGCAGCGTGCTGCGGCGTCGGCCGGGCGATGAGCAGCCTTTGGGCGATGTAGCGGGCCATGGCCGGCTCCGTTTCGGTCCGGCGCTCCTTACAGGAGGTACGCGCCGGACCGCGCTCGGGATCCTCGACGTGTCGTGGCGGCGCGTGCCGGCCCTCCCGCCGGCGCGCGCCTCCGCCTCCCTACGAGTAGCGGATCCGCGGGTCGATCACCGCGTATGAGAGGTCGACCAACAGGTTCGCGGTGACGAACAGGACTGCGGTGAACAGCACCACGCCCTGCACCATCGGATAGTCGCGCACCTGGATCGCCTCGAACCCCAGCGTGCCCACGCCCGGCAGCGAGAACACCACCTCGACGATCACGAGCCCGCCGAGCAGGAACGTGAGCTGGCTGCCCATGATCGTGACCACGGGGATCAGCGCGTTCCGCAGCGCGTGCCTGACGATGATGATGCGCTCCACCAGCCCCTTGGACCGCGCGGTGCGGACGTAGTCCTGCCGCAGCACCTCGAGCATCGCCGAGCGCGTCATGCGCGCGCTGATGGCGCTGAAACGGTAGCCGACGATGAGCGCGGGGAAGATGAAGGACTGGAGGTTGGCCCACGGGTCGACCCACGGCGGGGTGTACCCGAAGTTCGGCAGCCAGCCCACCCACACCGACAGCACGTAGAGCAGGATGGTGGCGAGGAAGAAGTCGGGGATGGACAGCCCCGTGATCGAGAACATCCTGGCCGCGTAGTCCATCCAGGTGTTCTGCCGCACCGCGGAGAGGATCCCGAGGGGGATCGCGGCCGCGATCGCGACCGTCATCGCCATCAGCGCGAGCTGGACCGAGACGCGCGAGCGCGTCGCCAGCGTCTGCAGCACGTCGCGCCCGCTCCACAGCGACTCACCGAGGTCGCCGCGCAGCACGCCGCTCATCCACGTGGCGTACTGCTGCGGGAAGGGCCGGTCGAGGCCGAGTTCCTTCTGGATCTCCTTGATGTCTTCCTCGGTGAGCGGGCCCGACTCGGCCAGCTTGGCCATGACCACGTCGCCGGGCTGCAACCGTACGAGTCCGGCGATGAGGATGGTCACGATGACCAGCGAGGGGATCGCGATCAGCAGCCTGCGAATGATGTACGAACCCATGGTGAGGCTCCCATCCCGGACGCCCGCGCGACGGGCGCGGCGCCCACGGCCGGCGCCTTCCGGCGGCGCGTCCGTGCTCCCGGCGGGACCCTCTGGCCCCGCCGTCCCCTCGAGCCGTGCGCGAGGGGAAAACGGGGACTTTAGCGATCCGGGAGGATTTGTCAAACTTCCTACGCGCGTGATCCGATGGATGCGCATGCAGGAGCGGGGCGCCGTGTCGGGCCCTTCGATCCGGCCTCGGGCGGCTCATGGACTCCGTGCGAGCCGACCCGCCGGGGGAAAGCGGGGATTCTGACGATCTGGCAGGATTTGTCAAGCCTGCGGCGCGCCGCGAATCCGTTGCAGCGCAACGCGGAACAGGCGCCGGGTGGCCCGATGCGTCCGCGCTACCGGGGCCAGGTGTGGTCCGTGAACGCCCACTCCATCAGCTCGGCCGCCGCGCTGGCGCGCTCCGGGGCGTTGAGCAGCACCGCGATCACGCGCTTCCCGTCGCGTGTCGCCGAGGCGACCAGCGTCAGTCCCGCCTCCTCGGTGTAGCCCGTCTTCACGCCGTCCGCGTCGTCGTAGCTAGAGAGGAAGTGGTTGAGCGTGCGCATGCCGATCACCTCGGACCCCGAGGTGGTCCACGAGTGCGCGCCCGCGACGTCCTCGAACGTCGGCAGTGTCATCGCGTACCGCGCGAGCATCGCCAGGTCGTAGGCGGTGCTGTACTGGCCGTCGTCGTGGAGGCCGTGGGAGTTCACGAACCGCGTGTCGGCCAGGCCGAGGCGGTCGACGAGCGCGTTCATGGACTCGACGAACGCGTCGTCGGAGCCCGCGACGTGGCGGGCGATGGCGAGCGCGGCGTCGTTGCCGGAGCGCAGCATCAGCCCGTACAGCAGGTCGCGCACGCTGAAGCAGTCGCCCGCGGCCAGGCCCATCAAGCTGCTGTCCGCGTCCAGCATGCCGTAATCGCCGTCCGCCCGGACCCACGCATCGAGGTCGCTGCCCTCGATGGCGAGGACGGCGGTGGCGATCTTGGTCAGGCTCGCCGGCGGCAGCTGGGTGCGCGCGTTCTGCTCATGCAGCACCTTGCCTGAGGCCGCGTCGATCACGATCACGGCGGCGGCCTCGACCTCCGGCGCCGGGCCACCGACGTGCGTCGGCGCGTTCGAGGTGGTGAGCGGCGGCCGGATGCTGCCGCCACTGGACGCGGAGATGGTGGTCGTCGCGGGCTCGACGATGGCGAAGAGGGCCGTCGGCGAGGGAATGCGCCCGCCCGGGAAGTGTTCGTACCAGCGCTGGTTGACGAAGCGCGGCGCGCTGGGGATGTACGAGGTCCACCGCCCGGCGTCGTTGAGCACCCACACCGAGCGGAGCGTGACGCCGCGCAGCGCGGCCTGGTGCACGATGCCGGCAGTGGTCCCGCCGCCCCACACCACGAGCGAGAAGCCGCCCTCGGCGGGCAGGCTGCCGAACAGCCCCGGCGGGGTGGCCCGCGTGTCGCACACCGGATCGGGGTCGGTGAGGACCGGGTCCACCGGCTCGACGGGCGGTGCGACGGGGGTGGGTG
>VXMU01000069.1 GCA_009840945.1 Chloroflexota bacterium | reverse complement strand
GTCGTCGGGGGGGGGGACGCGGCGCGTGCCGGTAGTCCAGCTAGCTCGAGCCCTGCGCGGCCTGGGCAGCGTCGAGTCGGGCCTCGTCCTCGGCGCGCTGGCGCTCCTCGGACTTTTGCGCCCACACCCCGAACACCACGCCGATGGCGAGCAGGAACATCATCTGGCTCGGCACCCACATCAGCAGGCCGCCCAGCTCCTGGTCCTCCAGTGGCGTCAGCGCCAGCAGCGGCTCGACGTCGAACCAGAACTGGTACAGCGGCTCCTCCGCGAAGACGATGATCGCGCCGAAGAACGACTTCGGCGTGCTCGCCACCACCAGGAAGCCCATCCGACCCACGTAGCCCAGCCGCGACCGCAGCGGCTTCGGGTCGATGACGTTCCACCAGATCAGCACGCCCACGAGCGTGAACGAGATGTGCTGGATGTCGTGGACGAAGGCGTCCCGGATCGCCGCGTCGTACCAGCCCGGCGCGAAGTGCCACACGCCCAGCACGGCGGTGAAGGCCCCCAGCGCCACCACCGGGTGCGTCACCACGCGATACAGCACGTAGGCCTCGCGCCTGCGCACCACCGGCCGCACGAAGCGGCGTCGGATGCCGCGCGGGATGCCTCGCAGCACCGGGGTGGTGGGCGCGCCGAGGAGGATGAGCGGCGCAACCCACATCATCAGGATCTCGTGCTGGATCATGTGCATCGAGAAGTGGTGCTCGGCCGCCGCGTCGAGGGGTGACTCGACGGCCGCGAGGAGCCCGAGCATCCCGAGCAGGTAGCAGACCGTGCGCCAGGTCGGGTGCTGGCGGGTGCGGTTGCGCCACACCCACAGGCCGCGCACGTAGAGGCCCGTGAGCAGTAGCACCGGGATGACGAGCTCCGGGTCGAAGTTCCAGCGCTCCCAGACGCTCTGACCGGCGTGCACACCCTCGTGCGCCACCGCCGTGGCCTCGAGGAGCCGCCCGGTCACGTCGACGTGCACGCCTGCATCCGCCTCCCGCGCGGGCCGCCGCGCCGCGCGCTACGAGGATAGCGCGTCGCCCATCGACGGTCGCCGACCTCGCCCGCGACGGACGCGGCGTTGCGGGCGCGCGACGCCATCGCGTACGATCGGCGCGGCGGAGTTCGCGTACCTGGTACGCTTTCTCGCCGGGACGGAGCGGCCATGCGGCATCTGCGCGTCGGACTCGCCCAGATCAACACCACCGTCGGCGACTTCGACGGCAACTGCGCACGCATCCTCGACGCCGCGCGGCGCGCCGCCGCGCTCGACGCGGACGTGGTCGCGTTCCCCGAGCTGGCCGTCACCGGCTACCCGCCCGAGGACCTCCTGCTGCGCGCGCCGTTCATCGACGAGGCCGAGGCGGCGCTCGCGTCCCTCGCCCGCGACGCCGAGGGGCTCCCGCCGCTCGTCATCGGGTGCGTCGAGTTCGACGGCGTGCTCTACAACAGCGCCGCCATCGTCCACGGGGGCGGGGTGGTCGCGCGCTACCGCAAGCACCGCCTCCCCAACTACGGCGTCTTCGACGAGGAGCGCTACTTCCAGCCCGGCCACGAGACGCCCCGCTTCCTCATCGGCGGGGTCGAGGTGGCCATCACGGTGTGCGAGGACATCTGGTACGCCGACGGCCCGGCGCACGACGCCGCGCTCGACGGCGCCGAGGTGATCGTCAACATCAACGCCTCGCCGTTCCATGCCGGCAAGACGCGCGAGCGCGAGCGGATGCTCGCCACCCGCGCCACCGACGACCACGTCGCCGTCGCGTACGTGAACCAGGTGGGCGGGCAGGACGAGCTGGTCTTCGACGGCAACTCACTGGTCATCGACGCGCGCGGTGAGCTGCTCGCCCGCGGCGCCTCGATGCGCGAGGACCTCGTCGTGGCCGACATCCCGGTCGACGAGGTGCGGCAGGTGCGGCTGCACGAGTCGCGCGTGCGCCGCGAGCGCCACGCCGCCGACCCCGCCCCGCCGCAGCGCATCACCGCCGCGACCGAGGACTCCCGCGAGCCGCTCGCGCCGACGGACCTCGAGCCCCCCGACCCCCTCGCCGAGACCTACGACGCGCTCGTGGTCGGCACGCGCGACTACATGCACAAGACCGGCTTCGAGGACGCCATCGTCGCGCTCTCCGGCGGGATCGACTCCTCGCTTGTCGCGGCCGTCGCGGTCGATGCGCTCGGGCCCGAGCACGTGCGCGGCGTCTCGCTGCCATCGCGGTACTCCTCGGAGGGCTCGATCGCCGACGCGCAGGACCTCGCCGACCGGCTCGGCATCGAGCTGATCGCGATGCCGATCGAGGCGCTGCACCAGGCTGCCCTCGATACCCTCGCCCGGCCGTTCGAGGGGACGACCGCGGGGACGGCGGAGGAGAACCTCCAGTCGCGCCTGCGCGGCATGCTCGTGATGGCGCTGTCCAACAAGTTCGGGACGCTCGTCTTCACCACCGGCAACAAGTCCGAGTACGCCTGCGGCTACGCCACGCTCTACGGCGACATGGCCGGCGGCTTCGCGGTCATCAAGGACGTGCCGAAGACCCTCGCCTACGCGCTCTCGCGGCACCGCAACACGCGCGGCGAGGTGATCCCGCAGGCCGTGATCGACAAGCCCCCCTCGGCCGAGCTGCGCCCCGACCAGCTCGACACCGACTCGCTCCCGCCCTACGAGGTCCTCGACCCCATCATCGAGGCGTACGTGGAAGACGACGTGGGGTTCGAGGAGATCGTGGAGCGCGGCTACGAGGCCGCGACGGTGCGGCGGGTCATCGACCTCATCAACCGCAACGAGTACAAGCGTCGCCAGTCGCCGCCGGGCGTGAAGATCACGCCGCGCGCCTTCGGCCGCGACCGCCGCTACCCGCTCGCCTCACGTTACGTCGGGCACTGAGTCGGGCCTCGAGGAGCCCTCGCCTACTCCGGCTCGTCCGCCTCCACGGCCTCGGCGTCCCCCTCGGCCGCGATCTCTGCGAGCCGCTGGCCGATCGCCACGCTCGCGGTGTCGGAGGCGGTGAGCCGGATCCAGCGCTCGAACGCCTCGCGCACCTGCGTGTAGGCCTGCTCCACGCGGTGGCTGAGCTCCGAGTCCGGGTCGCTCTCCGCGGCCTGCCGCGCGACCGCGACGTCATTGAGCAGCTGCTCCAGCCGCGGGGTGAGCTGCTCCTGCAGGTCGTGGAGCTCCTCGCTGGCCTCGGCGTGCCCGCGGTCGCGCATGATCTGGAGCGCACCCAGCACCCACGCCACCGACCCGAGCAGCGTCCCGAGCCGCTCGGCGTCGAGCCGCACCTGGTACGGCCGCGCGGGCTGCCCGCGCACGCGACGCGGCTCGGGCGGCACGCTCACGGCTTCCGGTCGCCCTCGTATGCGAGCGTGGAGGCGATGCGCGCGGCGCCCAGCAGCGCGGCGTTGTCCCCGAGCTCGGCGGCCACGACGCGCGGCCCCGGCGCGACCTCGTCGAGGACCCGCTGGAGCAGCGGGATGAGGCGGCGCGTGTGCTCGTCCTCGCCGTCAATCACGACCAGCCCCGGGCCGAGCAGCGCCGAGGCGTCGGCGAGCAGCCCCGAGGCGGTCTCGAGGTCGTCGTCGCCGATGAGCTGGCCGGGCTCCAGCTCGGGCATCGCGGGCAGGCTGCCGGCCGAGAAGCGCGCGCCCCGCACCGGCCGCCCGCCGGACAGCAGCGCCCCCTCGGGTGTGCCGCGCAGCGAGACGTACAGCACGTCGTCCGCGCCGCCGGCGGCGCCGTGCCAGCGCTCGCCGATGAGCGCGGCGTTGCTGCGGCTCTCGCAGGCGATGGGCGCGTCGATGTGGCGTCGCAACGCCTCGACCACCGGGAGGCCGTCCCACGCGTCCTGCCCGGTCGAGTGGGTGAGCGTCCCGCTCAGCGGGTCGACGACGCCGGGCGCGGCGACGGCGATCGCGAGCGCCGAGCGTCGCGACCCCTCGGCCGCGAACAGCGATGCGATGCGCCCGCCGACGTCCCACGACCACGCGTCCTCGGTCGGCAGCGGCGGCAGCGGCCACTCGCCCTTCTCGATGGGCGCGCCGTGCACGTCGGTGAAGAGCAGGCGCAGCTCGTCGGCCGTGAAATCGACGGCGACGAGGACGGACTCGCCGACACCCTCGGTGCTCTCTTCGCTCACCATGACCCCTCGCCGCCCACGATCGCGCTCCGGGCGACTCTACGACGCCACCCCGCGCCGCGACACCCCGCCGCCCGTAGCCCTCCCCGCCCATAGACTGGAGGGAGGGCGTGACCGCACCCCGAGGACCGAGGACTCCTCGGGCGCAGGCGGAGGACGACGCGTGCTGCTCGAACTCGGCAAGCATCGCATCGACGTCACCGATCGCACCGCGATCATGGCGATCCTCAACCTCTCCCCCGACTCACCCGTCGCCGACTCCGTCGTCGACCCCTCGAAGGCCCTCGCACGGGCGCGCCACCTGGTGGCCGAGGGCGCCTCGATCGTCGACGTCGGCGCGCACTCGACCTCGTCGCGCGCGGCACCAATCGGTCCGCAGGAGGAGATCGAGCGTGTCTGCCCCGTCATCGAGGCGCTGTCCGCCGAGGGCATCCCCGTGACGGTCGACAGCTGGACCGCGGAGGTAGCCCGCGCGGCCGCGGCCGCGGGCGTCGACGGCCTCAACGACGTGACGGGGTTCGTCGACGCCGAGATGGTGGCCGTCGCCGCCGAGTCGGACGCGACGCCGATCGTGATGCACATGCGCGGCCGCCCGCAGCGCCACTACGACGCCGACCAGCGCTACGGCGACATCGTCGCCGAGGTGCGCGACTTCCTGCTCGACCGCGCGGCCGCCCTTGAGGCCGCGGGCGCGCCTCGCCCGTGGCTGGACCCCGGCTTCGAGTTCGGCAAGTCGCTCGACGACAACCTGCGCCTCTTCGGCAGCCTCGGCGACCTCGTCGCCACCGGGTACCCAGTGCTCATCTCGGCCTCGCGCAAGGGCTTCCTCGCCGAGGCGCTGGGGTACGAGAAGCGGCAGGACGCCCCCGGCCAGTTCGAGGCGACCCTCGCCTTCAACGTCCTCGCCGCCGCCCGCGGCGTCCACGTCGTCCGCGTCCACGACGTCGCCGCCCACGCCCACGCGCTGCGGCTGGTGGGCGCGGCGAGGGGGTATGGGAGTTAGAGAGAGGCCGCGGGGCGTTGGATACAATCGGCGGTAGGAGGGGCGTCGTTGAGCGCAGAGCAAACAGCCGAAGAATCGCTGCAACTAGCCAGCTCGCACCTTCAGAGGGTGTGGAGTTCTTGGGATGAGCCCACCGACTGGGCAGACCTCTCCACGTACGGCTTCTACTGCCTGGAGGCGCGCATCGTGGCAGCCTCGCTGCACCTCGGATGGCGGCGCCCCGGCTCCCATTGGGCTAAGGAAGAAGCAGCCCAGCGGCTCCACGAGGAGCACGGCCTTCCCGACATCGCCGATCTGCTCGTCGCTCTGAATCAGACGCGGAAGCATGAGGCATACGGGGACATTGATCGGCCCGACGACCTCAACCCCGAGGAGATCGCGGCCGCCATTGAAGCGTATGTTGGCCACGTGGGGGAGTTGTTAGCGCGATGACGAGCGATGCTACGCAGCGAGGCGTGGCGACACCGACGCCCGGTGGCGCCCTCGAGGCGGTACGGTCGTGGCCGAGCAGGTCCGCGTGGAAGTGGACACGCGACGCCGTCGCCTGCGCTCGCCACGATGTCGCTGTGGATGCGATCGTCGCCACCGGTTCGGCGGTGCGGGACGTGGAGCGTTCCGACGACCTCGACCTCGTGCTCGTGTACCGGGAGCACCGTCCCTCACTCTCGCGGCCGCCGATGGATGTGGATGTGCGGCAATACGAGCGGGACGATGTGCTCCGGCTCCTCGGGTCAGGCCACGACTACCTCTCATGGGCGATCAGGTTCGGGCGCCCGCTCTTCGAACGCGATGGTTGGTGGTCGGCGCTGTGCGCGGAATGGACCGACCGCCTCGCACTGCCGTCAGCGGACGAAGCGCGGGCGAGGGCTCGGAAGGCAGAGCGCCTGCACGACGAGATGCTCGCGGTCGGCGATCACGACGCCGCGGCCGACCTGGAGCTCTCACTGTTGACGCACCTCGCCCGCGCCGCACTGAGCGACGCAGGCGTATATCCGGAGTCCCGACCGGAGCTTCCCCGCCAGTTGCGCGCGGTCGACGAGGAGCCGCTCGCTGACCGTCTAGATGCTGCGCTTACCCGCAGGAGTGGCTGAGGCCTACCCGCCGCGCTCTTCCAGCCCGAACACATCCGCAAGCAGCTCGTAGGACCGGAGGCGGTCGGCGAAGTCGTAGGTGATGGTGACGACGATGAACTCGTCGGCTTCGAGCTCGGCGGCGAGGGCCTCCATGCGCTCCTTCACCCGCTCGGGGCCGCCCACCAGCGCATTCTTGCGCTGGAACTCGATGTACTCGCGCTCCGCCTCGTTCAGCTCCTCCGCCAGCGCCGACTCCACCGAGGGCACCCCGTACGAGCGGCCCTGCCGGTTGCGCAGCCGCCACATCCAGCGGCTCATCGCCAGCTCCTCGGCGCGCTCGTCGGTGTCCGTGCAGATCACGGAGACCCCGACGCTTACTCGCGGCTCCTCGAGCCACGGCGAGGGGCGGAAGATGCGGCGGTAGAGCGTGATCGCCTCGCCGGCCCACGCCTCGTTGATGAAGTGCGCGAACGAGTACGGAACGCCGAACTCCGCCGCCATGCTCGCGCTCTCCAGCGAGGAGCCGAGCATCCACGGCTGCGGCACCGTCGGCGCGAGCGGGGTGGCCTGGATGCCGGTGAAGTAGTGGCCCTCCGGCATCTGGTCGGAGACGAAGCGCAGCAGGTCCGCGACCTGGTGCGGGTAGTGCTGGATGCCGAGCGCGCCCGGCCCGTGCGTGAGCGCCTGCGCCGTGCGCCCGTCGGAGCCCGGCGCGCGACCCACGCCGAGGTCGATGCGGCCGGGGTAGAGCGTCTCGAGGGTGCGGAAGTTCTCGGCGACCTTCAGCGGCGCGTAGTGCGAGAGCATCACACCGCCTGAGCCGATCCGCATCGTCGAGGTCTCCGCGGCGACGCGCGCGATGAGCACCTCGGGCGCGGAGCTGGCGAGGCCGCGGCTGTTGTGGTGCTCGGCGAGCCAGTAGCGGCTGTAGCCGAGGCGCTCGGTCGCCCTGGCGAGCTCGATCGTCTCGGCCAGCGCCTCGGCGGGCGTGCCGCCCTCGCGGATCGGCGACTGGTCGAGGACACCGAGGGTCAGGCTCATCGTGGCGCCTCCCGTGCGCGGCGGCTCCGCGCACGGCGATAGCGTACCGCGCGGGGCGCAGCGCGCACGCCCGTCAGTTGAGGCCCCCCGGCTCGCTCCAGCGGCGCACCGCGGCCTCGTCGACGCGGCGGCGCAGCAGCTCGAGGACCTCCTCGAACATCTCGACCGCACGCCCGAGGCGTTCGACGGGGTCGATCGTCTCGAGGAGTCGCTGGCGCTCGTCCGCCGTACCGGCGCCGGTTGCGCAGATGGCGTCGGCGAGCGCCGCGGCGCCGTCGGGCGACTCGTCGCCGGGGTCGCGCTCGTACTCGCCACGCGCCCGCGAGCGCAGTTGGGCGAACGCGCGGAGCTGCTCGCCGGCGCGCTCGCGCAGCTCCCCGGACGCCTCGCCCGAGGGCTCCTCGATCAGCTCGGCGTCGGCCCAAAGGTACGGGCGGTCGTGGTGCAGCTCGGTGATGCGGAAGCGCTGCTCCCCGCGCGAGACCAGCGAGATGCGGTTGAGCAGGCCGGGCTCCGCCACCTCGATACGCGCGGTGGTGCCGACGTCGTGGGGGACCGCGAAGCCGCCGACCTCGGGGCCCTCGCGGATGAGCACGACGCCGAACGGCTCGTCGTCGCGCGTGCACTCGTCGACGAGCTGGAGGTAGCGCGGCTCGAAGACGTTGAGGGGCAACGTCATACCGGGGAACAGCACGGTGTGGAGGGGGAAGAGTCGCAGTTCCACGGCGTCCTCCGGCCCTCGCAGCGTATCGCGCGACGGCGGCACGCGCCGCGAGGGGCGTCCGGACCGGCGGGCGCGTTTACAGGCTGCCTCGCGCGTTGCTATGTTCGCGGCGCCAAGCGAGCCGACTCCGGCGCCCGCGCGGGACGCCGGCGGCAATCGCTCACCCTGGGAGGTAAGCCATGGCAGATCCGCTGTTCACCAGAGTCTGCGAGGAGTACGGGGCCGAGTTCCCGATCGTCGCGTTCGCCCACACGAAGGACGTGATCGCCGCGGTCGTCAACGCGGGCGGTATCGGCGTCCTCGGCGCGACCGGCTCCACGCCCGATGAGATCGACAGCGACGTACGCTGGATCCGCGAGCGCGTCGGCGACAAGCCGTTCGGTGTCGACCTGCTGGTCCCGGCGTCGTTCGTGCAGGGCAACATGGAGGACCTGGAGGAGATGATCCCGCAGGAGCACCGCGACTTCGTCGCCGGGCTCATGCGCGACAACGACATCCCGCCTCCGAAGAACGAGCCCGAGGGCGGCATCGACGCCGGCCTGATGGAGAAGGCGCAGAAGCAGCTCGAGGTCGTCCTCGAGAACCGCGTGCCGATCTTCGCTTCCGGCCTCGGTAGCCCCGCGTTCATCCTCGACAAGGCGCACGACGTCGGCACGAAGTGCTGGGGCCTGATCGGCATGAAGCGGCAGGCGGTGCGTGAGCTCGACGCGAAGGTCGACGGCATCATCGCTCAGGGCGGCGACTCCGGCGGTCACAGCGGCCGCATCGGCACCTTCTCGCTGGTGCCGGAGGTCGTGAAGGCGCGCAACGAGATCAACCCGGACAGCCTCGTGCTGGCCGCCGGTGGCGTCACCACCGGCACGCACGTCGCAGCCGCGATCGCGATGGGTGCCGACGCCGTGTGGTGCGGCACCATCTGGCAGGCGACGAACGAGTCCGAGACCGAGATGTACGCCAAGCAGAAGCTGGTGAACGCGGTCATCGAGGACGCCGTGCAGTCGCGCGCGACCACCGGCAAGCCCGTGCGCCAGGTCCGCTCGAAGTGGACCGAGGCCTGGGACGCGCCGGAGGCTCCGGACCCGCTGCCGATGCCCCTGCAGCCGATGCTCGTCGCCGAGATCAAGCAGGCCATCGACGACCACCACCTCGAGGACTGGAGCGGCCCGCCGGCCGGGCAGGGCGTGGGTCACATCACGTCGGTCAAGCCCGCACGGCAGGTCATCTTCGACCTCATGGAGGAGGCGCAAGAGGTGATGGAGCGCCTGAGCGGCCAGCCCGTCGGCGCGTAGTCACCGAGCCTTCCTCGCACGCAGCGCACTCCGCCCGCCCGCCTCACGGCGGGCGGGCGCCGCGCGCGACGGCCCCCCCCCGCGGGGGACCGCCCCGCACCCGCCCGCGTTGGGGTAGCCCCCCCCCCCCAGCCCAGTGCCGGACCCCCC
>VXMU01000124.1 GCA_009840945.1 Chloroflexota bacterium | reverse complement strand
ATCGTCACCGGCGCGAGCCGCGGCATCGGCCTCTCGATCGCCGAGGCGTTCGCCGCCGAGGGCGCGCGCCTGACCATCTGCGCGCGCGGCGCCGACGGCCTCGAGGCCGCCCGCGCGCGGCTCGCCAAGCGTGGCGCGGAGGTCGTCGCCGTGCAGGCCGACATCATGGACGAGGACGACTGCGTGCGCGTGGTCGACGCGGCGGTCGACGCCTACGGCGGCATCGACGCGCTCGTGAACAACGCCGGCGGCCGGGCAGGCGAGGGATCGGCGGAGAACGTGCTGCGCGGCACCATCGAGGTCAACGCCGTGACCGCCTTCCGGCTCGCCGAGCTGGCGCGGCCTCACCTCGCGGCGGCGGAGAACGGCGGCGCGATCGTCAACATCTCCTCGATCTACGGCCGCGAGAGCGGCGGCGGGGTCGCGTACAACGCCGGCAAGGCCGCGCAGATCGCGATCTCGAAGGCGCTGGCGCTCGACTGGATTACGGACGGCATACGCGTCAACAGCGTCGCGCCCGGCTCGATCGCCTTCGAGGGCGGCTCGTGGGGCCGTCGTCTGCGCGACGACCCGGACGGGATGGCGCGGTTCATCGAGCAGGAGATCCCCGGGGGCCGCTTCGGCCGCCCCGAGGAGGTCGCCGCGGTGGTCGTGTTCCTCGCCTCGCCTCGCGCCTCGTGGGTGCTCGGCGCAACCGTTAACGTCGACGGCGGGCAGTCGAGGTCGAACATCTAGCCGCGGCGCGGTAGAGTTCCGGGGTCACAGGAGGAAGCGATGCGGTTCACACGCGCCGATCTGCCCGGCATCCTGATCGCCGGCCTCGCCGGTCCGCTGCTGATGCTGCTCTTCCTGGCCGCATTCGAGACGTGGGGCCACCACGGCACACCACTCATGGGCGCGACCGGCACGCACATCGGCATCGCCGTGGGGGTCGCGGCGGTGTTCTCGCGCTTTATCCGCAAGTGGGACTGGCCGCTCGCCTTCCTCGGCGTGATCCTCATCTCCGTCGGCGCCGTCTACTGGGCGCAGAACAGCGGCAACGACGGCACGAGGATCGCCACGGCGCTGAAGTGGCTCGGCGTGATCGGCTTCGTCGGCCTCAACATCGCCGTCCTCTGGCAGATCCTCGCCAACGGCATCTGGCCGATCGTGGAGCGCTTCGACGCGCGACGCGCCAGCGACTAGCGGACACCGCATGCCCGGGGCGCTCGAATCCGGCGCACCCGCCGCCTCACGCCAGCAGCACGTCGCCCTGTCGATGCTCGCGGGGTGGATGAGCGAGCGCTGGTTCCGCACGTTCCGCCCCCGCCTCGACGAGCCGACGGCCTTCGACGCCCTCATCGCGCGCCGCGAGGCGCGCATCGGCGTGACGCTCGGCCTGCTCTGGGGCGGCGACCCGGCGCCCCACGCGCCCCAGCTCGAGTCGCAGCTCAACGCGGACCTCGACGACGACTCCGCCGCCTACGCGCTGTGGGTGCCGCCCGGCGGCGAGCTGCCGGACGCCGAGCCGGGACTGTCGTCGCTGCGCCTGATCGCGGGCCGCGGCTTCACCGGCCTCGAACCGGCGCAGCGCCGCGAGCTGCGCCTGCCCGTCACGCTCGCCCTCGCGAAGGTCGACGACGAGGGCTTCTATGTCTCCGTCACCGGCCCGCTGGCCGCTGAGTGGACCACGATCTCCGAGGGCATCAACGGCGCGTACCACCTGGACGCGCGCGCGCTGCGGCGCGTCCCCGAGGAGCGCGCCGAGCTCGACATCGTGCTCACGCGCATCCGTGACCTCGCCTCCGCGCTCAACGTAGAGGAGGTCGCGCCGGCCGAGGTGCACGACTACTGGCTCGTCTCCCGCCTCCCCCTTGACGAGCCGCGGGGCGCGACGGTCTTCGGCGCCGCGCCGGACTTCGACCCTGCGGACGGCGCCGTGGTGCGCCGCGAGCTGCGCCGCCAGCTCCGCCGCGCCGATGAGCAGCGCGAGGCCGCCCGCGCCGCCGGCGAGGAGGTGGAGATGACCGCCGTGCTCATCGGCGCACCCCTCGCGCACATCGGCGAGGAGCTGGTGACCGCCTCGCTGCGCGGGATGAGCCCCGGAGCGTACGGCGGCACGGACCTCGTCGCCCTCGTCGCCGACGGCTCGGTGCGCCAGGTGCTGCAACCGCGATCGCTGCCGTGGGAGACCCAACGGTAGGCGACGATCTGGCCCCCTCTCCCGCACTTCGGGAGAGGGCGGGGGGTAAGGGTTCGGTGGGCTCCTCGACGCCTTCCACACCCCGCAGACGCCCTCACCCTCACCTCTCCCCAGGAGTCTTGCTCGGTCGGAGAGCCGACGGTGGCCTCTCGGCTCTCCTCGGACGCGGGGATACCCAGCGGGCGGGGGCGAGGCGGACGGGACCCAGGACCCCGCAGTGCAACGAGCTGTGGTGCCGGGGGCCTTGCCAATCTTTGCCAAGAGCGTCTAGCCTGACGCCATGAGCACCATGAACATTTCGCTGCCCGAGCGCCTCAAGTCCTTCGTGGATCAGCAGGTCGGCGCCCGCGGCTACAGCTCGTCAAGCGAGTACGTCCGCGAGCTGATCCGCAAGGACCAGGACCGGCAGCTCCTGCGCGGCCTGCTGCTCGAGGGCGCGGCGGCGCCGCCGGCGGCGACCGCCGACGCCGACTACTTCGATGGACTGCGCGGGCGGACCCGAGGAGCCGACGAGCGGTGACGACTCGGCCCGTCGTCCTGCGGGAGCGGGCGCAGCGTGACGTCGAAGAGGCAGTCGAGCACTACCGGGCCGAGGCGTCGGCAGCGGTGGCGCTGGATTTTGTCGACGCGCTGGAGGCGGCATTCCGCCTGGTAGGGGAGCACCCCGCCGCAGGGTCGCCTCGCTACGCGCGCGAACTCGACCTCCCCGGCCTGCGTTCGCGACTGGTGCCCGGGTTCCCGTACGTCGTGTGCTACGTGGAACGCGATGCGGACGTCGATGTCTGGCGGGTCCTGCACACGGCACGGGACATCTCGGCGTGGCTGCGGGAACCCGCCGAGGAGTGAAATCGCCTCGGTGCGCACACGAGGGGATCGGGTGGGCGGGGGATTAGAATCCCTGGCTTGCCAGCGCCTCCGTCAGCGCGGCGACCACGTCCGTGTCGCCCTGCGCCACGGCGACCACCACGCCTCGAGGCCCCCACTCGGCGCTGAGCGCCTCGGCCCCGTCCACCGGCCCCGGCAGCGCGACGACGCCCGCGCCGCGCGCCGACATGCGCTCGGCAGCGGCCGAGGCGAGCACGTTGACGGCGTCGGCGGGGGGGAGGGGTGTCACCACGGCGTCGAGGGGGGCGAGGTCGGCTTCGAGGCTGTCGAGCGCCGCGGCGACTGCGGCGGGGTTGCCGAGGTCGAGGGTGATCGCACGGCCCTCTCGGCCGAACGTCCAGCACTCGTTGAGGATCGAGTTGGCCGCGACCTCCTCGGCGAGCTCCACGCGTCGCGTCGTCACGCTCACGGCTGCCCCCGCCTCGGCGAGCGCGACGGCGAGCACGCGGCCCTCCGGCTCGCGCACCCCGGCGACAAGGACGTGGCGCCCTTCGAGCGCGCTCACGGGGCGTCGGCCGCCGAGAGCACGCGGCCCGTGACCTCTCCGGCAGGGCTGGCCGCGACGCGCACGGCGAGGGCCGCGAGCGCGTCCGCCTCGGCCTCGTCGGCTTCGGCGATTGCGTTCGCGAGGTTGCCCGCGGACGCGTCGAAGGCCGCGCCGCCGCGCAGCAGCGTGGTGATGGCGACGGTCGGCTCGTCGTGCTCGGTGAGGAGCGTCCGCGCGAGGCCGAGCGTCGCGGCGCACGCGAGGGCGTAGACGCCCGATCCGGCCGCAGGCTGGTCGCCGAGCGCGTGGGTCACGATCAGCAGGCTGCCACGGTCGCCGCGGCGGAACTCGCCGAACGCGGCGCGGGCGACGTAGGCGTGGGCGTAGCAGTTCATCGTCATCGCCTGCGCGAGCTGCACCTCGGACGTCTCGGCCATCGCCTGTGGCATCGGCTCGTCGGGCGCGCTCACGACGATGTCGAGGCCGCCGAGCTCCTTCGCGACTTGCCGCGTGGTCACGCGGGCGTTCTGGCCGAGCGTCACGTCCAGCGCGTAGGTCATCGCCGTGCGGCCGAGCTCGCGCAGCTCGCGCTGCAGCCGCCGCGCCGTCAGTACGCCCTCGTCGGGCCGCATCACGGCGAGCGCCACGTCGGCGCCGGCCGCGCCGAGCGCCGCCGCGATGGCGCCGCCGGTGGTGGTCTCGACGCCCACGACGAGCGCCTTGCGGCCCGCGAGGGGGGCGTCGGTGGGCCGGGAGTCGCCTGGGGTCATCGTGGCTCCGTCACGACTCCCATCGTAGCGGTCGCGCTCAGGTGTGGAAGAGGCCGAGCGGGATGCCCGCCAGCACCACGGCCCCGAGGGCGAAGCGGTACCACACGAAGACGCCGAGGCCGTGGCGGCGCAGGAAGCCGAGCAGCCCCCGGATGACGAGCATCCCCGCCACGAACGCCACTATCGCCCCGAAGGCCATCGGCCCCCACTCGACGGCGGCGCGGTCCTCGATGGCGTCGCTGACGAGCAGGGCGAACGAGCCGGCGGTGATCGGCGCCGAGAGCAGGAACGAGAACCGGGCCGCCGCGTGGCGGTTGAGCCCCGCGATCCGGCCCGCCGTGATCGTGATGCCCGACCGCGACGTGCCGGGCACGACCGCCAGCGCCTGCGCGAGGCCGACAACCAGCGTCGTGCGGCCCTCGATGTCCCGGAACCCGCGGTCCGTGCGTCCGCGGGTGTCCGCGAACCACATCAGCGCGCCGACGGCGATCAGCATGATCCCCACGACGAGCGGCTGGCGGAGGTCGTCCTGGACCGTCGCCTGGACCAGCCCGCCCGCCACGAACGCCGGCACGGAGCCGAGGGCGAGGAGCAGCGCGAGCCGCGCCCGCCCGCGCCAGCGCCGCAGCGCCAGCCCGTGCGTGCGCAGGTCGCGGCGCGCCGCCAGCCCCATGATCCACCAGTCGTCCCGGAAGTAGACGAGGACCGCGACCAGCGTCCCGCCGTGCAGCGCGACGTCAAAGGACGCCTCGTTCGCCTGGTCGCCGAGCAGCTCGGCGGCCAGCACGAGGTGCCCGGACGACGAGATCGGGAGGAACTCGGTGAGCGCCTGGATGACGCCGAAGACCGCCGCGTAGAGGTAGTCCTCCATCAGACGCGGGGAGGCGCGGCGCGCACGCTACAGGGCTTCCCAGCGATAGCCGCCCTCGACCTCCCGGACCTTGCCGAGGCTGAGGATCGGGAAGTGCCCGCCGCTCACGACCGCGTCGCGCTCCACGGCCAGGCGCGCGAGCTTGGCGCGCGAGCGGCTCGTCTCCGCCTTGTCGAGGTCGACCCCCGGCACCCAGTCGTGGCGCTCGAGGTGGACGGGGTGGTGCGCCGCGTCGCCGAGGATCACGAGGTGCTCGCCCTGCGAGGCGACCATCACGCTGACGTGGCCCGGGGTGTGGCCGGGCGTCGGGATCAGCGTGACGTGCTCGCTCACGTCGTGCTCGCCGTCGGTCGTCTCGATGAGCCCGGCCTCGACGACGGGGCCGATGCGGTGGCGCGCGGCCTCCGCCAGCGGGTTGTCGTCCGCGGCCGATCTGGTCCAGTACTCCAGCTCGGTGCGCGCGACGTAGAAGGTGGCGTTGGGGAACGTCAGCGCGTCGTTGCGGTCGTCGTCGATGTTCCACCCGGTGTGGTCCATGTGCAGGTGGGTGTGGATCACGATGTCGATGTCCTCGGGCGAGACGCCGAGCTCGCGGATGCGGTCCGGCAGCCCGGCGCCGCCGGGGACCTCCATCTCGCGCGCCGGCGGCCCGTAGCCGGTGTCGACCAGCGTGAGGTGGCCGTCGCCGCGGATCAGGAACGAGCCGAAGTTGAACGGCACCGGGTCGTCCGGCGAGGTGATCCCGACCGCCCGCGTCCACTCGTCCGGGTCGACCTCGTGGAAGAAGCCGCTCAGTTCGCGGTCGGGCGCGCCGTCGCTCAGCGCCGCGATGTCGAGGCCGCCGATGGTGAAGCTCTGGCTCAGTCGTGACATGGGGGTCCCTCCCGTGTGTCATCGCCGGTGCGGCGGCCCAGCATAGCGCGCGGCGGCGGCCGCGCCGCGGATCGCGGCCCCGGTTGCCGCCTCGATCGGGCCAGCAATATCATCGAGGATGTGCCGGCGCGACCCACGCCGGGGAATGGATGACGCTCGTGGCGACACCTTTGGCGTTCCTGCGCGGCGAGTTCGTGCCGCTTGCCGAGGCCCGGATCAACGTGATGACCCATGCCTTCAACTACGGCACCGCCGTATTCGAGGGCGTTCGCGGCAACTGGAACGACGACGAGCGCCAGCTCTACCTCTTCCGTGTCCGCGAGCACGTCGAGCGCCTCCGACAGAGCGCCAAGATCATGCGCATGGAGCTGCACTACTCCGACGACGAGGTCGTCTCGTTCATCGAGCAGCTCGCCGAGCAGTCCGGCTACGAGGAAGACGTCTACATCCGTCCCATCGTCTACAAGTCCTCCGAGGTGATCGGCGTCCGCCTCCACGACCTCGAGGACGACTTCCTGCTCTACATCGCCCCGTTCGGCGCCTACCTGGACCCCGACGCCGGCGCGCGCTGCGTCACCTCCTCGTGGCGGCGCGTGGACGACACCTCGATTCCGGCGCGCGCGAAGGTGAACGGGCTCTACGTCAACAACGCGATGGCGAAGACCGAGGCGCAGCTCTCCGGCTTCGACGAGGCGATCCTGCTCAACCCCGACGGCCACGTCTCCGAGGGCTCGGGCGAGAACATCGTCATCATCCGCAACGGCAAGCTGATCACGCCCGGCCCGCAGGACAACATCCTGGAGGGCATCACGCTCGACACCGTGCTGCAGATGGCGCAGGAGGACCTCGGCCTCGAGGTGCAGGTCCGCACCATCGACCGCACCGAGCTCTACATCGCCAGCGAGGTGTTCATGACCGGCACCGCCGCCCACGTCACCCCCGTCACCGAGGTCGACCGGGTGGCGGTCGGCGACGGACAGCCGGGCCCGATCACCAAGCAGCTGCAGTCGCGCTACTTCAACGCCATCACCGGCCGCATGCCGCAGTACGCCGACTGGCTGACGCCCGTCTACGCGAAGGCGCCGGTCGGGGCGTGACGCGCGCGGCCACGCCGCGCTCCCCGGCGTCCGCCCGGTAGTCCCATGCTGTACCGCCCCTCGCGCGCGCTCGGGCTCCTCGTCGGGAGCGTGCTCGCGCTCTGGGCGACGGGCGTGGCGATCCTGCTCTTCGACTTCGGCGTGCAGTCCGGCATCGGCGTCATGGGCTTCCTCGCCTACGCCGGGGCCACGGGCGCGGCGGTGCTGGCCGCGATGTTCGGGTACTGGAGCTACGCGCTCTGGACCCTCTCGTACGAGCTCGACCGCAACGCGCTGGTCGTGACCTGGGGCCTGGCGCAGCAGGTCATCCCCCTCCACGCCATCGACCGGCTCGTGCCCGGCACCGAGGTGGACGAGGCGCCCGTGCGCGGCGTGACGTGGTGGGGCTGCTACGTCGGCCGCGCCGAGACGGAAGCGTTCGGGCCGGTGCTGCACTACTCGACCGCGCAGGTCCCTGAGCAGGTGCTCTACGTGGTCGCCGGGCGGCGCACCTACGCGCTCACCGTCGAGGACCCCGCCAACTTCGCGCGGCAGGTCGTGATCCGGCAGGAGCTCGGACCCACCGCCGACGTGGCCCACCACGCCCGCCACGTCGAGTTCGACATGCTGAGCATCATCGGCGACCGCGTCGCCGTGTGGCTCGCGGCGCTCGCGGTGGCTGCGGGGACGGCGGTGTGGGTGCAGATCGCGCTCTGCTACGACTCGCTGCCGGAGACGTTCCACGCCTCCTTCCCGCCCGGCCGGGCCGCCCCCATCGGCGAGCTCGCCGGGCCGTCGAGCATCCTCGAGGCGCCGCAGGCGGCGACCGCGATCCTGGTCACCGGCCTGATCGCCGCCGTGATCCTGCACCGCTGGGAGCGCGTCGCGTCGCGGCTGGTGCTGGGGGCCGCGGCGTTCCTGCAGGCGCTCTTCGTCGCCGCGACCGCCATCGCCATCGGCTGAGCGGCGGGGCGAGGACCGCGCGCGGCCTGACCGCAAGCGCGCCCGCCCCTACCATCGGCGCGAGGGGAGCCCGGGTGGAGACCGAAGTCGTCGTCGTCGGAGCGGGGCCGGCGGGCAGCACCGCCGCGCGCGAGCTCGCCTCGCGCGGCGTTGACGTGCTGCTGCTGGAACGGGCGAAGTTCCCGCGCGACAAGCCCTGCGGCGGCGGCGTCACCATCCGCTGCGACTCGCTCCTGCCGTTCTCGCTCGACCCGGTCATCGAGGACGTCGTCAGCGGCGCCGTGATCCAGCTTCGCGACGGCAAGGCCGTCACGCGCGACGCCGACGCGCCGCTCACCTACATGACCCAGCGCCGCCACCTCGACCGCTTCCTCGTCGAGCAGGCGCAGGCCGAAGGCGCCGCGTTCCAGGACGGCCGCCGCGTCGAGCACATCGACCAGACGCCCGAGGGGTTCGAGGTCCGCGTCGCCAACGGCACGCCGAACGGCAGCCGCGACGGCGGCGACGTCATCCACGCCCGAGCCGTGATCGGCGCCGACGGCGCGAACGGCGTCGTACGCACCTTCCTCGGCTACGAGCACTTCGAGGAGAGCGGCGTCGCGCTAGAGGCGAACGTGCCGTTCCCGGACGGCATCCCCACCTGGCTGCGCGGCCGCGTGGTGCTGCGGCTCGGCGCGATGCGCGGCGGCTACGGCTGGATCTTCCCCAAGGGCGACCACGTCAACGTCGGCGTCGGCGGCTGGAAGGCCGCCGCGGGCGCCGACCTGCGCCCGGAGCTCGAGTCGCTGTGCCGGGGCTACGACATGGACCCGGCGGACCTCGAGGGCGTCCGCGGCCACCACCTGCCGATGCTGCGCCACGGCGCGGACATCGCGGCGCGCGGCTCGGCGCTCATCGGCGACGCGGCGGGGCTCCTCGACCCCCTGTCGGGCGAGGGCATCTACGGCGCGATCGCCTCCGGCATCGCGGTCGCCCCGGTGACCGAGGACTACGTGCGCGGCCGCGTCGACACGATGACGGGCTACCAGCGCGTGCTGGAGCGCGAGCTGCTGCCGGAGCTGGAGGTCTCGCACGGGCTGATGGAGGTGTTCTACCTCTGGCCGGCGCCGTTCGTGCGCTGGCTCCAGCACTCGAAGCGCGTGTGGACGCACTGCACGCGGCTGGAGCGAGGCGAGGAGACCTACCTCGACGTCGTCGCCTCCGGCGGCCCGGCCCGCCACATCGTTCACCCCCTCGGCCGCCTCGCCCAGGCGATCACCTCGCGGCGGCTGGGGCGGCCGAAGGCGTAGCCCGGAACCCTCGGGCGCGGACGGGAGTGAGCGTCTGGCGCGTTCCTCGATGGTCTCGCGCACCCCGCAGACCCCCCCACACCCGCCCCCACTCCTGTATCGTATA
>VXMU01000038.1 GCA_009840945.1 Chloroflexota bacterium | reverse complement strand
GGCGACGCCGACGCCCGCCGTCGCGACGCCCGCGCCCCGCCCGGAGCCCACGCCGACCCCCACTGCTGAGCCCGCCCTTGCCGTGGCGCTGCTCCTCTCGGACCCCGCCGAACGCGCCCGCATCGCCGATCGCCTCGCCGCCACCTCGGAGTACGAGGCCGCCGAGGACCCCGCGAGCGCCGGCCTCGCGATCTCCGACACGCCGCTCCCCGGAGCGCGGGCATCGTTCGTGCTCCAGCGCTGGGTCGCGATCACGGACCAGCGCCGTGACGTCCTCGATCTCAGTCTCGACGACGTGCTGGGCATCCTGCGGGGTGACATCCGTAACTGGGCCGACCTCGGCGGCAGCGCGCAGCCGATCCGGGTCTATCTCCCTGTCTCGCAGGCCTTACGCATCGTTGACTTCTTTGGTGCCGGCGCGGCTGTGCTCGGTGCCAGCCTGACACTGGACGAGGAAGTCGTGGACCGCGTCGCGGCGACGCCGGGCGCGTTCGCGCTTGTCGCCCCTGAGGAGCTGCGACTCGGCGTCCTCGCGCTCACGGTCGACGGCCACGACCCGTACCGGGACCCGGCTACGCTGTCGCCGCTGCGGCGGGCGCGCTGGATCCGCGCTCCCGGTCCGGGCGAGGCATCCGCGCTCGCGGTCGCCGCGGGGCTGCGCGTCGCGCCGCCGTTCGAGCCGGCGGGCATGCTCGTGACGGGCGAGCTGCTCCCGGTGCGCTGCTCGAACTTCGTGCTGGAGTACCTGGACGACTACGGAGCGATGTTCGAGGGCGTCCGCGACGCAATGACCGCCGCCGACATCACCGTCTCGTCACTCGAGAGCTCGCTCACCGACCGCGGCACCCCGACGCCCTGCCTCGAGACGTACGTGCTGCAAGGCAGTCCCCGCGCGGTCGAGGCGATGGCGGACGCGGGCATCGACGTGGTGTTCCCGATCGGCAACCACATCGGCGACTGCTGGGGCGGTTGCGCATCCGCGCTCGTGATCCGGGACACGCTCGACCGGCTGCACGACGCCGGTATCGCTACCGCCGGCGCGGGTGAGGACCTCGCCGCCGCCCGCTCCCCTGCCCTGCTCACGGTCGCCACGGCGCGGGGAGCCGTGCGCTTCGCGTTCCTCGGCTACGACTCGATGGCGCCATGGTTCCAGGCCACCGAGTTCTCGACCGGCGCCGCTCCGCTCGACGCCGAAGGCCTGCGCGAAGACATCGAGGCGGCACGTGAGCTCGCCGACCACGTCGTGGTCGGCGTGAACTGGGGCGTCGAGTACAAGTCGAACCCGAACGCGTTCCAGCGCGAGATGGCCGGCATCGCGATGGACGCCGGCGCGGCACTGGTGGTCGGCAACCACCCGCACTGGGTGCAGGCCGTCGAGCACTTCGAGGGCGCGCTCGTCTCCTACGCCGGGGGCAACTTCGTCTTCGACCAGGACTGGTCCGAGGAGACCGCGCAGGGGATGGTCATCGAGCTCGGCTTCACGGGGGAGCGGCTCATCGGTTACCGCATCCGGCCCGTCGTGATCCGTGGTGACGGCGGCGAGGTCTACTGGATCTACCGCCCGGAGTTCGTCGATCCCGCGGGCGAGGGGCGCGCGGTGCTCGACCGCATCTGGGACGCGCAGGACCGCCTGCCCGAGCGGTAGAGCAGGCCAGTTCTGCTACGCGTGGCCGACGAGGTCGCGCAGCGCCTTCAGCACGGCCTCGCCGTGGTCTGCCGCGCGGGCGCGCTTCCAGACCTTCAACAGCCGCCCGCTGGGGCCAATGATGAACGTCGCGCGCGTCATGCCGATGCTCTTGCGCCCGTAGAGCGTCTTCTCGCCCCAGGCACCGTAGCGCGTGGCCACCTTCGCCTCGGCGTCCACGAGCAGCGGGAACGGCAGGGCGTGCTCCTCACGGAACTTCTGGTGCGACTCGGCGTCGTCCGTGGAGACGCCGAGCACCACGGCCCCCTCGTCCGCGATCTCCCGGTGGGTGTCGCGCAGCGAGCACGCCTGCGTCGTGCAGCCCGGCGTGAAGTCGCGGGGGTAGAAGTAGAGCACGACGGTCTGGCCCTGGTAGTCGGCCAGGCGGTGCACCTCGCCGTCCTGGTCGACCAGCTCGAAGGTGGGGGCGGCGTCGCCGGCGCCGAGGGTGATGGGCATCGCGTACGTCCCTTCCGCCCCTAGTCTCGCAGCCAGCGCCAGCGGCGGCCATCACCGCGCCCGGCCGTGCGCCAGGTCAGCAGCGCGTGCGGCGCCGTCACCGCGGGCAGCGCGACCCGCCCGTCCGGCCTCGCCCGCAGGTCCGGCTCGACGATCGCCCGGATGCGCGACAGCGCCTCCTCGGTGGGCTCGATGAGCAGCGTCGAGGCGATCTCGCGCGCCGCCTCTCCGGTGTCGGCGTAGGAGCGGGCGAAGCGGCGCTCGTACATCACGACGTCGGGGTAGACGCCGAGGTCGTGCAGCGCCGGGATGAGGTAGCTGATACCCGGCTGCGGCACGCGCTCCTCGCCGTGCAGCTCGCGCGCGACGCGCTGCATGTGCGGCGTCACCTCCGGGATCGAGCCGTGCACGATGAACAGCCAGCCCCGCGCGAGCGAAAGCGCCCTGTCGATCCACGCCTCGAGGTCCTCGTGCGGGCTGAGCACGTTCGCGATGAGCGCGGCCGACGCCGGACTCAGGTCGTCGGCCTCGAGCCATCCGTCCTCGACGATCGTCCAGTTGCCGCGGCCCAGCTCCTCGAGCTGCTCGCGCGCGAGCCGGGCCATCGCCGGTGACGGCTCGACGAGCGTCACGTGCCGGAGCGTGCGTGAGAGGGGCACGGCGTAGCGCCCTGCCCCAGCGCCGACGTCGATCAGCGTGTGGTGGCGCTCCAGGCGCTCGACGATCGCCTCGAGGCCCGGTGGCGGCGAGGAGGTCGGGTCGCCGGTGCCGCGCGTGAAGAGCGCGGCTCGGTCCGCCCACCAGTCCTCGGGCGCGCCGCCGAGCGCGGCGAGCTGACGGTCCATCTGCTCGCGTCGGTCCCGCACGAGGGCGTGCCAGCGGTCGAGGTGTACTCCCACGGCGGCGAGCGTAGGCCGGAGCGCGGCGGGTCACAAGCGGGGTGAGGGTCCGGTCGGCTCCTCGGCGGGTGGTCGTTGCCTGCGGACCCCCCTCACCCTCGCCCTCTCCCCCCGCGGGCGGGGGGAGAAGGGATCGGAAAGCGGGTGTGCAGAGTCTCGGCCTGTTCACGCGATCGTGAGGTCAGGCCTGTGGCTCGGCGTCGTGGGGGAGGGTGACGAGCGAGGTAGTCGACTCGATGCCTTCGATGACGCGGATCTGGTCGGAGAGGATGGGGCGGATGTCGGCGAGGCTCTCCGTCACGATCTCGACGACGATGTCGTACGGGCCCATCACCTCGTTCACCGCCTCGACGTGTTCCACGTCGGAGAGTGCGGCGGTCACGCGCCGGGTGCGCCCGGGGTCGGTCACGATGAGTACGTAGGTCTTGACCACGCTCGGCTCCCAGGCTGTATCGGCGGCTCGTTTGGGCCCTCCCGGAGGGCGTTTCCGAGGCAATATGATAGCGGTAGCTTTGGATAAGACTGGGACAGTTGAACGTACCCGCGTCCGGGGCGGATACTCGCATCCGAGCACGCCAGCGTGCTTGCATCGGGGGATCGCTCAGCGCGACCGGACAAGCCGGATGAGACAGCGACGAGCACCACGGTCTCCGAGCCAGCAGGCCCGCGGTACAGTGCATGCTCCGTCGGGTCTGGCGGCGGACGCCTCTGGTCCTCGCAGCCCCCTCCCGCCCGTCCATGCAACTGGGACCCCGGCAACGGGATCACCGCGTAACGAGGTCGGTTAGATGAGTACGGATCTCATCGTCAGGTTCGCCGGCGAAGGCGGACAGGGCCAGGTCACGGCGGCCGAAGGGCTTGCCGAAGCGGCGGCGCGCGTCGGCTATCACGTGCAGACGTATGCCACCTATCCATCGCAGATCAAGGGCGGCCCCACGTGGGCCCAGACCCGGATCTCCACCGAGCCGATCCTCCATGACGGGGACGCCCTGGACGTGCTCGTGGTCCTCAACCGTGAGGCCTACGAGGACCACATCGGCGAGCTCCGCGACGGCGGCGTCCTGGTCTACAACGCCGAGGACTTCGAGCTCGAGTCGAACGGCAACGCCATCGGCCTCGCCGTGGACGAGTTGGCGCGCTCCACCGGCAACCCGCGCGCGGCCAACATGGTGGTCATCGGCGCCGTCGCGGCGCTGGGCGGGATGCCGCCCGACTACTTCGAGGACTTCATCACGGTCCGCTTCACCCGCGGCCGCCCGAACGACGAGCAGATCATCACCGCCAACATCCAGGCGCTCGGGCTGGGGTTCGAGGAGGTCACGAAGACCGGCTTCAAGGTCGCCGACCTCGACGACCCGCCCGAGGAGACGCAGCCGCGCGTGGTCATCAAGGGCAACGACGCGCTCTCACTGGGCGCGATCACGGCCGGGCTCGACGTCTTCGTCGGCTACCCGATCTCGCCGGCGACGACCATCCTCGTCTTCATGGAGGGCAACCTCCACGGCGAAGACAAAGCCGTCGTGCAGGCCAGCTCGGAGATCGAGTCCATCTCGACCATCATCGGAGCGGGTTACGCCGGCAAGAAGGCGATGACCTCCACCGCCGGGCCGGGCTTCAGCCTCATGGGCGAGGGTCTGGGCTTCGCGTGGATGGCGGAGATCCCGTGCGTTGTCGTCGACGTGCAGCGCGGCGGCCCCGCCACCGGCCTCCCGACGAAGACCGAGCAGTCCGACCTGCTGACCTGCCTCAACCCGGGCCACGGCGACATGCGGCTCCCGGTCATCGCCCCCGGCACCGTCGAGGAGTGCTACAAGGCCGGCATCATGGCGCTCAACTGGGCCGAGCGGTACCAGGGCCCGGTGATCCTGCTGACCGAGATGCAGATCGCCGAGCGCGCACAGGACATCGTGCGGCCCGACCCGACGGCGTGGACCATCGAGAACCGCGTGGTCTCGGATGGGTCGGTCGGAAACCGGCGCTACGCCGGGGAGACGATGAGCCCGTTCCCGGTGCCCGGCGGCCCCGGCGCCTACGTCGCCAACGCGTCGGAGCACGACGAGCAGGGCGACACGGTCCACCAGCCGCACACGCACCTGCCGATGACCCGGCGGCGCTTCGGCAAGCTGGAGCTCCTGGAGGAGAACGACTACGAGGCCGACAACAACGGCGCCTCGGTGGCCGTGATGCCCTGGGGCGGCGCCAAGGGGACCACCCGCGCCGCCTACGACCAGCTGCGCGCGGCCGGCGTCGACATCGGCTGGTACTACACCATGTATCTGAACCCGCTCCCGGCGGCGCTGCTCGAAGAGCTGCGCAGCAAGGAGCTGGTGATCGTTCCGGAGCTCAACTACCTCGGCCAGTTCTCCGGCTGGCTGCGGCAGCTGGGCGTGAACGCGGAATCAGTCACCCAGATTACCGGCCTGCCCTTCAAGGTCAGCGACCTTGTCACGCGGGTCGGTGCACGCACCGGAGCCGAAAGGCTGGCCACCGTATGACCAAGCGAAACCCCGACTACGACTTCAAGTGGTGCCCCGGCTGCGGTGACTTCGCCGTCGTCCGCTCCATCGAGCTCGCGCTCGCCGACTGGGTGAACACGAAGAACCGGCCGATCGAGGACACCGTGATGGTGGCCGGCATCGGCTGCTCCGGGAACCTCGTGCACCTGCAGGAGGGGCCGCAGCCCTTCGGGATCCACGGGATCCACGGCCGCACGCTCCCCATCGCCCTCGGCATCAAGTCCGGTCGGCCCGACCTCAACGTCGTGGTCGTCGCCGGCGATGGCGACTTCCTGAGCATCGGCGGCGAGCACATCGCCCCGGCCGCGAAGCGCAACCTGGACGTGACGTGCATCGTCATGGACAACGGCGTGTACGGCCTCACCAAGGGCCAGGCCTCGCCGACCACCGAGTTCGGCATGGTCACGCCGACGACGCCCTACGGCAAGCTCGACGACCCGGTGAACCCGCTGCTCCTCTACCTTTCGTACGGCGTCAAGTACGTGGTGTCCGCCATCTCGACCCAGCCGCGGGTCCTCGCCCGGCAGATCAGCGAGGCGATGGACTACCCCGGCTTCGCGATGGTGCACGTGCAGTCGCCCTGCACCACGTACAACGACACCTACGAGGCCCTCAAGGGCAACCCCGCCAAGGGCATCGACCCCGGCGCGTGGGACGTCCCCGAGAGCCACGACCCGTCGAACCTCGCCAGCGCCCTCGACATCGCGCAGCAAGGGGGCATCCCCATCGGGCTGCTCTACCGCGCACACGAGAGCATCCCCATGCACGACCGTCTCACCGAGGCGCGCGAGCGGACCAAGGCCCACCAGCGTACCGTCGACGAGATGCTCGACACGCTGGCGATCTAGCAGACCGGGGAGCGCGCGCCGCTCGCGCCGCCTCCCGGCTCCGCAGCGCACACTGGAATGGCAGCCGAACGGCTGCCATTCTGTTATGTAGATTCTGACGCGCCATCCCGCCGACGGAGGACCGCATGGCTGACGACTCGCCGGAGAACGTCGTGCGCGCCGTCACCGTCGAGGGCGTGCGGCTGCGCTTCGCCGCGTCGCACATGGCCACGCTGGGCGACGACCTGGAGCCCCTGCACGGGCATAACTACATCGCGCGCTGCCGCGTCGAGGGGTCACTGACCGACGACGACTGGGTGATCGACTTCAGCGTCCTGAAGCGCGCCATCCGCGAGGCCTGCGAGGCGCTGGACCATCGCTTCCTGCTCCAGCGCGACTCCCGCCTCCTCGACATCACCGAGGACGCCAACGGCTGGACGGTCCGCTTCGGCGAGCGCGAGTACCGGTTCCCGGGGAGCGACGTCGTCGCGCTGCCGATCGAGAACAGCACCGCGGAGCTGCTCGCGGAGTGGGTCGCGGGCCGCGTGCTCGCCTCGCTGGCCACGGGCGACCACGGCAACCTCGTGCGCATCGAGGTGGAGATCGAGGAGATGCCGGGGCAGAGCGGCAGCTATGCCCGCGACCTGCCGCCGGACTGGCCATCCATGCGGGCCGGGTGACCATCGCCTGTCGCTGAACCGGCGCGTGCGTTGACAGTTCTTCCGGCCTGCGTACCATCGATGTGCGGCTTGCCGAGACGCCGTGTCACCGACTGATCGGAGCGTGCGACGTGCAGATCGACTGGGAGAACGCGATCAACCAGATCTTCGCGCGTCGCCTGACCTGCCCGCGCTGTGAGGCCGATGTCGAAGAGCTCGTCGTCGGCTACTCACGCAAGCCCGCGCTCTCACCCTACGCCCCGCGCCACCAGAACTGCCCGCGGGGGGACGCCTGCGAGGCGCGCAAGCTCACCACGCTCTGCGGCGACTGCGCGCGCACCGAGCGGCTGCGCGGCGCCCTCGCCGACGCCGGGCAGCTCCTCGAGACGTACATGCTGGACTGCCGCCGCGACCTGGAGGACTCGCTCGACTACCTGGCCGAGTACTGGCGCGACGAGTTCGACCTGACCGAGGACCAGTACGAACTCCCCTTCGAGGAGGTCGCGCCCGATGCGGCCCGCGAGGAGGCCGAGTGGCGCCGGCGCCTGGAGGAGGAGTACCTCCGCTACCACGCCGAGTTCCGCAGCCTCCACCGCCGCATCCCCGCCGCGGGATGGCGCGCCGAGTACGTCGAGGAGATCCGCGCGCTCGGCTACGACACGGTCCTCGGAGACTAGGCGTTATGTAGCGTCCAACCCCTCGGAGTTGGGACGCTGGCCCACACGCCAGAGGGCGGCCCCTGCGGGCCGCCCCCTGTGTATGCGCTGCTGGTGTGCGCTGGTCGCGGTTTAGCGGTTCTTGAAGACCGCCGGCCGCTTCTCGGCGAAGGCCAGCGGGCCCTCGAGCGAGTCCTCCATGCCGCGGAGGTTGAACTCGAGCGCCGCCGCAGTCTGCTGGGACTCCGGGATGCTCTGGTTCCAGCACTGGTAGATGAGCTGGTGGAAGTTCTGCACCGCCCGCGGAGCCATCCGCGTGATGGTGCGCGCCCAGTCCACGGCCTCCTCTACCGACTGGCCCTTCGGCACGACCCGGTTGACGAAGCCCATCTCGTAGGCGCGCTGCGCGCTGACGCGCCGGTCGCCCATGATGCAGACCTCCAGAGCGTGCGCGGTGTGCATGAGCCGCGGCAGCCAGGCCACGAAGCCCGCTCCCTGGTTCCAGCGGGCCTCGGCGATGTTCATCTCCGCGTGCTCTTCGGCGATGCGGAACGTGCAGTTCTGGGCCGTGGCCCAGCCACCGGCGATCGCGAAGCCGTTGATCGCGGCGATCGTGGGCTTCCAGCAGCCCAGCTTCTCGCCGATCGGCGTGACGTTCGGGGCGCGCCGCTGATACGGCGCGTCGCCGCCTTCCTGCTCCAGCTCGGCGCGGATCTTGAGGTCCTGGCCGGCCGAGAAGGCGCGATCTCCGGCGCCGGTCACGATCGCGACCCACTGCTCGTCGTCGTTGGCGAACGTGGTCCACGCCTCGTACCAGCGCTGGCCCATCTCCGGGTCGCTGGAGTTCATGCGCTCGGGGCGGTTCATCGTGATCAGGGCGATGCGGCCGTCGTCGATGGTCTCGTAGAGGAGCTCCTCATACGGCCAGTCCGGCAGCGGCGTTCGCTCGATCGGAGCGTCGACGTTTCCGCCGTACCTGTCTTGCGTCAATCTGCACCTCCTGCGTCTTGCCTCGTGCGGGTAGCCGCCCGCGATTCCCCCGCAACGCGAGGCACCTGCCCGCGGAGCGGCTCTGTCGCGGCGCAGTCTAGCAGAACGGCCCGCGCCATGAGCGGCGCGATCGAGGCCGCACACGACACCTCCGCCGAGCCGCGACGGCGACTCGACGGCGCTCGAAGAGGCGCGCCCGGCACAGGACGCGGCGTCCTACGTCGGCGCCTCCGGTGGGTGGCGGACGCCCGTGTGCTACCCGCCGCCGATGGCGGGCAGGATGTGCACCTCCCCGTCCTCGGGGACCTTCGCCATCAGCCCCGTCGCCGACATCACGCCGTCGACGGCGAGCGCGAGACCCGGCCGCACGCGGCCGTTCTCGACGATCAGGTCCTTCATGCCCGGACACGCCTCGTCGAGGTTGTTGACCACCTCGCGCAGCGTCTTGCCGGGCACGTCGACCACGGGCTCCTCGTTGGACAGCTTGCGCATCAGCGCGGGTACGAAGACTTTCGCCATCTCTCCGGCCTCCCGGCCCCAGATTCGCGCCGGACGCTAGGCGTCCGGCTCCAGCTCTTCGAGGATCGCGCGCGGCGTGGCCGGCAGCTTCGCCATGCGCACGCCCACCGCATCGTGGATCGCGTTGGCGACGGCCGCCAGCGGCGGCACGATCGGCACCTCGCCGACCCCGCGCACACCGTACGGGTGGCCGGGGTTCGGCACCTCGACGAGGATCGTGTCGATCATCGGCGTGTCGAGCGCCGTCGGCATGCGGTAGTCGAGCAGGCTCGAGTTCCGCATCACGCCGTCGTCGTCGTAGAAGTACT
>VXMU01000126.1 GCA_009840945.1 Chloroflexota bacterium | reverse complement strand
ATCGAGGAGATCCGCTCCGCCAAGAACTGCATCCTCTTCATCGACGAGCTGCACATGCTCGTCGGCGCCGGGGCCGCCGAGGGCGCCGTGGACGCGGCGAACATCCTCAAGCCGGCGCTCGCCCGCGGCGAGTTGCAGGCCATCGGCGCGACGACCCTCGACGAGTACCGCAAGCACATTGAGCGCGACGCCGCGCTGGAGCGGCGCTTCCAGCCCGTGCGCGTGGACGAGCCGAGCGTCGACGAGACCGTCGAGATCCTCAAGGGCGTCCGAGGCGCCTACGAGGAGCACCACAAGCTCCAGATCGCGGACGAGGCGCTGAAGTCGGCGGCCGAGCTGTCCGCGCGCTACGTCTCCGACCGCTTCCTGCCCGACAAGGCCATCGACCTCATCGACGAGGCGTCGGCGCGTGTGCGCATCCGCCGCCACTCGACGCCGCCGTCGGTGCGCGAGACGACCAAGGGCATCGAGGCGCTGCGCCGCGAGAAGGACCAGGCGATCGCCAACCAGCAGTACGAGTACGCCGCCGAGCTGCGCGAGCGCGAGGTGCGCCTCCAGTCCAAGCTCGAAGAGCTCGAGGAAGCGGTCCAGACCGAGCGCGCCGGCGACCAGCTGATGGTGACCGACGAGGACATCCGCGACGTGGTCTCCATGTGGACGGGTATCCCGCTCACACGGATCGCCTCGGAGGAGACGGCGCGGCTGCTGGAGATGGAGGAGTTCCTGCGCGACCGCGTGATCGGGCAGGACGAGGCCATCGGCGCGGTCGCGAAGGCCGTGCGGCGCGCACGCGCCGGGCTCAAGAACCCGAAGCGGCCCATCGGCGTCTTCATGTTCCTCGGGCCTACGGGCGTCGGGAAGACCTACCTCGCCGAGACGCTCTCCGAGTTCATGTTCGGGTCCAAGGACAACATCGTCCGGCTCGACATGTCCGAGTTCATGGAGAAGCACACCGTCTCGCGCCTCGTCGGCTCACCGCCGGGCTACGTCGGCTACGACGACGGCGGGCAGCTCACGGACCTCGTGCGGCGGCGCAGCTACTGCCTGATCCTGCTGGACGAGATCGAGAAGGCGCACCCGGACGTCTTCAACATGCTGCTCCAGATCTTCGACGACGGGCACCTGTCCGACGCGAAGGGGCGCAAGGTCGACTTCCGCAACACCATCATCATCATGACCTCGAACGTCGGCTCGGACCTGATCCGCAAGGACTCGCGGTTCGGGTTCACGACGCAGGCGGACGACGTCAAGACGGCCGAGCAGCAGTACAACCGGATGAAGGACCAGGTCACCGAGGAGATGAAGCGCGTCTTCCGGCCCGAGTTCCTCAACCGCATCGACCAGTCCGTAGTCTTCCACGCGCTGGCCAAGGAGCACATCCGCCAGATCGTCGACCTCGAGCTGCGCGACGTGCGCGACAACCTCAAGGAGAAGGAGATGTCTCTCGAGGTGTCGCAGGTGCTGCTCGACTACCTCGGCGAGAAGGGCTTCGACCCCGTCTTCGGCGCGCGGCCGCTGCGCCGCGTCATCCAGAACGAGGTCGAGGACCGCCTCTCCGACGCCCTCCTCGAAGGCGACTTCTCCGAGGGCAGCACGATCCGCCTCGACTACGTCGACGGCGAGGTCACGGCCGAGGAGATCCCGGCCGCCGCGCCGGAGCCACCGGCCGAGGAGGAGCAAGAGCCCGTCCTCGCGCCGTAGCACGCAGCCCGAACAGCGCGGGCGCACGCATACACCGGGAGCCGCCGCAAGGCGGCTCTCGTCTTGCCCGGGGTGCCCGGATGCGGGAGCGCCCGGAGGCGGAGTGCTCGATGCGGGGCCGGGCTGGCGCGCCGCTAGCCCGCGCGGTCCCTCGCGGCCTGCATGCCCTGGCCCGGCAGGCGCTGGCTATGGATGCTCTGCAGCAGCCCCACGGCCACGAACATCACGAGCAGCGACGAGCCGCCCGAGGAGACGAAGGGGAGCGGCAGCCCCGTGGCGGGGAAGAGGCGCACGTTCACGGCCACGTTCACGAACGCCTGCAGCACGATCAGCGAGGTGAGCCCGGCGGCCAGCATCCGGCCGAAGCTGTCCGGGGCGTGCCGGGCAGCCTCGAAGCCCCGCCACGCGATCAGCCCGAAGAGCACGAGCACCACCAGCCCGCCGACCATCCCCAGCTCCTCGCCGACGAGCGCGAAGACGAAGTCGCTCGAGCGCGCATTGACGCTGGCGAGGTGCGACTCGACGCCCCGGAACAGGCCCTCACCCGTGACGCCGCCGCTCGCGAGCGCCGCCTCGACCTGCCGCAAGCTGAACCCGCTCCCGAGCGGGTCGCGCGTGGGATCGAGGAAGACCGCGAGTCGCTCGCGCTGGTAGTCCGGGACCAGCAGCGCGTAAGCCAGCGGGACCGCGGCTCCCGCGACGGAGAAGAGCACGCCGAGCGTGCGCCACGCCACGCCCCACGCGATCGCGACGCCCGCCCAGGTCCCGATAAAGACGACCGTGGTCCCCGTATCCGGCTGCGCGAGCACCGGCGCCGCCAGCAGCGCCAGCAGCAGCGCGCTCACCGCGAGCGCGGCGGCGCGCGGTGGCCGCGAGGCCGTGTAGGAGGCGAGCGCCAGCACGAGCGCGAGCTTCGCCGCCTCGGCCGGCTGGACCGTCGAGCCGCCGATCGCGAGCCAACGGCGCGCGCCGTATTCCGACTCGCCGACCACGACGACGGCGACCAGCACGGCCGCGGCTCCGAGGTACGCGAGCGCGCTGACGCGCCGCAGGATGCGGTAGTCGATCCGCGCCGCCACGAGCATGGCGACGGCTCCGACCGCTCCGAGGATGCCGTGTCGGACCGCCTCGGACGTCATGGCCGGGTGCGGCGGCTCGCCGAGCGAGGCCGAGTACGCCATGAGGACGCCGAGCGCGGCGAGCAGCGCGACCGGGACCCATAGCACGCGGTCCGCCCGGGCCAGCACGTGGAACGACGCGGCCGCGGCCCGTGCGCCGGGCGGCGGCGCGATCACGGCGCGCCTCCCGTTGAGTCGGGCGACGCCAGCGTCCCGACCTGCGACGTCGGCGGGTTGAAGTACGCGTGGAAGATGTCGTGCGCCACCGGCGCCGCGTCGAGCGCGCCCGAGCCGTGGTTCAGGTAGACGGCCAGCGCGATCTCCGGCTCATCGTAGGGGGCGAAGGCGATGAACCAGCCGTGCGTGTCGAACTCGTCGTCAGGGTGTTGCGGTCCGAACTCCGCGGTGCCGGTCTTCCCGCCGATGGTGATGCCCTCGGGCTCACCGCGCCTCGCCGTGCCAAGCGGACCGTCGGCCGTGCGCTTCATCGCCTCGCGCACGACCTCGAGGTGCTCCGCGTCGATGGGCAGGAGTCCCGCCACCTCGCGCGGGAGCAGCTCCACGTTCTCGCCAACGCGGAAGCCGCGCGCCACCCGTGGCACGAGCACCTCGCCGCCGTTGGCGATTGCGGCTGCAGCCACAGCCATCTGGAGCGGCGTGACCGTGAGGTAGCCCTGCCCGATACCGAGCGTGTACGTGTCGCCCAGCACCCACGGCTCGCCGTAGGTCGCTTCCTTCCACGCGCTGTCCGGGACCAGGCCTCCGGCCTCACCAGGCAGGTCGAGGCCTGTGGGCGCGCCGAGGCCGAACTGCCGGACGTACTGGGCGATGCGCTCGACGCCCAACCCCTCGAAGGATGTACCGTCCGGGTCGTCGTAGCCGCCGGAGAGGTAGTAGTAGTAGACGTCGGAGGAGCGGACCAGCCCCCCGTAGAAGTCCAGCACACCGTGTTCAGTCCAGTCCTTGAAGACGTAGGTCACGTCCGGGTCGTAGATGCTGCGCACCGTGAGCGAGCCGGTGCTGCGGATCTGCGTCAATGGCGTCGCAATGCCCTCCTGCAGCGCCGCCGCGCCGACCAGCGGCTTGAAGATCGAGCCCGGCGCCCGCACCTCCTGGTACGCGCGGTGCACCAGCGGCCGCGCCTCGTCGGTCAGCAGCGCCACCGTGTCGGCGGTCGGGTCGAGGCCGGAGAAGGTGTTTGCGTCGTACGAGGGCGACGAGACCACGGCCAGCAGCTCGCCGCTGCGCACGTCGATCACCACCGCCGCGCCGATGCGCTCGATGGGCTCGTCGTGGCGGACCTCCCGGCTGAGCGCGGCCTCGAAGCCCGTGTCGAGCCCACGCTCGAGCGCCTCGGCGGTCGCACGCTGCAGGTCGACGTCGATGCTGAGCACGAGGTCCGCGCCGGCGACGGCATCGACCTGGCTCACGTGCTCGACCTCGCGACCCGTCGGGTCGGCGAGCACGACGCGGTGGCCGAGCTGGCCGCGCAGCTCTGACTCGTACACTGCCTCGACGCCCGACTGGCCGACACGTTCGTTGAGCCGGTAGCCGGCCGCGAGGTACTCCTCGGCGCTCTCGGCGGGGATCGGGCCGACGTGCCCGAGCACGTGGCCCAGCAGGTCGCCGCCGCCGTAGAGGCGCATCGCGCGGGTCTCCACCACCACGCCGGGCGTCGCCGCCAGGGCGGCGCGCAGGGCGATGGCGTCCTGCAGGCCGAAGCCCCGATGCACCTCGACCGGCACGAGCGGGTCGATGGTGGCGAGGCCCGTGGTCATCGCGCGCTCGAGCGAGCGCAGCGGCACCCCCGTGTGCTGCTCGACGTCGAGCAGCGCCGCGCGCCGCCCGGCGTCGTCGGCGGGAAGCTCGCCGGGGACCACGGCCACGGTGAACAGCGGTACGTTGCGCGCGAGGACCTCGCCGTCGCGGTCGAGGACGAGGCCGCGCGGCGCTTCGATCGGGATGGTGCGGACGCTCAGCGCGTCGGTGCCCGGCGGGGCGACGGGAAGGTCGACCAGGTGCATGCGCACGAGCTGCACCGAGAGCGCGACCAGCGCGACCGCGACGACGAACTGCAGGATCAGCAGGCGAGCGTCGTTCACGCGAACAGTCCCGTCCTCGGCGTGCGGGGCCGGAACGGCCACGCGAGGAGGGCGCAGACGGCCGCGAGCGCCCCCGTCCACAGTACCAGCCCGACGGCGAGGTCACCGTGCACGTTCAGCAGGTCGAACCTGCCCGACGCGGCGTACAGCAGCGCGGTCCACGCGCCCGCACCCAGCGTCGCCGCCGCCGGCGCCAGCACGAGGCGGCGCAGGGGCGTGACGATGTCCGCGGCGGCCAGCAGCGCCGCCGCCGGCAGCATCGCGACCACGAACCAGCCTGCGTGGTCCTCGGACGCGAGGCCCAGCACGACGGCCGCGGTGAGCAGGCCCGGCGCGACCTCGCCGAAGCCGCGGGCCGCGCTCCAGCCGGCGAGGACCGCGAGGGGGATGAGCGGCGCGGCGCGCGGGTCGCCGAACAGCACCGGCCCGGCGCCGAGCTGCACCAGTCCCAGCGCCACCCCGGCGACGGCGGCGGCCAGCGCCACGAGCGCCGTCATGGCGACGACGTCCGGTCGGCCTCGGGCGGAGCGGGCCGGAAGTCGGTGAGCACCAGCACCTGCTCCAGCCGCGAGTAGTCAGCGAGCGGCTCCACGGTCGCGTAGGCGAAGATCTCGCGCGGGTCCGACTCGAACGAGCTCACCCGCCCCACGAGCAGCCCGCCCGGCAGCTCACCGCCGAGCGCGGAGCTCAGCACCGTGTCGCCAATGGTCACGAGCGACTCGGACGGCACGAACTCCAGCCGCAGCCCCTCGGGCGTGGCCGTGAGCGCGGCCTGGGTGCGCGAGGACTGCACGACCGTCGGGATCGCCGAGTCGACGTCGATCAGCAGCCGCACCCGCGCCTGGTGCTCCTCGACGGCGGAGATGATGCCGACGAGCGTTGCGCCGGGTCCGAGCACGGGCTGGCCCACGCGCACGCCGTCGGTGAGTCCTCGGTCGATGGTGACCGCCTCGCGGGCGGGCGCGGGGTCGCGGAACAGGACGGCGGCGGGGACATAACGGTCGGCGGCTTCAGGGCCGACCGCGGCGATCAGCTCGGTTACCTGGGTGGAGCGGAGCTGCTGCTCGCGGAGCGCCGCGAGGTCCGCCTCGAGGCGCGCGACCTCCTGGCGGAGCTCGGCGTTCTCCTCGCTGAGGGCCTGCGTCTGCCCGACGTGGTGGGCGAAGTCCGCGACGGGGCGGGCGGGGACCGCTGCGGCGCGGCTCAGCTCGCCGATCAGCCCCGCCGCGTCGAGCTCGAAGCTCGCGAAATTGCGCAACGCGGAGCCGGCGAGCAGCGCGAGGCCGATCGCCAGCATCGCAAGTAACCAGCCGACTTGCCGCGTGCGAAGCACGGAGCCCCCGGTGGACGAGGTATTCGCTTAGTTGCCTACGCGTTTCCCGGCCATTCTAGCGCGCGGGCATACCGCGTGCCGTGGCGGGGGCGGCCAGGGTTGCACCTCGGCGGGCGCTGCGAGCGGAGGCTTCGGCTCCGTGGCCCCGAGGCGCTCCGTGGCGTCGGGGCTGCCCGTGCTACCGGGGCGGGCGTCGCATGGCGACGGCCGCCTGCACCTTCTGCAACGTCGTGGCTTCCTCGAGGGCCTCCGCGCAGCCGCGCACGACCGTGCGCAGGGGGTCCTCGGCCACGTAGGTGGGGAACCGAGTCTCGGCGGCGATCCGGCGGTCGAGGCCGCGCAGCAGCGCGCCTCCGCCCGCCATCGCGATCCCGTGCATCATCAGGTCCGCCACCAGCTCCGGCGGCGTCCGCTCGATGGTCGACCGCACGGCCTGCACGATCTCGTTCGTCACCGGCAGCAGCGAGTCGCGTACCTCGACGGTCGACAGCTCGACGACCTTCGGGAGGCCGGTGGCGAGGTCGCGGCCGCGCATCTCGACGGTCTCTTCCTCGTCCAGCGGGTACGCGGAGCCTGCTTCCATCTTGATGCGCTCCGCGCTGCGCTCGCCGATCAGCATGTTGTGGACCTGCCGGGCGTAGACCATCAGCGCCTGGTCCATCGCGTCGCCGGCGGCGCGCGACGAACTCGACACCACGATGCCGCCGAGGGCGATCACGGCGATCTCCGTCGTGCCACCCCCGATGTCGACGATCATCGTGCCGGTCGCGTCCATGACCGGCAGCCCGGAGCCGATCGCGCCGGCCATCGGCTCCTCGATCAGGTACGAGGAGCGGGCGCCCGCGGCGACCGCCGCGTCGTGCACGGCGCGCTTCTCCACCTCGGTCGCGCCCGAGGGGATGCCGATCACGACGCGCGGCTTCGGGACGCCGAGGCCGAAGCGCTCATGCACGGCGCGGATGAAGTACTGGAGCATGCGCTCGGTGACCGCGAAGTCGGAGATCACCCCGTCGCGCAGCGGGCGCACGGCGACGATGGTCGAGGGTGTACGCCCGACCATCAGCTTCGCATCGTTGCCGATGGCGAGGACGAGCTTCGAGACGGTGTCGATGGCGACCACCGAGGGCTCGTCGATGACGATGCCGCGCCCGCGCACGCTCACCAGCGTGTTCGCCGTACCGAGATCGATGCCGATGTCGTGCGAGAACATGCCGAGGAACGAGGAGAGAGGATTGAACGCCATCGTGCGCCCTTCTGTCATGCGCGCCACAACACGCGGCGGAAGCATCAGACGCCGGCGGGCGCGAGGGGGTACTGTCGCTGGGGAGAGACCGGCCCCCGCACTACGCCGGCGCACCCCGATTATAGCGCAGCCGCGAAGGGCCCGAGGGATCGCCGGGAACGGCCGCTATTCGCCGTCCCAGCCGCGCTCGCGGAGGTGCGCGACGAACTCGTCCTCGCTCAGGACCTCGGTGCCGATCTCCTCGGCGCGGGCGCGCTTGGAGCCCCCGCCCTCGCCGGCCATGAGGTAGCTCGTCTGCTTCGAGACGCTGCCCGTGACGCGGCCGCCGAGCTCCTTGATGAGCCGCTCCACCTCGTTCCGTGACCAGCGCTCGATGCGGCCGGTGACGACGATGATCTCGCCGTCGAGCGGCCCGCCGCGCGCCGTCACCTCGTCGTCCATGCGCACGCCGTATCCGGCGAGCCGCCCGATCTCCTCGACGTTCTCGTTGTCGTCCAGGTAGTCGCGGAGCGCCTGCGCCACGACCGGGCCGATGCCGTCGATGCCCTCGATCTCCTGGAGGCTGGCGTCGCGCAGCGCGTCCATCGAGCCGAAGTGCACGGCGACGTCGCGCGCCGTCTCACCTCCGACGTGGCGGATGCCGAGCGCGACGAGGAGCTGGCGGAGCGGCCGCCCCTTGCTCGCCTCGATCTGCTCGTACAGCCGGTCGAGGGTCTTGTCACCGATCCCGTCGAGTTCGAGGAGCTCCTCGCGGCGCTCGGGCAGGGCGTAGATGTCGGCGACGCCCTCCACGAAGCCGAGCTCCGTGAGGCGCGCGGCCATCTGCTCGCCGAAGCCCTCGATGTCCATCGCGCCGCGCGAGGCGAAGTGCTCGACGCTGCGTGCGACGCGCGGCGGGCAACGCGGGTTGGGGCAGTAGTGGGCCGGGCCGCCGCCTTCCTGCACGACCGGGGTCGCGCAGACCGGGCAATGATCCGGCATCTCGAACTTGCGCAGCTCGGCCCTGCGACCCTCGCGGCGCGAGCGCACGGGGCCGACGACCTCCGGGATCACCTCGCCGGCCCGCTGCACGATCACGTCGTCGGCGATGCGCACGTCCTTGGCGGCGACCTGGTCGGCGTTGTGCAGCGTCGCGATGCTCACCCGCGCCCCGCCCACGACGACCGGCTCGAGGACGGCGAACGGGGTGAGCACGCCCGTCCGGCCGACGGAGACCTGGATGTCGCGCAGGCGCGTGACCGCCTGCTCGGCGGGGAACTTGAACGCCGTCGCCCACCTCGGCTCACGCCCTACGATGCCGAGCTGCCGTTGCAGGCCCACGTCGTCGACCTTCACCACGACGCCGTCGATGGCGTACGGCAGCTCGTCGCGGCGGCGCACCCACGCCTCGCAGAACGCCACGGCCTCGTCGATGTCCTCGAAGCGCTCGACGTACGGGCTCGTCGGGAAGCCGGCGGCGCGCATCCACTCGAGCGCGGCGGACTGGCTCGCGGGCCGGTCGGCCTGCTCCATCCACCCGATCTGGTACAGCACGAGGTCGAGGCGACGGCTGGCGGTGACCGAGGGGTCGAGCTGGCGCAGCGAGCCGGCCGCGGTGTTGCGGGCGTTCATGTACAGCGCCTCGCCTGCCTCGGCCCGCTCGGCGTTGAGGCGCTCGAACTCGGCCTGCGGCATGAACACCTCGCCCCGCACCTCGAAGGCGGGGGGTGCGGCGTCGCCGTCCACGGCGAGGGGGATCGCGCGGATCGTGCGCAGGTTGGTGGTGATGTCCTCGCCACGCAGGCCGTCGCCGCGCGTCGCGCCGACGCTCAGCCGCCCCTGCTCGTAGACGAGGGAGATCGCGAGGCCGTCGATCTTCGGCTCGCAGACGACGGCGAACGCCTCGACCTCGGCGAAGCGCTGCACGCGCTCGTACCAGGCGCGCAGCTCGTCGCCGTCGAAGACGTTGCCCAGCGAGAGCATCGGCTCGCGGTGCTCGACCACGTCGAACGCCTCGGCGACGGCGCCGCCGACGCGCTGCGTCGGTGAGTCAGGCGTGACCAGCTCCGGGTAGCGCTCCTCGATGTCGACGAGCTCGCGGTAGAGCGCGTCGAACTCGGAGTCGCCGATCTCGGGGTCGTTGAGGACGTGGTAACGATGCTCGTGATAGCGGACGAGTGAGCGCAGCTCCTCGACCTTCAGGCGGGCTGCTTCGAGGTCCGCTGCATCCGTCGCCATCGCTTCCCATTATACGTCGGAGCACCTTGCGAGCCCTCGCTCCGCCGGCGGCGGACCCCTCGCCCCAACTCTCTCCCGCCGTATGGCCGGATCTCTGATCCCCTCTGCCCCCGGCGGGGGGAGAGGGTGAGGG
>VXMU01000097.1 GCA_009840945.1 Chloroflexota bacterium | reverse complement strand
CCCGACCCCCCCCCCCTCCCCGCGCGCGCCGCCCCCCCCCCGCCCCCCCCCGCTTCTTCGTGTCCCGCGTGCGATGGGCCGGCTACGTCACGTGCGCGCCGAGCCAGTCCGTCACCCTCGCCACCATCCCGGGCAGCACCCAGCGGTTGAGCACGAGCCCCCAGTGCGACGCATCCCGCACCTCGACGTGCTCGGCGGGCAGCCGCATGCCGTCGTACGCCGACCGCGGCCAGTCCACGTCCTCGGCCCCCGTGACCACGAGGAACGGGCACGGGACGCAGGGTAGCTCTTGGCGGCTGACGGCTCTACAAGTCGGTCGTGATATTGAGGATCTGCTGGAGTCTTACCTGGTGTCCGTCATCAGTTCCCGTGCGGAATAGGAGTGCAGTCCAGCCGGCATTTCTTGGAGCAAGAAACGTGAACTTTGCTCGGCCCTCAACGTCGACGGCGCCGTCGCGGCGCAACTGCGCACGCTGCAGGAGGCGCCCGCGCAGGTCATCCACTGGTCCGACGCCTTCGACGGTCAGCCCTTCATAGATAACGCCTTCGTTGAGTTCCTGAACCGTGATCGGCACACCACTCAAGAGCTCGCCCGTCTTGTTCGTTGCCGTCATGGTGATCAACGTCTCGCTGAGCGGCTCAACGGAATCAGGCGCATCGATCGACAAGGATGAGACGCTTGCAGGGTCTTGAACGCTCAGATCGGTCGCCGCAGTGGTGTGCGAGTCAACGATGGTAGTGAAGACCAAAACACCCTCGGTTGAAGATGCGAAGTAACTGGCTTCCGCGCGCGCCCGATCATCGGTCCTTAGCGTGTGGACGCCCGGCGTGTCAGCAGTTGTTACGACGGTCACCACCGCGTCGACGACCGGCGACCCCTCATCGTCCACTACCACACAGACAAGAGTGACAACACCATCCGGCGGCGCCACTGCCGGGTCTATCTCACACCAAATGTGCACGCCTGGACCGCCTCTCCTGCACTGCTGTGGGCCGAGGATCGTACCATGCGGCACCCCCACTTCACATTGACGGATATCGGCTCAATCGCCGCTTATCACGTGTAGAATCGCGCTGTCCGGGGGGATCGGGGCTGACCGATGATCGACTGGCTGGGTATCGACCACCTCTTCGAGCTGTCGCGGACGGAGGCGATCGCGGGGTTCTTCACCCCGCTCGCGATCTTCGCCGTCTTCGCGGTCGCGCAGCTGATCCTGCCGGCCCGGCGGGTGCCCGGCTACGTCATCAATCCGGCCACGGGCGAGCCTCGAAGCTACCGGCTCAACGGGCTGATCGTCTTCCTGATCGCGCTGGTGGTGTGGGCGTTCGAAGTCGGCGGGATGCCGCGCGACTGGTTCTATCGCTCCTCGGTCTACGCGGTGGCGGGCGGCACCGTCTTCACGGTCCTCTTCACGCTCGTCGCGGTGCTCACCCAGCCTCCGAGGCCGGGCGAGCGGCTGATCTGGGACCTGTGGACCGGGCGGGCGCAGGAGCTGTCGTTCTTCAACGAGCGCTTCGACGTGAAGATGTGGTTCTACGTCGTCGGCGGGACCATGCTCGCGCTCAACGCCCTCTCGGGCGCCGCGTGGCACTACGACCAGTTCGGCGACGACTTCAATCCCGGCGTGTTCCTGTACGCCGCGTTCTTCACCTTCTACGTGCTCGACTACTTCATCTTCGAGCGCGTCCAGCTCTACACCTACGACCTGATCCACGAGGGCGTCGGCTTCAAGCTGTTCTGGGGCGGCCTCGTCGTCTACGGGTGGCTGTTCATCCTCCCGCTGTGGGGCATGGCGGCGCACCCCGACCCCGGCTTCTCGACGGGATGGACGTACGTCTGGCTGATCGGCGTGGGCTCGCTGTTCCTGCTCGGGTGGAGCATCTCGCGCGGCGCGAACCTGCAGAAGTACACGTTCAAGCGGTGGCCGGAGCGCAGGTTCCTCGGGCTCATCGAGCCCGAGTACATCGAGGCGGGCGACCGCAAGATCCTCACGAGCGGCCTCTGGGGCGTTGCGCGCCACTTCAACTACATGGGCGAGGGCTTCCTGTCGCTCTCGATCGCCCTCGTGTTCGGGCACTTCGCGAACCCGTGGGCGTGGACCTACTTCGTCTTCATCGTGACGTTGTTCACGTGGCGGCAGCGCAGCGACGACGCGTTCTGCGCGGAGAAGTACGGCGCCGAGAAGTGGGCGGAGTACCAGGAACGCGTCCCCTACCGGATCATGCCCGGCGTCTATTGAGCGCTCGCCCGCCGGCACGGCGAGCCGGCGGGGATGTCTGCGCCGCTATCTGCCGCTATCTGCTGCCTCCAACGATTGCCTCGACACCTGTCGGGCGTGGTGTCGCACAGCGACGGCTGCTCTCCAAGAGCCGCGGGAACGATGAACTGCCCGGCGGAGTCAGGCCGACAGCACGACCGAGGGACGCCGGCGTAAGCCATGGGCAGTGCGCTGGTAGCGGTAGCAATCCTCGCCGCAATCGTGGTGCTCTTCGTGCTCGACCCGGGCGGCGTGATCGCCGAGAGCGGCTTTCCCGACGTTCGCGCGATGGACCGCGGGCAATTGGCGGCGTGGGGCTTCCGAACGCTCGGCGTCGTCGTGGCACAGCTGATCATCATCGCGCTGTGGTTGTGGCCCGGGTACCGGCCGCCGCGGCCTCTTCCATCGGCCGCCCCGCAGCCCGGCTCGATGCCCGCGGCGGCGGTCTCCGCGCTGGAAGGCCACATGATCTGGCGCCCGACGATGCTGGCCTCCATCGTCGAGATGTGCCAGCGCGGCACCCTGCACATCGAGGCCGTCAGGACCAGGGCCGGCTTCATGTACCGCCTGACCCGACAGGGCCCGACCGAGTTCGAGTGGGAGCGGACGATATGCGACACCCTGCCCTCGCGCCCCACAACGATTGATGCGCTGCACGACGGGATAGCCCGGCGCTGGGACACCATCGGCGACCAGATCGGCGACTACCTCCAGCAACGCGGCCTGTTCGACGGCAATCCGGTACGGGTCCGGCGGGAAAACGACGGAGACCACGCCAAATGGCGCCTGCTGGCCGCCGCCCTGATGGGCGTCGGGACCGGCCTCTGGGCGGCGCTCTGGCTGGACCAATGGTGGTGGCAGGGCGTGCTCGTGTTCCTCGTCTACCTGGGGATACCGACGCCCGTACGCACGGGCATGCTCACGCCCACGCCTGTCGGGGCAAACGAAATGGGCCGGTGGTTTGGTTGGATGGAGTCCATGGTGCGATCCGAGCAGATTGGCGCTCGGGACCAGGCTGATCCGATGCTGCCATACGCCATCGCGCTGGGCGTGGCCGAGCCGTGGCTCGACGCCACGACCTCGGCGCCTCCGTGGTTCGGATCGGGTGGTGCAGCCCCCTTACAGGGCGCTGACCTGGACGCGGCCTATCAGGCCTTCATGCACTCGCTATGGTGGGACGTGCCCGGACGGTCGGACGATGCGGCGAAGGGGGCTGCCGAGGGACCAATCGAGGAGGCGAGAGGCGCCGGGTGCCTCCGCGGGTGCGTCGTACGGATTGTCGGGATCGCTGGCGCAGGAGTGCTCGTCGTGGTCGTCCTGTTCAGCCACGACGTGGTCTCGCCGCGTGCCAAGCCGTGTCCGCTGAACTCGCCCCCGATCCCCACGGCCCCGCAGATCGCGGTGGCGGGCGACCTGTTCCGGGATCAGTGCGTGTCGGTCCGCGGCACGCTCGTGTCCCGGGACGCCGACGAGCTGGTGCTCGAGATGGATCGGGGCGAGTTCCTGCAGCGAGTGACCGTGCACGACCCGTCGGAGGTCCTCGGGGCACTCCGCCTCGGCGGCGTGGTGACCCTCGCCGGGTGGCTCAGGGTGGAGGAGGACGGAACATATGCCGTCGAGTTCATCCCGGATCGAGGGTCGGATCGGGAGTGGTGGCGGAACCTCCGCGAGAACCTCGAAGCGCTGTTCTAGCCGGCTGCGGCCGCGGTGCACGCCAGCGGCTGCCCCATCGCGTGGGCTGCCGTGATCGCGTCCTGAGTCGTACGACGGGTATCTGTAGTTGGTGGCGCATGCGGGATTCGAACCCGCGATCTTCGCCTTGAGAGGGCGATGTCCTGGGCCACTAGACGAATGCGCCACCGCAGGGCATTCACCGTATCAGAGCACCTCGCGCACGCTCAAGATCCACCCGCAACACCCTCGGGCGCCTCGTCCGGGTAGCCCAGCTCCACCCGTGAACTTGCCCCGAACGGCGAGGGGAACGCGAGGCCCGCCCGCGCGTAGACCCCCGGCGGGATGCCGAGATCCGCGAGCCACAGCTCGCCGGCGTTGCCGCGTCGCAGCCCCGGCTTCGGCAAGGCGAGCGTGAGCGTGCGGTCCGGGTGCACCGCCACCCCCGGCGCGGCGCCGGTGTCGGCGTCGACGCCCGAGGGCACGTCGAGCGAGAGCGTGCGGGAGAGTGAGGCCTGCGCGGCGCGGATCAGGGCCATCTCCGGGCCGCGCGGCGCGCTGCTCAGGCCGTAGCCGACCACGGCGTCGATTACGAGGTCGGCCTCGCTCACGTCGAAGGCGTCGGACCAGTGGATGACCTGCGCGGGCGCCTCCTGCAGCGTGCGCAGTTGCGCCGCGACGGCGCCGTCGACGCCCGTGGTGGGCCGCGTCAGCACGGCCAGCACGGTCACGCCGCGGATCGCGAGGTGGCGTGCGGCGCTGAGCCCGCCGCCGCCGTTGCCCCCGCTGCCCGCCAGCACGACGACGCGGCGGCCGGCCCAGTCCTGGCCCAACATCTCGATCGCCGTCTGCGCGGTCTCGAACCCTGCGTGCTCCATCATCTGGAGCAGCGACGGCCCCGTCTCCTCCACGGCGACGCGGTCGACCTCGCGCATCTCGTCCACGCTGATGGCGGGCACGACGCGGCCGGCGATCGTCCAGAAGGTTGGTCGGGTGGGCGAGTTCAGCGTGGTTCCCCGATCCGCGCGCGAGGTCTGCGCACGCTAGCACCCGGCGGGGTGGGTGTCAGCGACGAGCTGCTATCACGTTCGGGCACGTTCCCGCCGGGCGGGGCCCTCCGACTCGCGCGGACGGCCGGACTGCCGCACGATGCAGGCGGGCGAGGACGATGCCGGGCCGCCTCGACGGACGCGCGCCCCGGATCGGATCCGCCACCGGGGACGGGGTAGGCGGACCGACGATGCTGGGCTTCCTGCGCCGCAACCCTCGCCTGCTGGCCATCCAGGCCGTCGTCATCGCGATCTCGATGGCGGTGCTGCTGTGGCGCGTCGACGTCCTCGAGGCGCTTCGGCGGCTCGACAACGTCGAGCCCGCCTGGGCGCTGGGCGGCCTGGTGCTCTTCACGGTCTCCAAGGGCATCCACGCCTACCGCTGGCGCGTGCTGCTCGGCCGCTCCGACGTGCCGCTGCGGCCGCTGGTGAGCATCTTCATGGTCTCGAACCTGGTGAACGCGCTGGTGCCGCTCCGCGCGGGCGACCTCGTGCGCATCGAGTTGCCGAGCCGCCTCCTCAAGCTCCCGCGCGCGGCGCTGGCGAGCAACGTGCTCTTCGTCGAGTCGCTGTTCGACGGCCTCGCGTTCCTCGTACTCGTGGCGGTCGCCGGGTTCGTACTGGGCGAGGGCGTCCGGGAGCTTCCCGGCCTCACGATCTTCGTCGCGATCGTCGCGCTCGCCTTCGTCGTGCTCGTGTTCCTCGCCCGCTGGGAGCTCCCCGCCGACCCCGCGCGCTCGAGGCTGCTGCTCGTCGTGCCCGACTCGGCGCGCGAGCGGGCGGCGAGCCTCCTCGCGCAGCTCCAGGAAGGCATGGCCTCGCTGCGCGAGGTCCGTCACACCATCGTCTCGCTCATCATCTCGGTCGCGGCATGGGTCGCCGAGGTGGGCGTGTACTGGATGATGGGCAAGGCGCTGGGCCTCGAACTCGGCCTCGGCGAGGCGATCGTGCTGATGATCGCGGCCAACATCGTCGTCTCGCTGCCCATTACGCCGTGGGACATCGGGCCGTTCGAGGTCGCGGTGACCGAGGCGTTCGTGCTGCTGGGCGGCGACCGCGTCGACGGCAGCAGCTACGCCGTCGGCATCCACGTGCTGCTGCTGGCGTGGATCACGGTCACGGGCGTGATCGCGATGTTCACGCTCAACCTGCGCCCGCGCGAGGTGCTGGACAGGCGCCGCCTCCAGGCCGACGAGGAGCCCGAGGCGTAGCGGGCGAGCGCAGAGGGTCGCGGCTACAGGATCTGGCTGAGGAAGAGCTTTGTGCGCTCCTCTTCGGGATTCTCGAAGAAGTGCTGCGGCGTGCCTTGCTCCACGAGGGCGCCCTCGTCGAAGAACACGAGGCGGTCCGCCACCTCGCGAGCGAAGCCCATCTCGTGCGTGACGACGATCATCGTCATGCCGGACTCGGCCAGCTCGCGCATGACGTCCAGCACCTCCTTGATCATCTCCGGGTCGAGCGCCGAGGTGGGCTCGTCGAAGAGCATGATTTTGGGCTGCATCGCGAGCGCCCGCGCGATCGCGACGCGTTGCTGCTGACCGCCCGAGAGCTGAGCGGGGTACTTGTCGGCCTGCTCCGGGATGCCGACGCGCTCCAGGTGCTGCATCGCCAGCTGCTGCGCCTCGGCCTTCGGCATGTGCCGCACCTTCTGCGGTCCCAGGGTGATGTTGCCCAGCACCGAGAGGTGCGGGAACAGGTTGAACTGCTGGAATACCATCCCGACCTCGGAGCGGATCGCGTTGAGGTTCCGCACGTCGTCGTTCATCTCGATGTTGTCGATGATGATGCGGCCGGCGTCGTGCTCCTCGAGGCGGTTCAGGCAACGGATGAAGGTCGACTTGCCCGACCCGGACGGGCCGAGGATGACGACGATCTCGTGCTCCCTGACGTTCATGGTGACGTTGTCGAGCGCCTGGAAGTCGCCGAACCACTTGTCGACGTTCTCGGCGACGATGATGTTCTGTGAGTCGGCCAGACGGTCACCGTCGGCTGCGGCGTCGGTGACTCCAGCGTGAGTCGTCATTGCGGTTTTCCTTCCGTGCGGCAGCTATGGCCATCCTAGCGTTCGCCGACGCCGAGCGTGCGTTCGATGCGCTGCGAGATGCGCGACATCATGAACGCGACAGCCCAGAACACGACAGCGACGAAGATGTACGCCTCAATACGGTCATCGATGAACTCACGCTGTGCGATCGCGGAGTCGGCGTTCCCCTTCAGTTCACGCAGCGGAAGGATGATGGTGACGAGCGTCGTGTCCTTCCAGATCGCGATCGCCTGCCCGACGATGGGCGGGATGGAGATGCGCAGCGCCTGCGGCATGATAATGAGCCGCAGCGCCTGCATCCGGGAGAGGCCGACGGCGTGAGCGGCCTCGAACTGTCCGCGCGGGAGCGCCTGCAGCGCGCCGCGGATCGACTCTGCCATGTAGGCGGCGGTAAAGACCGCCATGACCACCATGGCGCGGACGATCAGCTCGCCGCCGATCACGTCGTCGAGGATGAACAGCGCGACGAACAGCCAGCCCAGCAGCGGGGCCCCTCGCACCACCTCGATATAGGCAGTGCAGGTCCACGAGATGGTCTTCATGGTTGAGGCGCGCCCGATCGCAAGCGGGATTCCTATCACGAGTCCGCCGACGATGCCTACGGGGGCGAGCACGAGGTTCAGCACGAAGCCGTCGAGCTGCCGAACGCTTGCTCCGCCGGACAACAGGATCACCAGTGCAAGCGGCAGCGACGCGATGAGTAGCCCGCCTACGACGCGCTGCTGGAGCGTCCGGATCGGGCCCAGTTCGCGAGGTATCCGGGCGGTGAGGGCGTAGGCGAGGTACATCACGCCGACGGCAAGCAGGAACCACACGGAGGACCAGATGGCTGTTCCGCCATGCGCCATGATGAAGACCACGAAGACCCCGCTGACCGCCACGAACAGGTGATCGCGACGCCCGAAGCTGGACCACGTGCCGTACGTCAGGCCGATGAGCAAGAAGACGAACCCCATGCCGACCCAGAGCCGCCACGCCTCCTCGCGCGGGAAGCCGCCGGCGAAGAGCAGCCAACGGTTCACGGTGATAATGCGCCAGTTCGCATCGATGAACACGAACCACAGCACACCGATGAGCAGTAGCCCCAGGACGACCGCGGCGGCGATGGTCAGGAGCGTCCCACCGGTCGACGGGAAGAGGTTGCGGCGGACCCACTCACGAGCCCTCACGGAGAATGGCCGGCGCGCTCGCTCGCGGTGCGGCGGCAGGATGATGCGTCCCGGGGGCTGCTGCATGGGCATGTCAGCCATCGCCGCCCCCTAGACCTCGTGCACCGTCACGCGCGCGTTGAAGAAGTTCATGATCACGGAAATGATGAATGAGATGATCATATAGGTAATGATGATCACGAAGAACATCTCGAGCGCGTGACCAGCCTTGTTCTGCACGACAGTGGCGACGCGGAACAGGTCGTCGTAGAGCACCGCGTACGCCAGCGACGAGTTCTTGTTGACGTTCAGGAACTGGTTCGTGACCGACGGAATGATCTGGCGCAGGGCCTGCGGAAGGATCACGAGTGTCAGGCGTTGGTAGTTGCTGAGGCCCACTGCGTTCGCGGCCTCGGACTGACCGCGCGGCAGGGCCTGGATGCCCGCTCTCACGATCTCGGCGATGAACGAGCCGGTGTACAGCGTGAGACCAACAACAAGCGCTGCGAATTCCGGATTGATGACCATGCCTTCGGCGTATTTCGTTCCCTCGATGATGGGCGCATCGATCGCCACCGGGCCGCCGAGTACGAGGTAGGAGATGACCGCGCCGATGGTGAAGATCGTGAACGCCCGGCGGTTCGCGTTCATCGGGATGCCGGTCTCGCGTTCCTGTTCCTGCCGTCGCGCGCGGATCAGCATGGCGACGGCGCCGATGGCAAGCAGCACGAGCACCCAGACGCCCGCGAACCAGTGCGGCAGGCCCCACAGACCACCGCTCGGGACCGGCCAAGGCATCGCCACGCCGCGGTTGGAGAGGTAGAAGAAGTCGCCTACGTTGATGACGTCCTGGATCAGCGGCATGCCGACCAGGAACACCGCGTAGACAAGGACGATTTGCACCAACAGCGGGGTGTTCCTGAAGATCTCGACAAACAACATCGCGAGCTGGGATACGAGCCAGTTGTTGGACAAGCGGGCCACGCCGACGATGACCCCGAGGATCGTTGAGAGCACGATGGCGACGAGCACCGCGCGAATCGATGCCCACACGCCCACCAGGTACATCGTGAGCCGCGAGTTGGTGACGCCATCTACGTCAACCAGCCACTGGCTGCCTACCGCGAAGCCGGCCGGCTCACCCAGGAACGTGAACCCGAACTCGCGCAGGTCCAGTGAGACAAACACATACGCAAACGCGAGAGCGGTGATCGCTACGTACACGCCTTGCGTGGCGAAGTTCCGGAAGCTCCGCCGGTGGATCAGCGGAACGGGTGCTGGCTCGGGTGGAGCGGCAGCCGACATAGCCTCAGCTTAGCGGTTGTCCGGCTCGCGCGCTGCAATCGCGCGCGGCCGAACCAATGCAAGAGGGGTTGCCCCTGGTGGGACAACCCCTCGAGTTATCTGCTCGTTGCTGGTCCGTAGACCTAGCGGTACGGCAGCGCGTACTGGATGCCGCCGGTTCCAGGCGGGCAGGCGCTCTTGTCCTCGGAGGCAAGCGCGTTCAGCGAGCAAGCACGCGGCACGGCGTCGCCGACCGTGTTCTCGTAAATCTCGCCGTAGTTCCCGACTGCAGCGATGGCACGCTGGAGGAACTGTGCGTCCACCCGGTCGAAGCCGAGCGTACTCACCGAACCACCCTCGTACGGCACGCCGAGCAGGCGCGCGATCGTGGTGTTCGGCGGGTTCGCCGCCAGCGAGCCCACGTTCGCCCTGGTGACGCCGAGCTCCTCAGCCGTGATCAGGCCATGCACGACCCAGTTGACCACGTCCTTCCACTCGCTGTCGTAGTCGCGGACGCCAG
>VXMU01000110.1 GCA_009840945.1 Chloroflexota bacterium | reverse complement strand
GTGCCCCGCCGCGCCCGGGGTTCCTTGCGCGGTGGGGGCGCCTCGGGTGCCGGCGCGCGGGGGCGCGCCGGCGCCCCGCGGCCGCCGCCGCCGACCACGTCGTCGCCGACCTGTCGAGCCTCGCGGAGACACGGCGGGCGGCGGCGGAGATCTGCGACCGGCATGACCGCCTCGACGTGCTCATCAACAACGCGGGCGGCATGTTCCGCCGCCGCACCGAGACGGCCGAGGGCATCGAGCTCACGCTCGCGCTCAACCACCTCTCGCCGTTCGTCTTCACGTCCGAGCTGCTGCCGCTGCTCCACGCCGGCGCGGACCGGGGGCCGGGCGCGCGCGTCGTGAACGTCGCGTCGACGGCGCACCGCTCGGGTGTCCGGTGGGACGACCCCGCCTCGGAGCGCGGCTACCGGATGATGCGCACGTACGGCCACAGCAAGGCGCTGATGGTCATGACGACGAATGAGCTCGCGAGACGCCTCGAGGGCTCCGGGGTCACAGCGAACAGCGTCCACCCGGGCGTGGTCCGCACCGGCCTCGTGCAGAAGTCCGGCCACGGCATCGTCGGCAGGCTGTTCATGCTCGCCGGGTACGTCGTGCTCGACTCGCCGGAGCGCGGCGGCTCGCACCTCGTACACCTCGCCCTTTCCGACGAGGCGGCGGGGGTGAGTGGCGCCTACTGGAACAAGCGACGCGTCGAGGAGCCGTCCGAGGAGGCTCGCGACCGCGTGAACCAGGAGCGGGCGTGGGCGCTGTCGGAGCGGCTGGCGGGGATGACGGCGCCGGCCTGAGCGCGGGCCGCTACGCCTCGTCCACCGACGCACGCGCGGGCATCGGCGCGATGGCCGCGATGAAGGCGGCGAGCGCGGCGATGCAGCCCGCGTAGACCACGACCCCGTGGAAGTCCCACTGCGTGTTGATGGCCCCGGCCACGACCGGTGAGATCGCGCCGACGATCGCGCCGCCTGTGAAGAGCATCGCGACCGCCGAGCCCTCGCTGCCCCCGGCGACCGACTCCATCGCGGCCGCCATCATGATCGAGTTGACGGAGAACAGCACGATGCCGAGCAGCGCGAGGGTGACCGTCAGGCCCACCCCGGCGTCGACCCACAGGAACGCGAAGATCAACACCGTCATCGTGATCAGCCCGAACAGGATCACGGGCCTCCGGCCGATGCGGTCGGAGACCGCCCCCATCACCGGCCCGGCGAGGATCCCGAGCAGCGTCAGCAGCCCGAGGTGGAACCCCACGGCCACGTCGGAGTAGCCGAGGTCCTCGCTCATGTAGAGCACGAGGAACGCCGCGAACGAGAGGTGCGCCATCCCCCGCAGCGCCGTCACGGCGACGAGCGCGAGCACCGTCGCGTTGCGGAACAGCGGCCGCGCCGTCGCGAGGTACTCGCGGAGCTGCAGGCTCATCTGCCCGGCCTGCTCGGCCGACTTGAAGCGCGCGAGGATGATGAAGCCGGTCAGCAGCGCCGGCCCGACGTGCAGCAACGCCACGGTGCGCCAGTCGAACCCGCCCCACTGCAGCCCGGCGAAGCTCACCCCGCCCAGCAGCACGCCGACCACGAACGGCGCCGAAGAGTCCCCGATCGAGCCGCCGGAGCGGTGCGCGGCGATCGCGAACGCCCGTCGCTCGGGGTAGCGCACGGCGAGCTCAGTGAAGGCGGGCGCGTGCCACATCGAGGTGCCCGCCCCCGCGACGGCGACGGCAACGAGGACGAACCAGTAGTTCGAGGCGAGCCCGACGGCGGCGTAGCCGAAGGCGAGGCAGCCCATGCTGCCGGCGAGCATGAAGGCGACGCGGCTGCGGAACATGTCGGTGAACATCCCGGCCGGGATGTTCATCGCCCCCATCGCCGCCGCGCGCACGCCGATGATGCCGCCCGCGGCGACGTCGCTCAGCAGCAGGGCTTCCTTGATGTGGGGCAGGAGCAGCAGCAGCGTCTGCTGGTAGAAGTGCTTGACGCTGTGCCCGGCCGCCAGCCCCACCATGAGCCGCATGCTCTGCGGCGGCCGCGACGACGGAGCCGGCGCCTGCGGCGGGCGCTCCTCGACGGCGATGGCGGTCCGTTCGGCGGTAGCCATGGCGGCTAGGGTACCGCCCGCGTCGAGCGCCAGGCCACGGTCGTGCCCCCCGGGGCGCTCCCTCCACCCTCGTCCCGGCTCGGGCAGGGGACTGGTGCGCCGACACCTATCGCGCGCTGGATGCGCGGGGGCGGCGGCCGATTAGCGGCCCCGGGCCCCCGAGCCGCCACCCGCCGACGCCACTGGACGGCGCGAGCGGTAGTTGCGGCGTCGGCGGCGGCGCTGGGGCGCGGCGGGGGCGTGAGCGCCGTTGCGGGTGTCCCGGCGACGGCGCGGTGGCTCGGCCACGGCGTCCGCGACCGCCAGGGCCGCGTCGCTGAAGCTCGTCGCCGGGTCCGCGCGCAGTCGCTCCGTCGCGCCCTGCAGCGTGACCGGCGCCGGCGTGGCGAGGTCGGCGCGCAGACGCAGCCGTCTCACGAGGTCGCCTGCATCACGGAGCTGTGCGTCGTCCACGAACGAGACGACGACGCCCTGCGCGCCGGCCCGCGCCGTGCGGCCGGAGCGGTGGACGTACGTCCGCGCGTCGACCGGCGGGTCGAAGTGCAGGACGCACGCAACGTCGTCGACGTGGATGCCGCGCGCCGCCACGTCGGTGGCGACAAGCGCCTCGACATCACCGTCGGCGAAGGACTTGAGGGCGCGCGTGCGCTGGCTCTGCGACCGCGAGCCGTGGATGGCGGCGGCCGTGGCGCCCGCGCGCTTCAGCTGCTTCGTGACCCGGTCCGCGCCGCGCCGGGTGCGGCAAAACACGATGGTGGAGCCCGCCGCCTGGATCAGGTTCGAGGCGACCTCGATACGGTTGCTCGCGTCGAGGCGCCAGAAGAGGTGGCGCATGTCCTCGAGGTCGGGGCCGGGCTCGCCGACCTCGTGGACCGCCGGGTCGCGCTGGTAGTGGCGCGTGAGCACGGCCACGTCGCCGTCGAGGGTGGCGGAGTAGAGCATGGTCTGGCGGTCGCTCGGGGTGCGGTCGAGCAGCCGTCGCACCTCGGGCAGGAAGCCCATGTCGGCCATGCGGTCGGCCTCGTCGATGACGGCGACGCGGACCTCGTCGAGATCGACGTCGCCCTGGCTGATCAGGTCGGCGAGGCGGCCCGGGCAGGCGACGAGCACGTCGACGCCACGGGCGAGGGCGCGCTTCTGCGGCTCGTACCCGACGCCGCCGTAGGCCGCGATGACGCTGCGTCCGCCGGCCCGGGCGATGGGATCGAGTTCGCCCTGGATCTGGTCGGCGAGCTCACGAGTCGGCGCGAGCACGAGGCCGAGCGGCCGGCGCGGCTGCGCACCCTCGGCGCGCATCAGCAGCGGCAGGCCGAACGCCAGCGTCTTACCGGACCCGGTCGGCGCGCGGGCGCTGATGTCACGCCCCGCGAGCGCGTCGGGGAGGGTGGCGGCCTGCACGTCGAACGGGGTGACGTATCCGAGCTCGGCCAGGAACTCGGCGAGGTCCTCGGGGATGCCGAGGGCTGCAAATGTGGTGGTCAATCTCACTCCTCTGGATACCCCGGCCTGTCCGGGGACGTCGGCTCGTGTCGCACTCGCCGCGCGCCGTCTTGTCGGCGGCAACGGCGGTCCCCACGTCGGCCGGAGGGCGGGCGCGGAACAGGCTGACGAGGCGGATCCACCTGTGAGAAAGGAACGTGCGTCGCATCTGGTCACCGGGAAGCGTCAATCAACGCTGGCCTCAACCGGTGCTGCGTGGACACAGCGTAACAGGTGACGCGTTACGCGCAGGACTCCCCCACGCGCGCATCGAGTTCGGGGCGCGCCGTGAGGTCGCGAGGACACCATCGAGGCGTCCCGATCGAGGCGCCTGTATCATCCCGCGCACACCGCGCCCGCTCACCCCGAGGAGCCCCCGATGACCACCCAACCGCTCGACCTCGACGCGCTGGTCGACCCGGCCTACCGCGAGGCGCTGGCCGCCAATCCCGGTCGCAGCATCGACATGAGCGACGGCATCCAGGCCGCCGTCGACCGGTGGCGCGCGACGGGCATGCAGTTCGAGCCGGCGCCGCCGCGGCCGGGCATCTCCGTCGAGGACCACTTCGTGCCGGGGCCCGAGGGCGCGCCGGACGTGATGGTGCGCGTCTACCAGCCGGACGGGCTGCCCAAGCCCGCAGCCGCCGTCTACAACATCCACGGCGGCGGGATGATCGGCGGGGACGTGCCCTTTGGCGACGCCGACTGCATGGCCTACGCCGCCAACCTCGGCGTGATCGTGGCGTCGGTCGAGTACCGGCTCGCGCCCGAGCACCCCTACCCCGCCCCCATCGAGGACTGCTACGCGGGGCTGCTCTGGCTCTGGCAGCAGGCCGACTCGCTCGGCGTCGACCGCGAGCGCATCGCCATTCGTGGCGGGAGCGCGGGCGGCGGGCTGGCGGCCGGCCTCGCGCTCCTCGCGCGCGACCGGGGCGAGGTCGAGATCTGCTACCAGGTGCTCATCTTCCCGATGCTCGACGACCGCAACATCACCCCGAGCAGCCACCAGATCACGGATCTCCGCGTGTGGAGCCGCTCGCACAACGAGCTGGGCTGGAACGCCTACCTCGAGGGCCGCGCGGGCGCGGACGACATCTCGCCGTACGCCGCGCCGTCCCGCGCGACGGACCTCGCGGGCCTGCCGCCCGCCTACATCAGCGTCGGCACGCTCGACCTGTTCCTGGACGAGGACGTCGACTACGCGCAGGCGCTGGCGCACGCGGGCGTGGCGGTCGAGCTGAACGTCTACCCCGGCGCGTACCACGGCGCGCACGGCACGGTCCCCGGCGCGCCGCTGTCGCGTCGCTGGCGCCGCGACGAGTACCAGGCGGTCGAGCGGGCACTCGGCGGCGAGTAAACCAGTCCCTCGTCGGGGGCTGAGCAGGGCGCCCGGGGCTGCTTGAGCGCCGGTGAGCCTGCGCGGAGCGGGCCCTCGGGCGATTGTCAGAGCCGAATGTGCCTTGCTAGAGTGACCTCGTCTCAGTAGACCACTCTTGTGATGGAACGAGGGCTCACGACGAGGCGCAGGGGCGAACAGCGCCCCGATCCCCGTTCCATCGGTAGTGACGCTTGCCGGAGCTGAATCGTCGTCCCGGCTGGGAAGGTAACGTCCGATGAGGCCAATCCGGGCCGTGCGGCTGCGTGCGCTGTCACTCGCGCTCGCCGTTGCGCTGGCGACACTCGCACTGGGCGCCGGCTGTACCGAGTCGGAAGACGAGGCTCCCGCTCCCGGCGCCACGACGGCTCCTGCCACGCTCGATGCCGACGAGGGCGTGCCGGGCGTGTCCGACAGCCGCATTCTCTTCGGGCAGTCGGCCGCGTTCACGGGACCGGCTGAGGGCCTGGGCCTGGAGATGCGTCGAGGGATCGAAGCCGCGTTCCACGAGCGCAACGAGGCCGGGGGCGTCCACGGCCGGACGCTGGAACTGACGTCGCTGGATGACGCGTACGAGACCGACTTCGCCTTCGCGAACACGCGGCGGTTGATCTTCCGCGACCAGGTCTTCGCGCTGATCGGCGAGGTGGGCACCCCGACGTCGCGCGCCGCTTCCCCGGTCGCCCACGACGCCGGCGTGCCGTTCATCGCCCCCTTCACGGGAGCTGAGTTCCTGCGCGACCCCGACCTCGACAACGTGCTGAACCTCCGCGCGTCGTACTACCAGGAGACCGAGGAGATGGTCGCCCGCCTGACGGACGAGCTGGGCGTCACGCGCGTCGCTGTGCTGTACCAGAACGACTCGTTCGGCCAGTCGGGGCTCGACGGGGCCACGGCGGCCCTGGCCCGGCGCGGCCTGGAACCCGTCGCATCGTGGTTCTACCCGCGCAATACCGACGCCGTGAAGATGGCGGTGCTCGAGATCGCGGACGCAAGGCCCGAGGCGGTCATCATGGTCGGCGCGTACCGGCCGGTCGCCAAGGCCATCGTCCTGCTGCGTGAGCGCATCGATCCCGTGTTCATGGTGATCTCGTTCGTCGGCAGCAACGCGCTCGCCGAGGAGCTCGGACGGGCCGGAGCCGGCGTCTACATCACGCAGGTGGTGCCGCAGCCCGACGACGACAGCATCCCCGTGGTCGCTGCCTACCAGCAGGCGCTGGCGGCATCCGACCCCGATGCAACGCCCGGCTTCGTCTCGCTCGAGGGCTACCTCGCGGGCGGCTGGCGATCGCGGGGCTCGAGCTCTGCGGTCCCGACGTGGACCGCCAGTGCTTCCTCGACGCCATTCGCAACGCGGGGTCCGTGGACCTCGGCGGCATGCTGCTCCAGTTCGGGGCGGACGATAACCAGGGGTCGGATGGGGTGTTCCTGACGACCATCGGGAGCGACGGCCAGATCCAGCCGGTCGGCAGCCTGGAAGGTGGGCGCTAGATGGGCAGATTCCAGACATCGCCGGCGCTCGTGCTGACCACCGCGGGCGCGCTGATAGCGATCCTCGCGGCGGTGGTGGCGGGTTGGCTGGCAATCGACAGCCTGGCGCCGGACGACGCGGCACACGGTGACGTCGCCGCGCTCGGCGCTTCGGTCGCCATCGCGCGACACGCGAACGACCTGATGGCCACGGGCGGGGTCGCCTCGAACGCGACCATGGACCGCGACAGCATTCTGGCGGACCGTGCCGCAATCACGCGTCTCAAGTCGGCGCTCGCGGAGCAACTCGACGCCCTCGACGGCAGCGGCTACGACACGCGGGCCGCGCAGATCCGGGCGCGTGTCGACTCGCTCGTCTCGACCGTGGAGGAGATCGATGCCGGCCGGCCCGATCTCCTGCGCGCGCTGCTCCGTGCCGAGCAGGCCTCGCAGGAGCTGCTCGTCACCAACACGCGGACACTGTTCCCGGCGTTGAGCGCGACGATCGACAGTCAGACGTACTTCATGCTCACGGGTGAGAGCGAAGCGCGGTCCGGTCGCGTATCGGGAACGCGCGCCCGATCCGAGGAGGAGCTCCTTCGCTTCTGGCACCTCACGGGCCTGCAGAGGGATGTGGCAATCGGCCACACGGTGCTGTCCGTGGCGAGCCTGCTCCAGGGCCCGACCCGGGTTGCGAGGACGCAGGAGTCCTTCGACACCGTCGCCCAGCGCATGGCGCGGAGCCTGGACTACCTGGCCGCCAACGGCGGTCCCGAACTCGACCCACAGGTCGTCCCGCTCGCCACCGCCCTGCTTGAGGCCGGTGTCGGACAGGGCAGCCTCTTCGATGAGCTGGAAGCGCGCCTGCGGCTCGCCGTGGACGAGCAGGCGCTCATCGCCGCCGGCCGGGGCCACCACGTCGCCCTCCTCGCCGAGCTGGACGGCCTGGCCACCGAGGTCAGCGAGGGCGCCGGCACGCGCAGCGACGACGCCTCCGCGCAAGCAGACGCGGGACGCACCGCCCTGCTGGTGATCGCGGTCCTCGGCGTGGCGGGCACGCTCGTCGCGGGCGGCTAGGCGGGGATAGGCTGTCGCGGCGGGCGGTGAGCGAGCCGCCCGCCGCTCGCTGAGTCGGGGCCGCAATCGAGAGCTCAGGCTGAGCGGACGGCCAGCACGGCGACCTGCGCGAACATGTAGAACGGCGACGCCGACTCCGCCCACGCGGCCCAGGCCCGGGACAGGCGGTCGAGGTCTGCCTGGGTGGCGTAGCCGTACTCGAGCGCCTGGTCGGCGACGCTCGAGTAGAGGATGCGCTGCGACCAGGCGCGGCCCCAGATCCGCGCCTCCTCGCCGTCGAGGGCGACGACGTTGGGGTGCAACTCGATCTCCGGGAACCCGGCCGCGCGCACCCAGCCGGGCAGTGCCCGCCCGGCGTCGGGCTCCGCGCCGTTGTGGTACGCGGTCTGGTGGTACAGCCGGTTCCAGTCCTCGAACTCCGGGAACTTGGGCGAGGGACTCATCGTCGCGTAGTCGCCGTCGCGGACGGCCAGCAGGCCGCCCGGCCTGAGCACGCGCCGCATCTCGCGCAGCGCCCGCACCGGGTCGGTGAGGTGCTGCAGCAGCTGGTTGGCGTAGACGGCGTCGAACGAGGCGTCGGGGTGGTCGAGGGCGTACACGTCGCCCTCGCCGAACGTGACGTTGCCGACGCCCTCCCCGGCGGCGTGGGCGCGTGCGTGGTCGAGGACACCGGGGGCCACGTCGATGCCGACCACCTCGCCGGGTGCGACGGCGCGCGCGAGTCCGGCGGTGACCGTGCCGGGGCCGCACCCAGCGTCGAGCAGGCGCATGCCGGGCCGCAGGCGCGGGAGCAGGAACCACGCCTCGACCTCCGCGCGCCGCCGCGCGTGCGCCTGCACGACGGACTCGTGGTGTCCGTGCGTGTAGCGATCCCGCGGAGTGTCGGTCATGCGCGGCGATCCTCGTCGTCACCTGTCGGCATTCTGCTCGTCGAACCGCGGAGCCGCGAGCGCTCAAGCTCGGAGCGGGCCCGCGCTCAGGTGACAAGCCGGGGTGACGTGCGAAGATGGATGCCTGTCGGTGCTGACAAGCGCGGATGCCCTCGTGGAACGAAGGCGAGAGACGATGACGCGAGTGTTCACGGCGAGCGTCTGGAAGGAACGCGACGCGTACGTCGCGCAGGCTCTTGATGTCGACGTGGCGAGCCAGGGCGAGACCGTCGACGGGGCGCTCGCCAACCTCCGCGAGGCGCTCGAGCTCTACTTCGAGCCACCGCGCCCCGCGACAGTCACGCCCTGAGGTGGCCGCCTCTGATCCCCTCGCCCCCTGCGGGGGAGAGGGCGAGGGTGAGGGGGGCCTGCGGACTGTGACCAGCCATCCGTGAGAACGCCGGACCCTCACCCCAACCCTCTCCCGCGAGCGGGAGAGGGAGCCGGACTCTCCGCGCCGCCCTCGAACGCAGTCCGGCGCCTCGGCCCGCCTGACACGTCCGCCCCACTCACCCCGCGCCGTATACTCCCGACGTGATCGAGCACCCTCCGGACGGCGTTGAGCGCCGTCCCATCACCTCCGCCGCACGCATCCTCATGAGCGGCCCCGTCGCCCTCGTCACCACCCGCGACAAGGGCGAGAACAACGTGCTGCCCATCGCCTGGCACATGCCGCTCTCGCTCGATCCGTGCCTGGTCGGCATCGCGGTGGAGCAGTCCCGCCATAGCCTCGACATGATCCGCGCCTCCGAGCAGTTCGCGATCAACATCCCCACCCGCACCCTGCTCCACCACGTCCAGTACCTCGGCGGCTACACCGGCGAGGACATCGACAAGTTCGAGGCGACGCAGCTCGAGGTCTTTACGCCCACCCACGTCGAAGCGCCGCTGCTCCAGCACTGCGCGGCGTGGATCGAGTGCGAGCTGCAGGACACCGTCGTGCTCGGCGACCACGAGCTGTGCATCGGCCTCGTCGTCGCCGTCCACGTGGACGTCGAGGCGTTCGACGAGCGCTGGCTGCTGCGCTCCGACCACCACAGCCCGCTGCACTACCTGGGCGGCAACGAGTACGCACAGCCCGGCCAGGTGCTGGAGGCGCGCGTGCCGCGGTCGTTCGAGGCGCCCGAGCAGATCCTCGCCGAGCGCATCGCCGAGGAGCTGGAGCTGACCGAGGAGGCCCGCGAGCGCCGCGCCGAGCAGCTCGACGCCGTCCAGCGCGAGGTCGACGCGGGCAACGTCGTCGACCTCGCCAGCCTGGCGGACGACGAGCTCCCGGACCTCGACCTCTCCGCCGGCATCGTCATCGGAGAGCAGCCTCCCGGGCCCTCCGAGGAGTAGCGATCGGCAGCCCGGCCGCGCTCAGTCCTCGTCCCGTCCCGGCTCCACACCCCTCCCAACCGCGAGCGCCAGCAGCGCGAAGGTCGCGACGATCGCCACCAGCGCGGCGACGCCCGTGGCCGCGGCCGGCGAGGGCTCCCACAGGTCCGTCGAGGTGCGCGCCGCCGGCGCCGTCCCGCCCGGGGTCCCCACGGCGACGCGGGCCGACGCCGCCGGCGTTGCCGGCGGGGCGGGCGTGGCTGTGGGCGCTGGCGT
>VXMU01000090.1 GCA_009840945.1 Chloroflexota bacterium | reverse complement strand
ATGCCCGCCGCGCCGCCCGGCATCGCGCCGAGCCGCCCCCCCCCCGCGCCGCGCCGGCCCGCGCCGGCGGCGGCCGCCGCGCCGGCGGCGTGCTCGCCGGGCAGGCCGACGAAGAGGTCGCCGGGTCCGGCGCGCCGCGAGTCGATGACGGCGCGCGCGAAGTGCGCCTCGGGGCCGCGGCGTTCGAGCAGCCGCCCGCCGAGCACGCGCTGTGCGAACGCGGTGTCGAACGTCGGCGCGGTCATGGCGCGGCCACCTGCGGCTGCGGGAGGGGGACGTTCAGGTAGTCCATCACGTCTGCCGCGATCCGCGAGAAGACGGGCGCGGCGACGATGCCGCCGAGGTGCGAGTCGGCGCTCGGGCGGTCGATCTTCACGAGGATGGTGACGCGGGGCTCCTCGTACGGCAGGAAGCCGGCGAACGACGCGATCGTCGTCTCGAAGTCGTAGCCTTCGGCGGTCGAGATCAGCGTCGTGCCGGTCTTGCCGGCCACGCGGTAACCGTCGACGCGTCCGAGGTGGTACGGCACGTCCTCGACGACGTCGAGCATCATCTGGGCCATGGTCTGCGCGGTCTGCGGCGCCACCACCTGGCGCACCGTGACCGGCTGGAAGCGACGCACGCCCTCGCGCGTGGCGACCTGCGAGACGATCTGCGGCTGGATCAGCGCGCCGTCGTTCGCGAATACGTTGACGGCCGTGATGGTCTGCAGCGGCGTGACCGCCAGGCCCTGGCCGTAGGAGTTCGTCGCGAGGTCGATCGGGTACCACTCGTCGTCGCTGGGATGGCGTACCAGGCCGCGGGCCTCGCCGCCGAGCCCCACGTGCGTGCGTTCGCCGACGCCGAAGCGGTCGAGGTAGTCGTAGAAGGCGCGCGCACCGATCTGGTCCGAGAGCCATGCCGCCCCGGTGTTCAGCGAGCGCTGCAGGTACTCGGTCATCGTGACCTCACCGTACGCCGTGAAGTTCCAGTTGCGGATGACGCCCCCGCTGACGTGGGCGATACCCTCGTCGACGTACGTCGTCTCCGGCGTGATGAGCCCGAGGTCGAGCGCCATCGCCGTCGTCAGCGTCTTGAACACCGACCCCGGCTCGTACACGTCCATGATCGCGCGATTGCGCGTGAGCGTGCTGAGGTCGTCCGCGTTCAGGTCGAGGGTCGAGAGCCGCACGGTCGGGAGCGAGGCCATCGCGAGGATCGCGCCGGTCCGGGACTCCATCACGATCACGGTGCCGCCCGTCGCGGCGTTCTCCTCGACGGCGCGCGCCAGCTCCCGTTCGGCGATGGCCTGGATGAATCGGTCGAGGGTGAGCTGCACGTCGCCGCCGGAGAGCGGCCGGATCGTGGTGGACTGCACGAACGAGATCGGGCGGCCCAGCGGGTCCTGCTCGCCGACGACAAACCCCGGCTGCCCGCGCAGCACGTGGTCGAAGTCCGCCTCGACGCCCCACAGCCCGTGCCCGTCGAGCCCGACGTAGCCGATGAGCGGGCCGGCCAGCTCGCGCTCCGCGTAGACGCGGCGTGAGCTGGGGAGCAGGCGGACGCCCCACAGCCCCTCGGCGCGCAACTCGTGGCCTCGTTCGTAGTCCATGAGCCGCTGCACCGGGATGTCACCGATGCTCCGCGAGGTGCCGAGCGCGTACAGCTCGCTGGGGTCGCGGTTGACCCACGCCCCGAGTTGCGCGGCGGCGACGAGGGCGCGCTCGCGGTCGCGCCAGAGGAAGGTGTCGATGTAGACGTCCCAGGTGTCGATCGAGGTGGCGAGCGGGCAGCCGGTCGCATCGAGGATCGCGCCGCGGCTCGCCGGCACCTCGGCGACGCCGATGCGGGCTGCCGCCGCCTCCTCGATGTAGCGCTCGTGGCCGCCCACCTGGATCAGGGCGAGACGCACGAGCAGCGCGGCGAAGGCGGCGACCACGGCGGTCGCGAGCAGCCAGTGCCGCCATGTCAGGTGGTTCGGTCGGACCGCCTCGCGTTGCTCTGGGGGCACGGGTGTCCTCCCCGCCGCGCGGGCAACGTCACGAGACGGCCGGCTCGGCGCACGCTTTCCGCACCGGGCCTAGTCGAGGCCGTAGACGCCCCACAGCATCCCCGCCCACCACGGCTCGAGCGCCGCCGGGGCCTCCGGCGCACGGCGCACGTACCGCTCTGGCATCGGCGCCACGTCCGGCGCGGGGACGCTGACGGCGATGCGCACGGACTCGGTGGGCCGCACCATGCCGAGCCGGTCGGTAGCTACGGCGTGCACGGTGCCCACGTTCGTCATCTGCGCGATCTCGGCCTCCAGCAGGCGCACCTCGGCGGAGAGTTCGGAGCGCTGCTGCTGGAGCTGCTGCAGCTCGTAGCCGGTGGTCGCCGTACGGCTGCTCTGCAGCACCTGCAGCGAGCCGATGGCCATGAGACCGACGAGCGCGATCAGCGCGAGAAGGCGGGAGACGCCGCGCAGCAGACGTCCTGCGACGCTGCTGCGCGGCCTGGGGAGCGATGCAGCCTTCTGGCGGATGCGCGCGCTGTAGGTCGGGCTCGTGGCTGGGGCCGCCGGCCCCCGGTACCCGGCGCCGATCTGCGGGACGCCGAGGGCGGTCATCACGCGGCTGCCTCGCCGAGCGCCTCGGCCACGCGCAGCCGGGCCGACCTCGCACGCGGGTTGCGCGCGACCTCGTCGGCGCCGGGCTTGCGGACGCGACGCGTCACGCGGCGCAGCGTGGCGACGTGGTCGCAGACGCAGACCGGGAGCCGCGGCGGGCAGATGCAGTCGCTCGACTCGCGCCGGAAGTGCTCCTTCACGACGCGGTCCTCGAGCGAGTGGAAGGCGAGCACGGCGATGCGCGCGCCCGCGCCGCCGAGCAGGCTGCAAGCAGCGGACAGGGTGTCGGCCAGGAAGTCCGTCTCCCGGTTCACCGCAATCCGCAGGGCCTGGAACGTCAGAGTGGCGGGGTGATGATGACGTTCCCGACCCCTGCCTGCAGCCTGCTCGACGGCGCGAACGAGGTCGCCCGTCGTGTGCAGTGGTCGCCGCGCCACGATCGCCCTCGCGATCGCGCGCGCGCGGCGCTCCTCGCCGTAGCGGCGGATGATGTCCGCCAGCTCGGCCTCTTCGTACTCGTTCACGATGGTCGCGGCGGTCAGATCCGCGTCCGGGTCCATGCGCATGTCCAGCGGCTCGTCGCGCTGGAACGAGAAGCCGCGCCCCGGTGCGTCGAGCTGCAGCGACGAGACACCGAGGTCGAACAGCACGCCGCCGACGTCCTCGAAGCCGTGCTCGCGGGCGATCTCCGCGATCTCGCGGTGATGCCCGCGCACGAGCACCACGCCGTCGCCGAACGGCGCCAGCCGGTCACCGGCGATCGCGAGCGCGTGCGGGTCCAGGTCGATGCCGAGCAGCGCGCCGTCCGGGCGCGCGGCATCGAGGATCGCCTCGGCGTGGCCGCCGAGGCCGACCGTCGCGTCGATGTAGCGCCCGCCGGGGTGCACGGCGAGACCGTCGATGACCTCGCGGACCATCACCGGCTCGTGGCGGGGAGCGCTCGCGGCGTCGGCGGTCGTCATGCGTCGCCCTCCGCCACTGCCGCCTCCGCGTCGCGGTCGGCGCTCTCCCAGAGCTCGAGGTCCCACAGCTCGACGTAGTCCCCGAGGCCCACGAGGACCACGCGGCCGTCGAGCCCGGCGTGCTCGCGCATCTCCGGGGGGATCACGATGCGTCCCTGCCGGTCGAGCTGCTGAAATCCGTGGGCGCGGGAGAGGAAGGTGCGGCGACGCTGGCGTCCGATGCGGGTACGCGTGTCCGAGTCGCCGAGCACCTCCTCGGTCTTCGCGGTAAAGCTCTCGTGCGTGTAGAGCTCGAGGCAGCCGTCCTCGGCGGGCCGGAGCACGCCACCGTCCAGGAGCTCGCGGCGGAAGGCGGCCGGAACCGCGACGCGGCCCCGGTCGTCCATCGAGTGCTCGAAGGTGCCGTAGAGGTACACGGCCCGCCCCTGGCTTGGGATGGCATGGGACTCTGCCCCATTTCCCCCCACATCGCTCCCGAAGGCTACCATGTGCCCCAGCGCATAGCAACGGCTCCCCACGCGGGGCTTTGCTACGATCGCGCGAGGAGACCGCGATGACCGATCAGGAGACCCGCCGGCGCGCCGCCGTGCTCACGGTCAGCGACCGCGCCGCGGCCGGCGCATTCGTCGACACGGCCGGCCCGGCTGTCACCTCGATGCTCCGCGAGGCGGGCTTCGACGCAGCGGACCCCGACGTGCTCGCGGACGACCCCGACGCCATCGGCGCGTGGCTGCGCCGCCAGGCCGACGAGGAGGGCATGGCGCTCGCCGTCACCGCCGGCGGGACCGGCCTCGGGCCGCGCGACCAGACGCCGCAGGCCACCGAGCGCGTGCTCGACTACCGCGTCGAGGGCCTCGCCGAGGCGATGCGCGCCGCGTCGATCGCGATCGTGCCCACGGCGATGCTCTCGCGCGCCGTCGCCGGGGTGCGAGGGCGCACGCTCATCCTCAACCTGCCGGGCAGTGAGCGTGCCGCGCGCGAGAACCTGGAGGTGGTGCTCCCGGTGCTGGCGCACGCCGCGATGCAGCTCACCGGCGACACCGAGCCCTCGCCCCCCTCGGGCACGCACGGCCGCGGCTAGCCGCGGGGCACGCCCGATGCGGCTCGACATCCTCACGCTGTTCCCGGGCATCTTCAGCGGCCCGCTGGACGAGACGATCCTGCGGCGCGCCATCGACGCCGGCCTCGTCGAGGTGGAGCTGCACGACCTGCGCGAGTGGGCCACGGACCGCCATCGCACCGTCGACGACTACCCGTTCGGCGGCGGGCCGGGGATGGTGATGAAGCCCGAGCCGATCTTCGCCGCCGTCGAGGCGATCCAGCCGCTCGCGGAACCCGAGGCAACCGTGGTGCTCATGACGCCGCAGGGCCGCCGGCTGGACCACGCGCTCGCCGCCGAGCTGGCGGCGCATCCGCGCCTGCTCATCGTGTGCGGGCGCTACGAGGGCGTCGACGAGCGGGTGCGCGAGCACCTCGTGGACATCGAGGTGTCGGTCGCCGACGTGGTGGTGTCGGGTGGCGAGCTCCCGGCGCTCCTCGTCGTCGACGCGCTCGTGCGGCAGGTGCCAGGGGTGCTGGGCGGCGAGGAGTCGCTGGCCGAGGAGTCGTTCGAGGGGGGCCTGCTCGAGTACCCGCAGTACACGCGCCCGGCCGAGTTCCGCGGATGGACGCCGCCCGACGTGCTGCTCTCCGGCCACCACGGGGAGATCGCGAAGTGGCGCCGCCGCCAGCGGCTGGCGCGCACGCGCGCCCGCCGCCCGGACCTGCTCGACACAGCCGACCTCAGCGACGAGGATCGCGCGTGGCTCGACGCCAACCCGGAGCCGACCATAGACTGAAGAGCCGACCCGGACACCACAGCACGCGAGACACCATGGCCATCGATCTGCGCGATGTCGCGCCGACCCGTAACGAGACGATCCCCGAGTTCAGCGCGGGCGACAACGTCGCCGTGCACGTGCGCGTGGTCGAAGGCGATCGCGAGCGCATCCAGGTGTTCGAGGGCACCGTGCTGCGCGTCCGCAAGGGCTACAACGGCAGCTTCACGGTCCGCCGTGTCGCCTCGGGCGTAGGTGTGGAGCGCACGTTCCCGCTCAACGGCAAGCGCATCGAGCGCGTCGAGGTCACACGTCGCGGTCGCGTCCGCCGCTCGCGCCTGTACTACCTGCGCGGCCGCACGGGCCGCGCCGCGCGCGTGCGGGAGGCCCGCCGCCGCTAGGCGCCTCCATCGGCTACGCCGACACTGCCAGCACGATCAGGCCGATCACGGCGACAGTGAGAACGCCGCCGAGCATCGTGCCGACCATCGTCCGGATCATGCGGCGCTCCATCGCGTGCAGGTCGGCCACGAACCCATCCCTGATGTCGTCGAGTTTCGCCAGGAGATCGTCAACCTCGGGAGCGACGATGTTCCGTGGGTCGGGCTCGCGACAAGCGGTATCGGGACTCAACGCGCCGGTCCATCTCTACCTGCACGGACACGCCAAACGGCTGCGGACCGCTAGCGATGGCTCCTAAGAGGCAGCAAGGCTGGCGACGGCCGTCGCGATCGCCGCGGCGGCCACCATGCCGCCGAACATGGCGCCCACGGTCCAGCGAGTCATGCGGGTTTCCATCTGGCTCATCCGGACCTCGAGCTGATGCAACTCCGCGCGCAACTCGGCACGGAGTACGTCCAACTCCGATCGAACGACATCGATCTCCGATCGAACCACGCTGAGTTCGGACCGGAGGACGTCCCTGGTCACGACCTCGCTCGATGAGGCATCGGCAGTCATGGCGGCGTGTCGTCTCCATCCCGTGGGAGCGGGCGGTCACTGTAGCATGAAATAGCTGTGAGCGAACATCCGTTTTGTTATAAACCCATAGCACCACGCTTCGTATCATCGAGGCATGACCACCGAGCCGTCCGTCGAGGCCCGACCGCGCTTTGTGCAGGTGGCCGTCAACTCCGGACGGCCCACGTTCATGACCTTCTCCTACCGCGTCCCGCACGGCCGCCTGGTCGAGCCGGGCGAGGTCGTCCACGTGCCGTTCGGGCAGCGCGAGCTGCAGGGCGTGGTCGTCGAGGTGCCCACCGACCTGCCCGGCTATGCGGGCGACATCCGCGAGTTGCTCCCGCCCGTCGAGGGCGCGCCGAGGCTCGACGCCACGCAGTTGCAGCTCGCCTCGTGGATCGCCGGGTACTACCTCGCGCCGCCGTGGGAGGCGCACGCGCTCATGCTCCCGCCCGGCGCGGGTGAACGCCCGCGCACCCGCGTCGTGCGAGGGGACGCCGAGCGCCCGGCGACGCTCTCCGAGCGCCAGGAGCGGCTCTACGCGTTGCTGGACGACACGCCCCGCGAGGTCGGCGACCTGCGCGCCGCCGTGGGCGCGCGCGGGTTCGACGCCACGCTCGGCGCGCTCGTCCGCCGAGGGCTGGCCGAGCGCCGCTACGAGCTGGCTCGCCCGCGTGGCCGGCCGCGCATCGCCGAAGTCGTCCGCCTCGCGGTCGAACCCGGGCGGGCGCGCGAGTTCGCCGCGGGCATCGAGGGCCGCCGCGCCTCGCGGCGCGCACGGGCGCTGCGCGCGCTCCTCGACGCCGGCGGCGAGGCGATCCCGTTCGACGAACTCGGACGGATCGCGCGCGGCGCGCCGGCGGTGGAGACGCTCATCTCCGACGGCCTGGTCGAGGTGGATGGGCAGCGCAACGTCCGGCTGGCGCTCGCGCCCGCGGCCGCCGAGGGACGCATCCGCGAGTTGACGCGCACGCGGGCGCAGGCTGCCGGCGCGGGCCTCCTCGAGCGCTTCGCCGCGGAGCCCGGGGCCGAGCTGCGCACGACCGACCTGGCGCGCGAGTTCGGCGCCGGGGCGGGCGAGGCCGTCGAGCACCTGCGCGACGCGGGGCTCATCGAGGTCGTCGAGGTGCTCGACCAGCGGGACCCGCTGCGCGACCTGGACGTGGCCGCGCGCCCGCCGGTCGAGCTGCTCCACGAGCAGCGAGCCGCCGGTGCGGCGATACGTGCCGCCATCGACCGCCGCGACGGCAGCACGCTGCTGCTGAACGGCGTCACCGGGAGTGGCAAGACCGAGGTCTACCTGGACGCCCTCGCGCACGCGGTCGCCCTCGGGCGGCGCGGGATCGTGCTGGTGCCGGAGATCGCGCTCACGCCGCAGACCGTGCAGCGCTTCGCCGAGCGCTTCCCGGGCCGCGTCGGCGTGCTGCACTCCGGCCTCTCCCTGGGCGAGGCGTACGACCAGTGGACGCAGATCGCCGACGGCGCGTTCGACGTGGTCATCGGGTCGCGCTCGGCGATCTTCGCACCGCAGCCGGACCTCGGACTGATCGTCGTCGACGAGGCGCACGAGTGGACCTATAAGCAGCACGATCCCGCGCCCCGCTACGACGCGCGGACCGTGGCGGAGCGCCTGGGTGCGCTGACGGGCGCGGCGGTCGTGTTCGGCACCGCCACGCCGGACGCGGAGCGCTGGTACGACGCCGCCGAGGGGCGTATCAGGCGGCTCGACCTGCCCCGGCGGCTGCGCTCCGTGCGCCAGCCCGGCGGTGAGGTACAGCTCTGGCCCGACGATCAGCTCCCGGAGGTCGAGATCGTCGACGTGCGCGGCGCGCGCAAGCTGCTCTCGGGCACGCTCGTCGAGGCGATCGGGCACACCCTCGACCGTGACGAGCAGGCGCTGCTGTTCCTCAACCGCCGCGGGCTCGCCGGGTTCCTGCTGTGCGCGCGCGGCCACTCGCCGGCGTGCCCGAGCTGCGATGTCTCGCTCGCGCTGCACCACCCGGGCGAGGCCGAGCCCGGCGCGATCGGCCGCCTGGTCTGCCACCAGTGCAACCGCTCGCGACCGGCCATGACGCGCTGCGAGGAGTGTGGGGGCGCGCTCCAGCAGGCGCAGGCCGGCACGCAGACCGTCGAGCGCGAGGTGCGCCGGCTGTTCCCGACGGCGCAGATCGTGCGCTGGGACCGCGACACCGCCCGCCGCCAGGCCGACCACGACGCGATCCTCGGCCAGTTGCAGCGGCACGAGGCCGACGTGCTGGTGGGCACGCAGATGATCGCGAAGGGCCTCGACCTCCCGCTCGTCACCCTCGTCGGCGTCGTGCTCGCCGACTACGGGCTGCGGTCGGGCGACTTCCGGGCGCGCGAGCGCACGTTCCAGCTCCTGACGCAGGTCGCGGGCCGCGCGGGGCGGGCGGGCCTGCACGGGCGCGTGATCGTCCAGACCCTCGCGCCGGAGGACCGCGTGGTGGAGGCGGTAGCGGACTACGACGCCGACGGATTCTTCGAGGAGGAGCTGAGCTGGCGGGCGGAGTTCGGCTACCCGCCGTTCACCCGGCTCGCCCGGCTCGTGTTCGCCCACACCAACGCCACGTTCGCCGTGGAGGAGGCGCACCGCATGCGCGACGAGTTGCGGCGCGTCGCGGCGGGCCTGCCGGGGGTCGACGTGCTCGGACCGGCGCCGCCACAGATCGCGCGCCGACGCGGACGCCACCGCTGGGCCCTGCTCGTGCGCGCGCCCGACCCCGTCGAGGTGCTTCGGGAGGTCGAGCTGCCGCTCGGCTGGACCGTCGACGTCGACCCGGTGCTGCTCGACTGAGCGAGTGCCAGCGAGCGCGGACGCTTGCGGGGATGTCGTCTAGAATCGAGTCCCTGCAATCCCGCCGTTCGCGCCGACAGCAGGAGCCAGCGCTGACCGTCCGACCCATCCGCTACCTCGGCGACCCGGTGCTGCGCCGACGTGCGAGCGAGGTGCAGCACGTCGACGACTCGATCCGACAGCTCGTCGACGACATGATCGAGTCGATGTACGCCGCCGAGGGCGTGGGGCTCGCGGCGCCGCAGATCGGCGTCGGGCTGCGCATCGTCGTGCTGGGGATGCCGGACGAGGAGCCCGTGCCGATCATCAACCCGGTCATCGTCGAGCGTGCAGGCCATCGCGAACTCGAGGGCGAGGGCTGCCTGTCCGTCCCCGGCTACCGCGGGAGCGTCACCCGCTCCCAGCAGGTGACCGTCGAGGGCCTCGATGCGGCCGGGCGCGCGCTGCGGATCACCGCCTGCGACAACCTGCTCGCGCAGGCCATCGAGCACGAGGTCGACCACATCAACGGCATCCTCTACGTGGATCACCTGACCAGCATCGATACCCTGACGAAGATCGAGGGCGACCGCTGGGGAGCCGCGGGCGCGGGTGACGACGGGGACGAGGGCGACTGATGGAGTTCTTCATCGCGCTGCTGTTCGTCGTCGCCGCGTTCTACTTCATCCTCCTGCGCCCCGTGATGCACCAGCAGCGCCGCCGCCGCCGCGACCTCGCCGCGCTCGACGTCGGTGACGAGGTGCTGACCAGCGGCGGGTTCTACGCCACGGTGCGAGCGATCCGCACCATGGACGAGGGCCCGCAGGAGATCATGCTTGAGGTCGCGCCCGGCGTGGAGCTGCGCGCGACCCCCGACGCCATCCAGCACGTGACCCCTCGCACCCCTGAGGGCGCCGGGTCCGCCGACGGGACGGAACCCGAGTAGGTGCGAGCCGGGCCGACATCGTGACCAGAACCATCTTCTCGCTGTTCGGGATCTTCGTGCTCGCCGCGGCGTCGCTGTACGTGGTCTGGCCGTCGGAGCCCGACAAGTGGCTGCCATCCGCCGTGCCGTGGCCCGAGGGCGGCGGCGTCACCATCGGCGACTTCGAGCGCAAGACCATCCGTCTGGGCCTCGACCTGCAGGGCGGCTCGCGGCTGCTCCTCCAGGCGTCCCTGCCCGAGGGCGCCGAGGGCGACATCGACGACGGCATCGAGGGCGCGCTGCGCGTCCTCCGCCGCCGCCCTCGGGCCACGGCACGGCGGATGGCAGCCACTTGTCGGGCTCCG
>VXMU01000105.1 GCA_009840945.1 Chloroflexota bacterium | reverse complement strand
GGGGGGGGGGGGGGGGGGGGGGGGGGGGGGGGGCGGGGGGGGGGGGTGGGGGGGGCGGCGTGGGTGCCCCTCTATCCACGCGTGGCGCCCCCCCCCGACCCGCCAGCCGCCGTCGCGCCCCCGCCCGCGACGCCCTCGGCCTCGCCGACCGCCACGCCAACGGCCTCGCCGAGCCCAACCCCTGCCCCGACAGCGACGCCCGCATCCGCTCTTGCACAGTCCAGCTCTCAGGCGGCCGAACCCACTCCTTCTCCACGTCCGTCGGGGTGCGAGGGCTTCGGCTGCCTCGAACTCGTGCCGGGTGCACTCGAACACGCGACGTGAGAGTCAGGCGAGTCCATCGACTGGCCCGAAGGCGCATTCGCTCTGGAGACCGCGACGGGCCGCGTGCAGGGCTACCGATTAGGACCGCGGTACACGAACGACTGGTGGCACGAGGCGGTGGATTACCAGATCTTCTCGCGTTCCTGGGTCGGAGCGCGCATCACGGAGAGGCAGAGAGCTGATATGCCACCCGCATACGCCCGGTGGTCGTATGTCCTCCTCGACCGTGAGTCGTTACAGAGCTGGCGGTGGCCCGGCGACGAGCTGCAGCTTGAGGCGGTGTCGAAGGACCACGTCTTGCTTCGGGATGGTGACGGCCTCTTCACGCTAATGACCCGCAGCGGGGACGTGCGAACGCATTTCTCGCTATCTGGTGCAGCTCATGACTTGTCGTACAGCCAGTACCCGAACGCGTATTCGTTCTTCTCGCCCGACGGTGAGGCGTTGGTGATCGGCGCTGACTCGGTCTACTGGATGCCCCTTGCGGCGTCCCGTCCGCAGGTGTTGTTCGAACCCGAACCGCGCGAAGGCTGGCGGGAGTGGGGAATGGAGGTCGGATACTCCGGCGTACCGCTGGAATCTCGGCCGGAGCCCTGGTGGGGGGTTCGGCATGATCTGCCGCGGTCGATACGCGTTGACGTCTACTACAGGCGCATCGCTGAGACTGACGACGACGAAACGCCCCTGACGATCGAAATGGAGACGCACTTCTTCGGTTGGGACGGTGAGCGTCGGGCCTCACCGCCTGTACCGGTCTGCCCCGGGCACGTCTCACCCGACGGCCGCTACGTGGCTGAGCAAAGGGGATTCGCGTTCGGGCACAAGTACCACGGGAATCTTCCGGAGGACACGGGTCCGTGGCCGATTGTGGTGATCCGCGATACAGGGTCATGCGAGCCGCTGTTCCGCGTGCTCTCGGCGTACACATACCAAGGGCTGTAGCAGGCGGAATGGCTCTCGGACAGCGCCGGATACGTGCTGGGCCTGAAGGAGAGTTTCGCCGTCGTTCCGGTGGATCCCGGACGCGGGCTCACCTACCTGCCGGCCGCTCCCAACTGGTTGGGCCAGGTGCCGGGGCCGGTACCCGCGCCGGAAGGTGGTAGCCGCTACTTCTCGTATGCGTTTCATGGCGTGTACGACGCCGCCGAGGGTGAGTTGAAGCGTGTGGACTTCGTGTCGGAGCACCCCGACTCTGGAGTGCCCTGGGAGTTCACCTCGTGGGGTTCAACCCACGAGGAGGTCCACTACCAGACAGGGCGATGGGGCCCGCTCTCGTGGTGGGATGGGGCGTTCGGAGGGGCTGTCCAGTGGCATCTCCTCCAGCCGAAGGTCGAGTTTCCGCCCTTCCCCGACGAACTCAGTTTCATCGTTGCAGGCACGGGAAACTGTCTCGATCTGTTCGAATCGGTCGAGTTCGGCACCGAGGCTGTCTCCTGCCTGCCTGATGGAACGCGCGTGTCTCTGGTGCGCAGCGCTCACCACCCTCACGTGCACCTGAGTTCCCGGCCGCACGCCACGGGGGATCGCTCAGCGCACGTTCGTACTGAAGATGGACTTGAGGGCTGGGTCTCCATCGAATACCTCCGCCATGAGTAGGTGAGGACCCGCTCGCCCACCCTCACGCCGCCCTCGTATAGCATTCCCACTCGCGCACGAGACGGCGCGCCCGCCCGAAGGCACAGGAGGTGACATGCCCGGTCCACTGCACGGTGTTCGCGTTCTCGAGTTCACGCTGGTCGTCGCCGGCCCCATGTCCGGGGTGCTGCTCTCCGACCTCGGCGCCGACGTCATCAAGGTGGAGCCGCCGGGCGGCGAGTCCACGCGGCAGAGCCGCGCCGTCATCCCCGACGAGAGCAAGCTCTTCCAGGCCTTCAACCGCGGCAAGCGCGACATCGTCGTCGACCTCCAGCAGCCCGAGGGCCGCGAGGTCATCTACAAGCTCATGCCGTCCGTCGACGTCGTCGTCGCGAACTACCGCTACGGCGTCCCGAAGAAGCTCGGCATCGACTACGAGACGCTCAAGGAGTACCGGCCCGACCTCATCTACGTCGAGAGCACCGGCTTCGGGACGCGCGGCGAGCTGTCCACGCGCGGCTGCTCGGACGTGGTCGCGCAGGCCTACTCCGGCATCATGGCCGGCGACCAGAAGGTCGCCGAGGACGGTGCGCCCATCCCCGCCTCGTTCGGCGCGCCGGCCGACTACGCCACGGCGATGGCGTCGGCGATGGGTGTCTGCGCCGCGCTCTTCAACCGCTCGCTCACCGGCAAGGGCCAGCGCATCAACACCTCGCTGCTCCGCACGGGCGTGTGGCTGCAGAGCCACAACGTGAACCACGAGCCCGTGACCGACGCGCTGTTCGACGACGTGACGCGCGCGAAGCTCGACGAGACCCGCGCCGCGGGCGGCAGCTACCCCGAGCTGATCGAGGTGCGCCAGGAGGGCCGCTTCACCGGCGGGCTCTACTACGGCGGCTACGCGGCGAAGGACGGCGGCATCATCCTGGGCGCCCTCACGAAGCTGAACCGCGACGGCTTCCGCCGCGTGCTCGGCCTCGAGGATGAGCCGAGCGACCAGCCGGGCTACGACATCCTCGACCCGGAGAACCAGCGCATGGCCGAGCACTTCATGGAGGTGATGCGCGCGAAGATGCGCGAGCGCACCGTCGACGAGTGGATCGAGATCTTCGACGCGCAGGGCCTCCCCGCCGCGCCCGTGAACTTCCCGGAGGAGATCCGCCTCGACGAGCAGGTGGTGGCCGAGGGCATCTTCGTCGACCTCGAACACGACGTGACGGGTCCGCAGTCGTTCGTCGGGCCGGTGCTGGAGATGTCGGAGACACCGACCTCGGCGAGCGGCGCCGCGCCGCCCCTCGCCCGCGACACCCGCGGCGTCATGCTCGACGCCGGTTACAGCGAGTCGGAGGTCGACGCCCTCATCGCGAGCGGCGCGGTGGTCCAGGCCGGGTAGCCCGCCGGCCACACCCGCCCGCTCGCAGCCTTCGAGCGTCGGTAGCTGCGAGGCGAGTACGCGGGCGCGGCGCGCTCGCGGGCCCTCCCCGCGCGCGTCGATCGGGTGACGAAAACCGACGGTTTCGCGCCGTATGATGGTGCGGGAGCCGCCGATGATGACGCGCCGCAGCGGTTGCCGGGGGCACGACACCCACCCGCGGAGTCACCACAAGTCGTGCCGTAGGAGCCTGTCGGTGACGGGGCCGCCGACGCAGATGCTTCAGGCGTGGGCCGGGCTGGCCCTGCTCATGATCACTTCGAGGACGGAGTGATCATGAACTCACCCGAGACGGGTATACCCTACGGCCAGTTCGTCGATCGCGTTGGGATCGCGGTCCTGCTCGTTGTCGCGATCGGCGCAATGCTCATTGAGGCCTTCTTTGCCTTGTGGTGGGCAGGGATCGACCACACGCTTCACACGTATGCCCTCGTCGAAACGTTCGATCCCGAGACCGGAGGGCGTTCCGTCGTCCCGCGCCGAGCGGAGATTGACTAGGTGCCCACCCCGCTTGCCGCAAGCGCCGCGGGGGGGCGGCGCTGGGGCGCGGTGTGTTTTGCCGCACTCCGCGCGAGTCCCGCCCGCCCGCTGCTCCCACTACTCGGCGCTGCCGTGCTGTTCGCGGTGTTCTGGTACTCGGGTTGGTGGCGGCTCAACCCCCACTACCTCCTTGGTATCCATCCGGCGTTCGGCGTGCAGCGGTGGATCGACGTCACGCTACTGGCAGGTGTCGGGTATGTCGGGATAGTCCTGTTTCCGCGCCTGACGGCGTCAATTGCGGGCGCGGTCGCCGGGCCGGCGCTCTTCGCCGTCGTGGGCTACACCCTCTTTCCGTCATTCATGGGCGCAGTTTCCGGCCCGAATACGATCTCAGACACGGAGGAACATCTGGCCGACATGCTGACCATCGTATTCGCCTGGGGCGCCCTCGCCGTGGCCATCGCAGCCATCCTCACGATGATCCTTTCGAAGCGCCTGCGGCAGCGTCCCTTGAGCTACGCGCTCTGGGTGGGTGCGCTGACGCTCTGCATGGCCGTGTCCGGGACGTTCAACGGGTCGTACCCCGGACGGTAAGCGCGCCGCCCCCCGCGAGTGCGTGACGAGGAGTTCATACAGGTGTCAGGGACGGGCATGCGCCTTGACGAACAGGTCGATCGCCTTGGGAGCGCGGTCCTGTTCTTCGTCGTGGTCATACCGACGATGTTCTTCTGGGGTTTCATTGTCGCTGCGGAGGGCATCGACAATTGGCTCCACAACGCCAGCGGCTGGTACACACCGGCGGCCGGGATTGAGCTCGTCGTCGTGCCGTTAGCGGCCCTCGTCGCGGGGCGGCTGCACTGGGGCATGGAAGCGATCGACGCTCCCGGCGAGAGCCACAGCCTGTGGCCTCCGCTCCTTGGAACCGCCGTAGTGTGCGCCGTGATGTGGTGGCTCGTGGTCGGGGTAGTGGCGTTCATGGTGGTCCCTTCTGCGGCCATCGCTGCCGGGGCCCTGCGCGAGCGGACTGCGGGACGAGGAGTTCCGCTGCCGAGGGTGATCGACGAGGTTCGCGAGAACACCACCCCGTGGCTGCCGTGGCTTGGGGCGGCGGTGGCGTTCGCGGTGATCTGCTACCTCCTCTGGTCGTGGGCGCCCCCTCAGACCCTGGTTGGCCCCAGCCAGTTCGGGGTGGTGCGCTGGCTCGGAGCCGCGCTTGTGGCGGGTGTCGCGTACCTCGGGATGGTCTTCTTTCCGCGCCTGACGGTGTCGCTGGCGGGTGCGGTCGCCGGGCCCGCGCTGTTCGCCGTCGCCGGTTACATCCTCTTTCCGTCGTTCATGCAGGGTCCCGAGGGGCGCGCGGCCGTCATCCTCGCCTGGGCATCCCTCGTCGGCGCGCTCGTGGTGGTGACGGCCGCGCCCTTGCTAATCGCCTACTCCGAGCCCTTCCGGCAGCGAGCCCTGAGCTACGCGGTCTGGACGGGCGCGCTGACCTTCTGCCTCGCGGTGTTCGGGACGATCAACCGGACGTACCTCTTCAACTAGGGCGGCAAGTGCGCGGGCGGGAGGTCATGCGGAGCCGACACGAAACCTCGTGACACCCCCTGTCGGGCGACTCCGCCGCGAGATCGCAGTCACCGAGGATGTCTCGGAGCGCGTCGACTCGATCGGGTGAGGAATCGATCGGGTGAGGAAAATCGACCGCAGCGGGCCGTAGGATTGCGCGATGGAGCCACGGCGTCGCGGGCGGCCGCGTCACCCCGACATCCTGACGCCGGCCGAGTGGCGCGTCCTGGACGCCCTCCGCGAGGGCGGCACGAACGCCGAGATCGCCGCACGCCTCGGCCTCAGCCCGGACACGGTCAAGACCCACATCTCGCACATGCTCGCGAAGCTGGAGCTGCGCAACCGCCGCGCGCTCGCCGCCTGGCGCCCCGACGCGCGACCTCGTCGCCTCGGGGGCGTGCTGCCACTGCCGGCCGCGCTGTGGTCGCTGGGGCGGCCGCTCGCGCTCGTGGGGGCGGGCGTGGCGACGGTGGCCGGGATCGCGGTGGTGGCGGTGGCGCTCGTCGCGCTGGAGGTAATCGTGGAGGGCGACCTGCAGCAGACCGGCGACGGCCCGGCCGGGACGCCCGCGCCCACCTCGACGGCCGCACCCGCTGCTACCTCGTCGCCGACGCCGCAGCCCTCACCCACCGCGACCCCCACACCTACGCCGACCGCCACGCCCTCGGCCGCCTTGTCGCCGACGCCGACGCCCACTCCCACGCCAACTCCCGACGTCGAGTTCCCGCCCGGCGAGGTCGTCACGCTTGCCGGGCGCGCGATGGAGTGGGGGCCGCTCGATGGCGTGCGCGCGGCTGCGCGCTTCGGGTCGAGCTGGACGACGGACCAGGTGGGGATCGACGTCGCCCCCGACGGAAGCGTGATCGTCGTCGAGTACTTCGGACCCGGAGTGCGACGGATCACGCGAGACGGGACGGTCGCGACCATCGCCTTCCACAGTCGCGGCCTGACCGATGTCGCGGTCGCCGCGGACGGCAGCCTGTACCTGGCCGACCGCACCGCGCGCCGGATATATCGGGTCCTCGACGACGGCACGCAGGTCGTAGTGGCAGGTGGTGGACCCGCGGAACCCGCACAAGTCGAGATCCGCGATGGACCCGCGGATGAAGCCGTCTTCGTCTGGCCTCGCAAGATCGCGTTCTCGCCCGACGGAGACCTGTACATCCTCGAGCAGCACGTGATCAGAAGGCTCTCCCCGTCGGGATGGGTCTCAACGTTCGCGGGCGGCGAGCCCGGCCATGCCGATGGGCCTCGGGCCGAGGCGCGATTCTCCGTGCTCCTGGACATCGACGTGGACGACGCGGGGAATGTCTACGTCCTCGATCGCTCCGCAAACCTGACGGGCGGGGGCGGAAGCTACGCGGCCATCCGCAGGATCGACACTGCCGGGATGGTGCGCACCCTCTACCAGAGCTCCCCGCCGCACCTGGGCGGCCAGCTCGCAACCCCCCTTGGGCTCGCCGTCACGGGCGAGGGTGATATCTACATCGCGAACACCGGGCGCGACCAGATCGCCCTGCTCACGCCCGACGGGGAGCTGCGCGCGGTCGCGGGGACGGGCGACCGGGGATACCTCGACGGCGCCGCCGCTGGTGCGGCCTTCACCGCACCGGCTGCGCTTGCCCTCGCAGATGACGGCACGCTGTTCGTCACCGATCAGGCCGGAAGCGTCGTGCGCGGGCTCAACCCGGGCCCGAGCGGGTCGTTGGACGCAGTGCCGCTCGCCGGCGCCGCGGCGCTCCCGCGCCTCGAGGGCGTCGGGGTCGAGGTGTTCGCTGGGCAGCTCGGCAGAGCCGGGTTCGCCGGGGACGGCGGCCCGGCCCGCGCGGCGCTCCTGTCCGGGCCGAAGGGGCTGGCGCTCGGTCACGCCGGCAACGTCCTTGTCGCCGACTCGAGGAACCACGCGGTCCGTCGCATCGCGACGGACGGGACCATCGCGACGCTCGCGGGCGGCAACGGCCAGGGCACTGTCGACGGTCCGCGGGACGAGGCCCGGTTCGACTGGCCCGGCGCCGTGGCCATCGGGGCGGATGGCGTCGTCTACGTCGCCGAGAACCTGAACGAGAACCTCCGCGCCATTGCTCCCGACGGCTCCGTCTCCACCGCTCACCGGTACGCCTCCGGGAGGATTCACGCCATCGCGTCGGATTCGCGCGGGGGCGTGTTCATCGCCAGATCCAACGAGGTCTACCGCCGCTCAGCCGACGGCTCCACCGAGGTCGTCGAGTACGACCGCTACGGGGGCATCTACGGACTCGGCGTCGACGGAGACGGCTCGGTTCTCTACGTGGACGTCGATGCCCCCGGTGCCAGTCTGGTACGCGTGACGGGCGACGGGAGAGCGACGACCCTGTTCGCGGATCAACTGGGCGTCTACGGAGGCGCGCTGTCATCGCACGTCCAGGGGCTTGCCGTTGCGCCAGACGGCTCTGTCTACGCGGCCGACCGTGTCTTCGAGCGCATTGTCCGCATCGCTCCGGACGGGACGGCCGCGATCGTGGCGGACTACGAGACGTTCGGCTCCCTGCGCGTCGAGCCCGCGGGCATCCTCGCAACACGGGACGGCGACCTGCTCGTGTCCGACGGGAGGCAGCAAGTGATCTGGAAGATCACGATCGAGTGAGGAAGATGCGGCACAGCAGTGCGGGCCACCGACTCCTCCTCGCGAAGGCCGTGCCGCGCCATCCCCTCCCCCCGCTCGTATAGCATCGCCTCGCGCACCGGCGTCGCCTGCGCGCCCGATGACTGACGACGGAGGGGGTGACACATGCCCGGCCCATTACATGGCATTCGCGTACTGGAGTTCTCGCTCGTGGTCGCGGGACCCATGTCCGGGGTCCTGCTCTCGGACCTCGGCGCCGACGTGATCAAGGTCGAGCCGCCGGGCGGCGAGTCGCTGCGGCAGGCGCGCGCGATCGTGCCGGATGAGAGCAAGGCGTTCCAGACGTTCAACCGCGGCAAGCGTGGCATCGTCGTCGACCTGCAGCAGCCCGAAGGGCGCGAGGTCATCCACCGGCTGGTGCCGACCGTCGACGTGGTGGTAGTGAACTACCGCTACGGCGTGGCGGAGCGCGTCGGGATCGACTACGAGACGCTCCGGCAGTTCCGCGAGGACCTCATCTACGTCGAGAGCACCGGCTTCGGCACGCGCGGCGAGCTGGCGAGCCAGGGCTGCTCGGACGTGGTGGCGCAGGCCTACTCCGGCATCATGGCCGGCGACGGCAAGATCGCCGAGGACGGCGCGCCCGTCGCCGCCACCTTCGGCGCGCCGGCCGACTACGGCACGGCGATGGCCACCGCGATGGGCGTGAGCGCGGCGCTCTACCACCGCGCGATGACCCGCGAGGGCCAGAAGATCAACACCTCGCTGCTGCGCACGGGCGTGTGGCTGCAGAGCCACAACGTCAACTACGACCCGATCACCGACGTGCACTTCGACGACGTCACGCGCGCGGATCTCGACGCGACCCGTGCGTCGGGAGGGAGCTACCCGGAGCTCATCCAGGTCCGCCAGGAGCGCATCCTGACCGGCGGGCTGTTCTACGGCGGCTACGCGGCGAAGGACGGCGGCATCGTCCTCGGCGCGCTCACGCGCATCAACCGCGACGGCTTCCGCGAGGTGCTCGGGCTTCAGGAGGAGGACAGCGACGACCCCGACTACGACGTCCTGGACCCCGACAACCAGCGCAAGATGGAGTACTGGGCCGGCGTGATGCGCGAGAAGATGCGCGAGCACACCGTCGCCGAGTGGATCGAGATCTTCGACGAGGTGGGGCTGCCGGCGTCGCCAGTGAACTTCCCGGAGGAGATCCGGATGGACCCGCAGGTGCAGGCCGAGGGCATCTTCGCCGACCTCGAGCACGACAAGACGGGCCCGCAGTCGTTCGTCGGGCCGGTGCTGGAGATGTCGAAGACGCCGACGGCGGCGCGCATGGCGGCGCCGCCGCTCGCACGCGACACGCGCGCGGTGCTCGGCGAGGGCGGCTACTCGGAGGCCGAGATCGAGGCGCTCATCGCCCGCAACGCGGTCGACGCGCGCGACTAGCCGCTAGTACGCGTCGCGGGCGGCGTGGGCGCACTCGCCGTCCTCCTCGTCGGTGGCGCCGCTGCAGCCGATGCCGGCGATGAGCTCGCCGTCCTCGTGCAGGGTCGTGACGCTTCCCATGGCCAGCATCGCGCGGCCGTGCATGCTGCCGAGCGCGGCGAGGATGGACGGGTCCATCTCGGCCAGCTCGGGGCCGTCGCGGCCGAGCATCGCGCCGGTGAGCGCCTTGGCCTGTGAGACCTCGATGGAGAGCCAGCGCGCGCCCTCCATGCGGCCGAACGCGAAGAGCCGGCCCTCCGGGTCGATGATGGCCGTGCAGACGGCCACGCCCAGCTCGCGCGCCTTCTCGTGGCTCGCCGCGATCATGCGCTGCGCCGCCTCGCTCGTGAGTGGCATCGCTCATTCCCTCCCGCACCCGCGGGCCCGCGGCCCGCACCTGGTCACGGCGCGGAGTCTACGGCATGCGAGGAACTGGGCAGGTCGGGGGCGCTCGTAGCGGCGCTGCTCAGCAGGGGACCACGGCGACGCGCGCGCCGGCGGTGTCGGCGAGGTAGCGCAGGTCGCCCGGGTCGGTCGTGAGGATGTGGTCACCCGCCTCGGCTACGAGGACCAGGGTCGCATCGATCGGGTCCGACGTGCCGGCTTCCCCAATCAGGACGCCCGCTGCGCGCGCAAGCCGATCGTCCACTTCGCGAATGTCCACCGCGCGCAGCAGGGCTGCCAGTCGAGCCTGGCGGCCCGACGGATCGCGCCAGACCTGCGAGACGACGATGGCGCTCGTGCGAAGCTCGACTCCATCTTCCTCGGCGACTTCGAGGAGCGCCATCGTGGCACGGTCGCCACGATCGACAGCGATCAACGCACCGGCATCGAGTATGAGTGCGCTCACGGGGTGGGAGCGCGCTCGGTCAGTCCCAGTTCGGCGCGGGCACGGCGCATCTCCTCAGCGGTGAATGGGCCGTGCTCCTGCTTCCAGGCGTCGAGGAACGCTCGGAGCGCCTCGGCGCGGAGCTTGGCCCGAGCCGCTCCGGCCAGCCAGGCAGAGAGGCCTTGCTCGTCCCGTCGCGCGGCCCGGCGGACCTCATCGCCGAGCGCGGCATCGAACGATACGCTGATCTTGTCGACTCCCATGTCGCCATCCTACCACGGTAGGAACGCCATCGACCGCATTGCTGGAGTCGGCGTGACCACGCCATTCCGGTCCCCTCTCCCCCGCCATTCCGGCCCCCGCTCCCCCTGGGTGAGGGTGGGG
>VXMU01000024.1 GCA_009840945.1 Chloroflexota bacterium | reverse complement strand
AGGGTGTTCGGTGTCACGTAGATGTCTCCGGCCTGGGCAAGGGTGTCGAGCAGGCGATCATAATCGTCGCCGCTGAACTGCCTGACTCGACGATGCCTGCTGATCAGGTCTCGGCTCTCGTTGCCGACGACGAGGAGGACTAACAGGCTTGCGTCGATGAAGTACCCCGTCGGCGGCATCGCGGGCTACTGGGCAGGAGCCAGGATGCGGTCCTTGAGCGACTTCACTTCACCACTGTCGTCATCAATCCGAAGCACCTTGTACGAGCGTGCAGACGCGCGGCGAGCAAGGGCGAGCGCATCCGGAAGCGTGCGGTTCCACGGCCTCAGGAAGCCGATCGTCACGCTCCACTCATTGGAGACGTCGTCGAACTCCACCTCCTCGAGCCCGAGGTCCGCAATCTCTTCGCCGGCGTACAAGTCGCCGACGTAGTCCTTCGCGACCGCTACGGCTTCCTTGACGTCCATCCGGCGCTCCCGATCAGCGTGCCGATCGAGTCTAGCATCGCGCCTCGCACCGGGTGACAGCCCCTACTCCCCCGCCCGCTCCAAATTCAACGCCAGCAGCCGGCCGAGCAGCTCCTCCTCACCCAGCTCGCCCGCCGCCTCCTCCCACCCGTACGACGCGAACACGGCGGCGTCGAGGGTGTCGTGGAGGTGGGCGAGCCACGCCGGGCGCTGGTTGTAGAGGTTGGTCAGCGTGCGCCGCTTCAGCTCCCGCTCCGCCTCCTCGTCGACCGGGAGCAGGCGCGGGGGCAGCGAGGGCGCCACGTCGGGCTCCTCGCGGACCAGTTCGGGCGGGTTGAGCCAGCGGCGACGCGCCTCGTCCAGCGCCCGCGCCGCCTCGCCGATGGCGTCACGGTGCACGCGCTGCTCGTCGGTCAGCTCCTCGTCGGGGGTGTCGAGGGGCCACGGAAACGGGAACGTCTCGAAGGTCGAGGTGGGCGTGTAGCGCGGGCGGTCCTCGAGGCTCGTCCCCATGCGCAGCGACCACAGCTCGTGCGCCCGCGAGTGCAGCACCCCGAACGTGTAGTCGTCCTCCCGCGCGACGACGATGAGTTGATGGTCGGGGAGCGTCGGGGCGGACAGCCAAGCGAACAGGCGGTGCTTTGCGACCGTCGGTGTCGCGATGAAGCGAGTCAGCGGCGTCAGTGCGTCCCGCATTGCCGGTCGCGGCTCCACGTGGAGCCACCAGCGTTCCCGGTACGCCTTGCGCCGATTCGCAGCTCGGACTGGCTGCACATTCTCCAACACGTGCTCGAACGGGGCTTCGTACGTAGCAGCCGCGGCCTCTGCCGCATTGGCACCGAAGTCGACGATGAACATGTCGCGCGCACGGCGCGTGATGTCCAGCCCGTTCATCCACGGGACGACGACATCGGCGTTGGGGCGCTCGTTCACATTGCTCGGCTGGCCGAGCATTTCCCGCGCCGCATCGCCGGACACGTCGAATGCGCCTCCCTTGGTGTCACCCATAAAGGACACACCACCGTTCTCCGGAAGGACGCGCGCCTGAGTCACGTCCACGCCCGTGGTGAGATTGCTGTTAATCGCTTTGACCGGTTCCCCGTCCAACGAACGCTCCTGCTCGGAGCCGTCGTCCTGACCGACGATCGAGACCCGCACTGCGGCGCCATCAACCACCCACGGCTCGTCGGAGTACGCCGTGAAGATGTCACCGCTCTTCTTCATCCTGTCGAGTGTCGAGCGGTTCGCGCCGCCGCGAATCGAGTTCGTAGCCAACAGTCCGGCCCGGCTCGTCGTTCTGTCAGCTATCTGCCTCCGCGCTGTCTCATGCCAGTAACAGGCGAGGTCCGACTGGCGGGCGACCAGCCCTTCGTAGGCCGCGAACAGGTCGTCGACGTAGTCGTCACCGAGTGACCGACGCATCAGCTTTGTCCCCAGGAACGGCGGGTTGCCGACGACGAACTCGGCCTCCGGCCAGGTGGCCGGGACGGGCGTGCCCTCGTCGTCGAAGGCGAGGATCGCGTCGCGTAGCTCGATGTTGTCGAGGGGCTCCAGCACCGGGTCGCGCGGGTAGCCGTAGCCGTGGTCGAGCATCCACTGGATGTGCCCGATCCAGATCGAGACGCCCGCCAGCTCCTTCGCGTACGGGTTGATCTCGATCCCCAGCACGTTGTGCGGATCCACGCGCGGGAACTCGCCGGGGATGCGCAGCCGCTCCGCGCCCCACCGGATCGCCTCGTGCTCCAGGTCCTTGAGCAGCCGCAGCGTCACGTACAGGAAGTTGCCCGACCCGCACGCCGGGTCCAGCACCCGCACCGCCCGCAGCCGGTCGAGGAACGCCCGCCACTCCGCCTCGGCGTCGCGCTCCCACGCCGGCAGCCGCTCGCGGCGGCGGCCGTCGAGCGTGAGCGGGGTCGGCTCCTGCCCGCCCGCCAGCTCCTCGACGCGCGCCTGCATCGCCGCGAACTCGCGGCGCAGGGGCTCCATGACGACCGGCTCGACGACCATCAGGATCTTCTCGTGGTCCGTGTAGTGCGCGCCGAGCTGCCCGCGCTTGTCGGGGTCCAGCCCGCGCTCGAACAGCGTGCCGAGGATCGCCGGCTCGACGCGCGACCAGTCGAGCAGCGCCGCGTCGTGCATCGCGCGCAGCTCCTCGGCGGTACACGGGATCACCTCGGCGTCGTCGAAGAGCCCGCCGTTGAACCACTCGACGCGCACGTTGCCGTAGAAGCGGTCGGCGTCGCGGTCCGACATGCGCAGGAACAGCTCGCCGAGGCCACGGTCGAACGCCTCGGGGTCGCCCCGGCGCGACTCGATCATCTCGGTCAACACGCGCTCCGGCAGCAGCCGGGCATCCTCGGCGAAGAGGCAGAAGACGACGCGGTTGAGGTGGTGCGCCACCGCCTCCGGCTCGTGCCCGCGCTCATGCATCGACTGCGCGATCTCGGCGAAGCGCGCTGCGGCGAGCTGCGTGATCTCGTCGGGTGACTGCTCGGGCCGCAGCGCCTCGGGCTCGGCCATGACCGCGCGCAGCACGCGCAGCCCCTCGGCGGTGCGGTCGCCGCCCGCCGCGAGGTCGTCGAGCGTGACCGTGAGCACGGCGGGGCGGGTGCCGGTGAAGTTGGTGTGGACCTCGATGCGGTCCATGTCGCTGACGACGAGCGCCGGCGGGTTCTCGAGGTCCTCGCGGTAGTCGAGAAGCTGCTTGTACGCGGCGGCGAGGTCGGCGTGGGCGCCCTTGTACTCCCAGCCGAAGTGGCCGCGCTTCCAGACGTCGGCCCAGCCCTGCCGGCCCGTGCTGAGCCGCTCCGCGCCCGCCTCGAAGGCGTACGACTCGCCGGTGGGGTCGGCCTCGTTGGGCGTGGGCACGCCGAGCAGGCGGCAGAGGTCGATGAAGTGCTCCTGCGAGGAGGCGCGCTCGCGCCGAGCGTTCTCGCGCCACTTGGCGGCGAACGCGGCTGCCGAGGTGTCGGTCGTCGAGGTCACGGGCCCTCCTCGCAACCGCGATCGTAATGGACGGCGTTCGTTGGGACATACGCCGCGCCTCGCGGGCCGCTCGCGCCCCGGTGGTGAGACCTCGACTCGCACTGCGATCGGCTAATATGCCGTCTGTCGATGGACAAATCGCGCCGGGCGCGCGACCCTTGCGCGGGGACGAATGTCGATGCAGCACCGTTCTTCCGGCGACCCCTGGCTGGACGCGCTCGCCGAGCCGATCCGTGGCGCGGTGCGCCGCGTCGCCGGCGTGGTCCGCGGCGCGGACGACCGCGTCTCGCAGGTCGTCGACCGGCCGCGGCGTGCCGCCCTCGGGCTCTACGAGGAGCAGGGCCACCGCATCCCGACGCCCGCGCGGCGCGTCGTGCAGCTCATCCTGCCGCCGCGCCTCACCCACCCCGGCTGGGCGCCCGGCCGCGACGACCTCCTGATGGACACCATCACCGAGCCAATCCTCGGCGCGGTGTCGCAGGTCCTGGAGGTCGCGCGCGAGGCGGATGAGCGGGTGTGGGATGCCGTCGGCCGCAAGCGCCGCGAGGCCGCCGGCCTCTACGGCAACCACGCACACCGCGTCCCGCCGCCGGCTGCGCGCGCCGTCCAGCTCATCCTGCCGCCTCGGCTCACCCACCGCGGGTGGACCCCCGGCACCGGCGACGACCTGCTGATGGACCTGCTGACCGAGCCGATCCTGGGCGCCGTCTCGCAGGTGCGCGAGGTGGCCCGCGAGGCCGACGAGCGCGTCTCGGAGGCCGTGGGCCGCGAGCGCCGCGAGGCCGCCGGCCTCTACGGCAGCCACGCACACCGCATCCCGCCCGCCGCGCTACGGATGGTGAGCCTGATGCTCCCGCCGCGCCTCGCCGACTCATTGCTCCTCGGCGGCGCCGAGACGCGGGAGCGCGCCACCTGGGCGGCCACGGCCCTGCGCGGGCGGCCCCGAGGCCGCCGAGTCGCCCCGCCGCCGCTGCGCCGCCACGCCAGCACGTCGCACACGCCTCGCCGCTCCGACCCCTCGCACCGCCCGGTGGCCGCGCCGGACACGCTGCTCATCGCCGCGCCGCGCGGCTTCTGCGCGGGCGTCGTCCGCGCCGTCGAGGCGCTGGAGATGGTCGTCGAGCGCGAGCCGGCGCCGATCTACGCGTTCCACGAGATCGTGCACAACCGCCACATCGTCGAGAGCTTCGAGGCGCGCGGCGTCGTCTTCATCGACGACCTCGCCGAGGTGCCGGAGGGCTCGCGCGTCGTCTTCAGCGCGCACGGCGTCTCGCCGGCCGTGGTCGAGGAGGCGGAGCGACGCCGCCTGCGCGTGATCGACTCGACGTGCCCGCTCGTGACGAAGGTCCACCTCGAGACGAAGCAGGCCGCGACGCGCGGCTACGACGTGCTGCTGGTCGGCCACCGCGGCCACGACGAGACCGTCGGCACCCTCGGCGAGGCGCCCGACCGCACGAGCGTGGTCGAAGACGCCGGCGAGGTCGCCGCGCTCGACGAGATCGACCGGCCGGTCTTCGTCGTCACGCAGACCACGCTCTCGATGGACGACACGGCGGGGGTGATCGACGAGATCCGCGAGCGCTACCCCGCTGCCGAGATCCGCAACGACATCTGCTACGCCACCACGAACCGCCAGCACGCCGCCCGCACCATCGCGGCGCGCGCGGACCTCGTGCTCGTCGTGGGCTCGCGCAACTCGAGCAACTCGGTGCGCCTGCGCGAGGTCGCCGAGGACGCCGGCGCGACGGCGTACCTCGTCGACGGCATCGAGGACATCGACCCGGCGTGGTACGAGGGCGTGGAGGTCGTGGGCCTCACGTCCGGCGCGTCCGTCCCCGACGAGCTCCTCGACCCGATCATCGAGGACCTGCGGGTGCGGGGTGTGACGAAGGTGGAGCCGGTGGTGCTGACGGAGGAGGACGTCGAGTTCCGCCTCCCGGACGGCCTCGACGCGTAACCCGCGGCCGAGGCGCTAGCTCAAGACCTGTAGTCGAATCGCCAGCGAGCGCTCAGTCGCGTCGTCGTCGAAATGCGTGCGCACAGCGTCGCGAGCCATCTCGCGGAGTTCGTCGAAGGTGTCAGCTTCGGTGAAGATCGAGTAGCCGAGTGCGCGCGCGGTGTATCCGCCCTCTGGCGCTTCCTGAACCTCAAAGATGATCTCGCTCACGTCCGCCTCCAGCCACGAGTATAGGTCCACCCAACGCAACGACGCGGCCTACTCCTCCACCGCCCCCGGCGGCTCCACCACCCGCACCGACGCCCGGCTCACCTCGATCCCGCCGATCACGAGGTGGAACGAGTGGTCGCCGTAGTCCGGGAAGTTCACGCCCACGAGGTTCACGAGCACTCGCGCCGTGCCGGTGGTGCCGCCCGTGAGCGGGGGGAACGGCAACTCGCCCTCGACCCGGTCGACGATGTCCTGCCCGTCGGCGTCGAAGCCCCGCACCTCCAGGTGGTGGCTGCCGGACTCCGCGGCCGAGTAGCGGATCTGGGCGACCATCGTGAGCTGCGGGTGGCGCGTCGGCACCGAGTGCGCCTGGATCCGGTCGATGCCCACGCCGAGCGCGTGCAGCTTCCCGCCGGACTCCTCCGCGAAGTCGCTGAGGAACGCAAAGTCCACTTCCATACCAGCAAGCCTTTCGGGTGCCCGGCGGCTACCGCCTGCGCCGGCCGATGTAGTCCGGGCTGCGCCCGTAGAACGCCGCCGCAGCGTGCATCAGCGTCTCCGACAGCGTCGGGTGCGGGTGGATGGTCAGCTCGAGGTCCTGCGCCACCGCGCCCATCTCGATCGCCAGCACGGCCTCGCTGATCAGCTCGCCCGCCCCCGCGCCGACGATGCCGACGCCGAGCACGCGGTGCGTGTGCGGCTCCAGCACGAGCTTCGTCGCACCGTCGTTGCGCCCGAGGGTCGTCGCGCGGCCCGAGGCGGCCCACGGCATCGTCGACACCTCGACCTCGATGCGCTGGTCCGTGGCGTCCGTCTCCGTGAGGCCGGCCCACGCGATCTCCGGGTCGGTGTAGATCACGGCCGGCACGGTGCGCTCGGCCCAGGCCGCCGCCTTCCCGGCGATGGCGTCGACCGCTACGGTCGCCTCGTGCGAGGCCTTGTGCGCGAGCATCGGCTCACCGGCCACGTCGCCGACCGCGAAGATGTGCGGCTCGGCCGTGCGCCGCTGCGCGTCCGCCTCGATGAACCCCCGCGCGTCGACCTGCACGTCGGTGCGTTCGAGGCCGAGCGCGTCGCTGTTCGGACGGCGCCCCACGGCGATGAGCACCTGGTCGAAGACGTGCTCCTCGGGCTCGCCCTCGTTGCCCGCGATGCGCGCGCGGACGCCCTCGCCCGTGTCCTCCATGCCGAGCACCGTGGTCTCGAGGCGGATCGCCGCGAAGCTGCGGCGCAGGCGCCGCTGCAGCTGCCGCACGAGGTCCCGGTCGACGCCGGGCAGCAGCCCGCCCGTCATCTCGACGACCGTCACGCGCGAGCCGAGCGCGGCGTAGACGCTGCCGAGTTCGAGCCCGATGTAGCCGCCGCCGACCACGAGCAGCGTCTCCGGGACACGCTCCAGCTCGAGGGCAGAAGTCGAATCGAGCACCCTCGGGCTGCCGATGTCGAGCGCGGGGATGCGCGTCGGCGCGGAGCCGGTGGCGATGATGGCGTGGTCGAACTCGACGGTCGGCGGGGCGTCGCTGCCCTCGGCGGGGGCGATGCTGAGCGTGTGTGCGTCGAGGAACGTCGCGCGGCCCTGCACGTAGTCGACCTTGTGCTGGCCGGAGAGCTGTCCGAGCCCGCCGGTCAGCCGGTCGACGACGCCCTGCTTGAAGCCGCGCAGGCGGTCGAGGTCGATGGTCGGTTCCCCGAAAGCGACGCCCCAATCCTTCGCCAGCTCCGCCTCCTCGATCAGCGCGGCAACGTGGAGCAGGGCCTTCGAGGGGATGCAGCCGCGGTAGAGGCAGACGCCCCCGGGGTTCGGCTCCTCGTCGATGAGCGTGACCTGCATACCCATGTCGGCGGCGAGGAACGCCGCCGGGTAGCCGCCCGGGCCCCCACCGATCACCGCGAGCCGCGCACCATCAGTCGTCACGAGGGTCTCTCCCACTCCTGATCCAGCATCGGACTTGTGGGGCTGCCGCGCTAGACGACCAGTTCCGGCGGCTCCTCGAGCGCGCCGACGATGAAGCCGAGGGCGCGCGCTGCGTCGGCGCCGTCGATGAGCCGGTGGTCGACGGTGAGCCCGAGGGGCATGCGCAGGCGCGGCTGGAAGCCGTCGCCCATCCACACCGGCTCGCGCTCGGCGCGGCCGACGGCGAGGATGCCGACCTGCGGCGGGTGGAGGATGGCGGTGAAGAACCCGGTCCCCATGCCGCCGAGGTTGCTGATCGTGAACGTCCCGCCGCGCATGTCGTCGATGCCGAGCTTGCGGTCGCGCGCCCGCTCGGCCAGCTCGCGGATCTCGACCGCGAGCTCCGTCAGCGACTTCTGGTCGGCGTCGCGCACGACGGGGACCACGAGGCCTCGCTCGGTGTCGGTCGCCACGCCGACGTGGATGTAGCGGCGGTAGACGATCTCCTGCGTGGCCATGTCGATCGAGGCGTTGAGGCGCGGAAACTCGGCGAGCGCGCGCGTCACGACCTGCATCAGGATCGGCATCATCGTCAGCGACCCGCCCGACTCCGCGACGCGGTCGCGCAGCTCGCGACGGCGCGCGTCGAGCTCCGTCACGTCGGCCTTCTGCTGGAGCGTGATGTGCGGGCTCTGCGCCCACGACTGCGCGAGGTTGCGCGCGGTCGCGCGGCGCGTCGGCGTCATCCGCTCGCGCTCGATCTCCCCGAACGCCGCGAGGTCGGGCAGCGCGGCCGGCGGCGGCACGCCCGCCTCGGGGGCAGGTGCGGGCGGCGGCGGTGCGGCGGCGGGCGGCGCGGCAGCGGCCGGCGAGGCGTAGAGCTGCGTCAGCAGCGCGCGCGCGTGCGCCTTCACGTCGTCGATCGAGACGCGTCCCCCGGGCCCGCTGCCGGGCACGTCGCTGATGCGCACCCCGATCTCGCGCGCGAACAGCCGCACCGCGGGCGACGCGGCGACCGAGCGGCCCGCGGGCTCGAGGAGCACCGGGGCGACGGGCGCCGAAGCGGGGACGGCCGCGATGGGTGTCGGCTGCGATGGTGCGGGAGCAGCCGGCGCTGGAGCCGCGGGCGGCGCGCCCGAGCCGGCGTCCGGCGACGGGGCGGGGGCCCCGGCGGCGGGCGCGGGCGCCGCGCTCGCGCCGTTCGTCGCGGCGATCGAGACGATCGGCTGGCCGACGCGGATCACCTCGCCCACCTCGACAAGCACCGCCTCGACAACCCCGGCGTGCGGGGACGGCACGTCGAGGTTGGCCTTCTCCGTCTCCACCTCGATCAGCGGCTGGTCCGCCTCGACCATGTCGCCGGCGTGTACGAGGACGCCGATGACCTCGGCCTCCTCGATGCCTTCACCGAGGTCCGGCAGCGCGAATTCGTCGGCCATGCGGTCCCTTCCCGTACTGGCTCTTCCCGTACCGGCGGGCTCAGGCGAGCCGCGGGTTGACCTTGTCCGGGTCGATGTCGAGGTCCGCGATCGCGCGCTCCGGCAGGTCGGCGTCGACGGCGCCCTCTTGCGCGAGGGCGTACAACGCGGCGAGGGCGATGTGCTTCGCGTCCACCTCGAAGAAGTCGCGCAGTGCCTCCCGCGTCTCGCTGCGGCCGAAGCCGTCCGTCCCCATCGAGACGAGGCGGCCCGGCAGCCACTTCGCGACGCCGTCCGGGAGCGACTTCATGTAGTCGGTCGCGGCGACGAACGGGCCCTCGGCGCCGTCGAGCGCCTCGGCCAGGTACGGACGTCGAGGCGGCTCGCCGGGATGGAGCATGTTCCAGCGGTCGACGTCGATCGCGTTGCGGCGCAGCTCGCTGTAGCTCGTCACCGACCACACGTCGGCGGCGACGCCGTAGCGCTCGGCGAGGAGCTCCTGTGCGGCGACGACCTCGTTGAGGATCGCCCCGCTGCCGAAGAGCTGCACGCGCGGCCCGTCGACCGCCGACGCCTTCAGCGCGTACATCCCGCGGATCACGCCCTCCTCGACGCCCTCGGGCATTGGCGGCTGCGCGTAGGCCTCGTTGGTGACGGTGAGGTAGTAGAAGACGGCGTCTTGCTGCTCGTGCATACGGCGGATGCCCTCGCGCACGATCAGCGAGACCTCGTATGCGTACGCGGGGTCGTAGCTCACCAGGTTCGGGACCACCGAGGCGAGCACGTGGCTGTGCCCGTCCTGGTGCTGGAGCCCCTCGCCCTGCAGCGTCGTGCGCCCCGACGTCGCGCCGACGAGGAAGCCGCGCGTCCGCGAGTCGGCCGCGGCCCACACGAGGTCGCCGACGCGCTGGAAGCCGAACATCGAGTAGAAGATGAAGAACGGCAGCGTGCACGCGCCGTGTACCGCCGGGGCCGTCCCCGCGGCGATGAACGAGGCGAGCGAGCCGGCCTCGGTGATCCCCTCCTCGAGGATCTGGCCGTCCGTCGTCTCCTTGTAGTAGATCAGGCTGTCAGCATCGACGGGCTCGTAGAGCTGCCCGACGTGCGAGTAGATCCCGGCCTGGCGGAACAGCGTCTCCATCCCGAAGGTGCGCGCCTCGTCCGGCACGATCGGCACGATGTGGTCGCCGATGACGTCGTCGCGCAGCAGCCGTCCGAGCAGCCGCACGAACGCCAGCGTGGTCGACACCTCGCGGCCGCCGGACCCAGCGTAGAACTCGTCGTAGACCGACTCGTCCGGCGAGATGCCGGCACACGAGATGGTGCGGCGCAGCGGCAGGAAGCCGCCGAGGGCGCGCCGGCGCTGGTGCAAGTAGCGCGCCTCCGCGCTGTCGTCGTCGGGCTTGTAGAGCGGCGCGCTCCCGACCTCCTCGTCGCTCAGCGGGATGGCGAAGCGGTCACGGAAGTGCATCAGCTCGTCGGCGTTGAGCTGCTTCTGCTGGTGCGTGATGTTCTTGCCCTCGCCCGCCTCGCCGAGCCCGTAGCCCTTGATGGTGCGGGCGAGGATGACCGTCGGCGCGCCCTCGTGGCGGATGGCTGCGTGGTAGGCGGCGTGGACCTTCTCCGGGTCGTGGCCGCCGAGGCGCATCGACCACAGCTCGTCGTCGCTCATGTGCTCGACCATCCGCAGCAGGCGGGGGTCGACGCCATAGAAGTGCTCGCGGATATAGGCGCCGCCGGCGACCGTGTACTTCTGGTACTCGCCGTCGACGATCTGGCCCATGCGCCGCGTGAGCAGGCCGTCGTCGTCCTTCGCCAGCAGGTCGTCCCACTCCGCGCCCCACAGCACCTTGATCACGTTCCAGCCGGCGCCGCGGAAGACCGCCTCCAACTCCTGAATGATCTGGCCGTTGCCGCGCACCGGGCCATCGAGGCGCTGCAGGTTGCAGTTGATGACGAAGATCAGGTTGTCGAGCCGCTCGCGTGCCGCCAGCGAGATGGCGCCGAGGG